>DATIHK010000060.1:0-4381 GCA_035480775.1 Saccharimonadales bacterium (SeqCode) | reverse complement strand
TTAAAATCTTGAAAACTTTGTGGAGTGAAATATACTCCGTCTAAATCGAAACAAATTGCTTTTATCACTTATTTCCTTTGGACATCCATTCTTTTCGTAATTTTTGATATATCTTATTATCTTTTGATCGGCTTAACTTCTTTGAAAAATTTTCGAGTGGATACTTTTTTCTATTCTTTTCAAGTTTATTTAAAAATTCTTTAGAAATATCCATTTCCAATTTTGAAGCTGCAATAAGTAAATAAGATAATATATCGCTTAATTCTTCTACTAGTTCTTGTTTTTTTCTGGGATCGTTTTTAACTGTTTTTACTTCTTTATCACTCAACCACTGAAAATGCTCTAAAAATTCATTTGATTCTAAAGATAGAGAGATGCCTAAAGATTTCAAATCTTGAAATTTATCCCAATCGCGCTCTGAAACAAATTTTAGAATGGCTTCCTGTAATTCGTCTATATCTGTTTTATCAACTTTTTTCATATTTTTATGGTGAGGGCGGTGGGGATCGAACCCACGACACCCTGGTTAAAAGCCAGGTGCTCTACCACTGAGCTACGCCCCCTCATGCAGCAAACGTATAATATAAAACGCTTGCGAAGTGTGCTAACTAAAAATTAAGGCAAATTCCTTATTTACCGCGCTATTATACACAAAAATCCGCATAAATTACAGCGCATAAAAATGATATCATACAAACGTGCTCAAAATCCTTATGCAAGATTGTCCTAACTGTGGGAAGTTAATGAACGCTATTAAAGGTTCCAGATCGGCTATCTGTAAGAATTGTGGATTAAAAGACGGATGTTGTTATTAAATATTAGTTAGGAGCGTGAACTGTTCCCTCACCATTGTCATATTCGTGATCGACTACTCTTGGGTCAACTGTACCAAGCTTACCATGATCAACATTTTTGTTAGAAACTAACTGTCTTATTGATCCAGTAAAAGGAGTTGTACTCGCATTTTGACCAAATGGATCGGTATACCAAGCTGACGGACCACCAGAGTTTGTAATAACTGCAGGCTGGAAATACAAACCTCTATGTAATCCTTTAAATGCAGAGCGAGTATCATTCCAGGTTATTCCTTGAATTGCGCCATAGTTTGTAGCATAGTCACAAACCCCCGAATGTGCTCGGCTACCATTAGCTAGCACTTCGTAACACAAATTCATCGAATAACCAACATTGTTTGGCTGACCTGGGTAATAATATCGGTTGGCATCTTCAACATCAAAAAAGTTTGTTTGATATAAAATGGTTGACCCATCGGGCTTATGAATATAATTATCAGCTCTCCAAGCTTCATACATGTTCATCGAGAATGTGCCTTGTGGAACTAAGAAATAGTTTTCTATACAACTGCGTTGATTTATATTTCTAGCTCCATCTGTGCGAGTTCCAGGCCATGATTGATTCATAGAGTCTTTACCTAAAACTACTGGAGTAGTTCTATCACCTAAAGCATCGCATAAATTGGTGAATTCACCTGAAGCTCCAAATTTACCCATAATAATGGTACTTGTCTTAAAATCGTAATCAGATGTAGGCCCTGTACAGCTCGTAAAATATTGAATTTCGTGTAAATTATTTGTAAAAGCGTCTTTTGTACTAACTCCTTGGTGAATTTTGGATAGGTAGTAACAACGTGCTCCACTATTTAGCCATTTAGTAGCGCCAGTTGGATTTTTTACTGGTACTACTACCCCTCCAGTTGTACTGGCATCAAATTGGTCAGTACCAGCATCGACTTCTCCATTTCCATACTCAACTTTGTGTCCAACATGATCTTCATGACGCATAGACATAATGCCTTTACTTGTCCAATACGCATCGAGTTGTTCATTAGCATACCCAAAAGCTAATCCAGCATACTTTTGCTCATCTGCATCCATAGCTACATTGTGGTTTGCATCATAATACATATAGTTCTGAACTTGATTCCACAACCCTGACAAGTGTGGATCGCGACCGTGATCATGTCCAAATGAACATTTAATTCCAGTTGATGGATCAACAGCTACAGGAGGATGCCAAGTTGGATATTTTTTGCCATCTGGACCTACTACAAAATAAGTATCGTGAAAAGCTTTAGTACAAGTAGGATATTTTTGTGGACCAGCTGCAGCATAGATTGGATTTGCCGGATCCCAAACTCCAAACGATGCGGCCAACGGAGCATTATCTACCCAAGGAATACCTGTTCTTCCACCTGGAACATCTCCAGAGGTTGGAGTAGGAGTTGGAGTCACTGTAGGAGTCGGAGTAATTGTAGGTGTTGCAGTTGGTGTTGGCGTAGCAGTTGGAGTTGGAGTAGGCGTGGGAGTAACCGTTGGAGTTGAACTTGGTGTTGGTGTGGCCGTAGGAGTTGGAGTCGGGGTTAATGTAGGCGTTGGTGTGGGAGTTGCCGAAACAGTCGAATAAGTAATCTTCAATTTAGCAGCACTGGTAATAAATTTTCTACCCCACTTAGCACCATTCCCCTTAATAACTAAATTTATTGCCGATAAATCTGAGTTAGAAGACGCAACTAATTCTTTAACAGGAAGTGTTACGTCATAAGTATAATTTTGATTAATATTCCATTTAACATTATCGGAATATTTATTTAATGCAGTCGTAAGACTACGACTTCCAGGACCAGAAGACGTCGAGTATGGTGCTGGATTTTTATTATTCTCAGCATACGCACTTATTTTAACCGAAATCCGTTGATCTTGACTTGAAGTAACTTGTAAAACTGCTGAATTAATTGTTGCACCCGCTGGAATTGATGAACCACTGAAAATTAAACCCAGATAAGATGTATTAGATGAGCCGTTTCCAATCCATAAGTTTGAAGGGCCTACACTCACAACACTACCTTCTTGATTGGCATAATCAGTGGAAGTTACTAAAACGAATTCAGCAGATGAGGTGCCTAACAAATTGTTCGTACCTGATAATTGTCGGGTTATAGAATCTTTATTTACAAAAACTAGACCAACAATTAGAGCTGCAACCGCAATAACAATAAGGGATGAAGCAAAACCATTAGAACTTAGATCAAATAAAGGGCGTTTTTTAGCTATATCTAATTATAACTACAGATGCTGGTCAGAAGTCAATACTATAATCCTAAGCTTCTAAAGAAAAGCGTTGAAGACTTAATACCTTTATAAAACATTTCAACATCCATTTTTTCATTTGGAGAATGTAAACCGTCGTCGGGCAAACCAAATCCCATTAATATACTGTCGATTCCAAGTAATTTTTTGAGAGTCGCCGTTACTGGAATACTTCCACCACTTAAATCATAAACTGGTTTATTGCCAAAAACTTCTTCTAAAACAGTTTCAGCGTGTTTAAAAAAGTGGCTAGAAATATCCATTAAAATTGGTTCTCCTGTGCTTAAAATTTTTACATCAATATAGTTAACATATCGTGGAACAATTTTTCTTACGAAATTAGTAAACTTTTCGGCAATTTCGGCAGATGTTTGATTTGGGACAATACGTAAACTTATTTTTGCCATTGCTTTAGAAGGGATAATAGTCTTGGATCCTTCTAAAATATATCCACTACTCATTCCATTTACATCCAATGTAGGACGAGCACCCATTCTAACTGGTGGCAGAAAACCTTCTTCGCCTATTAAACGACTGGCTCCGGTTTCTTCTAAAACGAAACGCTCAGTAAAGGGCGAGTGCTCAAGCTGGTGCATTTCTTCGTGCGAAACTTGACGAACGTTATCATAAAATCCATCAACTAATACTTTTTGAGTTACTGGATCTTTTAATTTTGAAATTATATTTGCAAGTTCGATTGCAACATTTGGTACGTTTCCTCCAAATTCTCCTGAATGAACATCTTTATCAAGTGCAGACAAAGTTAGCTCTGTGTAAACCAATCCGCGCAAACCATAATTAATTAACGGTTGTGTAACCGACAACGAATGTGAATCCGAAATTAAACAAACATCGGCTTTTAATAAATCTAAGTGCGATTCAATAAAAGAATCCAAATGGACGCCGCCAATTTCTTCTTCACCTTCGACCATAAATTTAACATTCACTGGAAGACGCTTATCTGTATGAATAAGTAATTCTAAAGCTTTTAAGTGCGCAAAAAACTGCCCCTTATTATCATCTGCTCCACGAGCATATAATTTACCATCTCGGACTTCTGGCTCAAAAGGGGCTGATTTCCATTCATCTAATGGATCTGGCGATTGCACATCGTAATGACCATAAACTAAAACAGTTGGGTGTCCTTCAGCGTGTAAGTAGTCTGCATAAACAATTGGTTGACCGCCTGTTTCTAAAATTTGCGAGTTTTCAAGTCCTGCTTGTTCAAATTTATTTTTGACCCATTCTGCGCACTTTCGCGTATCAGCGTTGTG
>DATIHK010000059.1:0-21275 GCA_035480775.1 Saccharimonadales bacterium (SeqCode) | reverse complement strand
ATCGAAGGCATTTCAGATTTGCGCGACGAATCTAACCGCGAAGGAATGAGGATTATGATCGAGCTCAAAAAAGACGCCATGCCTAAAAAAGTACAAAACCAACTTTTTAAATACACTCAGCTACAAAGCACCTTCAACACCAACATGGTTGCTCTTCTAGACAACGAACCAAAACTTTTTACCTTAAAGGCTATGTTGTCCGAATTTATCAAGCATAGACAACAAATTGTAATCAGAAGAACTATCTACTTACTCAAAAAGGCAAAAGAGCGAGAGCATATCTTGATAGGACTTAAAAAAGCACTCGATATTTTAGACGAAGTAATTGCCTTGATTCGCAAGAGTAAAGACGCCGACGCAGCCAAAGCCGGATTGATCAAAATATACGACTTTAGTGATATTCAAGCGCAAGCCATTTTGGATATGCAGTTGCGCCGCTTAGCCGCACTTGAACGCCAAAAAATCGAAGACGAGCTCAAGCAAATCCAGCTAACTATTAAAGATTACGAGGATCTGTTAGTAACTCCAAAAAGAATTATCGAAGTCGTCCGCAAAGAATTGCTAGACTTAAAGGCAAAATACGGAGATGACCGAAAAACTAAAGTAGTCAAAGGCAAAGTAGGGGAGTTAACCGACGAAGATTTAGTCGCCGAAGAAACTTGTATTATTACTATTTCTAACAACGGCTATATCAAGCGACTTAAAGAAGATACTTATCGCAAACAGGGTAGGGGAGGCAAGGGAGTTTCTGGTCAGTCACTGCGCGAAGAAGACCAAGTTTCTGTCATACGAACGTGCAATACGCACGATTACGCACTTTTCTTTACCAACACCGGCCGCGTTTATAAGCTTCGCATCTGGGATATTCCAGAATCAAGCAGAATTGCCAAAGGAACTGCCATTGTTAATTTCTTAAATATCGCACAAGACGAAACACTTGAAGCATTTTTGCCTGTAGATCCAGATACAATAGAAGGTGGAAAAGGATTTGTTGTCTTTGTAACCGAAAAAGGTGTAGTTAAGAAGACATCTATGGAAGATTTCGCCAATATCAGATCAGCTGGAATATTAGCCATTAAGCTAGAGGGCGGAGACAATCTTTCGTATGTGAAACTATCAGCAGGAAACGACGATGTAATGTTAACTACAGCTCAAGGCCAATCAATTAGATTTTCTGAAAACGACATAAGAGCCATGGGAAGAGCAGCAGCAGGAGTTGGAGGAATAAAATTAGCAAAAGGCGGAGATTCAGTTGTAGGAGCAGTAACAGTTTCCAAATCGGACAATAAAAGTAATCTTATAGTGGTTACAGAAAAGGGTTACGGCAAAAAAACCAGTTTAGATGAATACAAAGTGCAGCACCGCGCAGGCACCGGAATTTTGACTTACAAAGTCACCGAAAAAACCGGCAAACTAGTTGCAGCACAAGTTCAAACAGTCAAAGAAGATAACGATTTGTTAATAGCCACCCACAGCGCCAAAATAATTAGATTGTCTAGCAAACAAATTCCTTTGCTAGGACGAGCAACTCAGGGTGTGCACTTAATAAGATTAGACGACAACGACAAAGTAACCTCGGTAGCATTTGTTGAGCAGAATGAAGTCCTAGAAGGGGACACAGCCGAAGATGCAGAATAATAATACTCCAGAAGAAGTTCTTTCAGCGCTACAACAAGCAAAAAGCATAATTACCTGCATGGATGGAAGATTCGATTATGATTCTTTGTGTTCGGTTTTATCTTTAAGAGAATATGCCATTTCACTTGGAAAAAAATACGATATTACGTTTGGTAAATCAATTCCTAAAGATACAAAAGAATTGTTTGATGTATCGTTTATAAGAGAAAAAACGCACCCCAACAACATTAATTTCGAAGATTATGATCTGCTGGTATGTCTGGACACCCAAAATATAAGAAATCTGGCGTCAGAACTGGATTTTACATTTCCATCTAGCATTAAAAAAGTTAATATCGACCACCATCCCTCAAATCTTTTTTATGCAGATATAAATTATGTCGATGAAAACGCTTCCAGTACCTGCGCAGTATTATATGATTTATTTAAAATCTGGAAAGTTGACTTAGATGTGCAAACACTAAACAAATTATCATATGGAATCTTAACTGACACCGGATTTTTTCAGCATAGTAACACCTCTAGTAAAGCATTGAGAGATACTGCAGATATGATGGATAAAGGCGTGGATCTTTTTCGAAACATTTGGAGCCTCACTTACAATTCCACTCTTGAATCTTTAAAAGCTGAATCTGTAATTTTTGCCAATATCCAAATTGATACAAAACGAAAATTCGCTTACTCATATATTCTTCAAAAAGATATTAAAGAACTTAATGTTGACGAAGGAACTTTAAATTTTATTCCAGAAATTCTTAAAAAACTCAAAGGCATTAATTTTGCGTGCTTTATAAGAGAAAAAGAAACTCCAGGAAGCTATACAATTAGCCTTAGATCGCACGAAATAGAATTTGATTGCATACCAATAGCTAAGCTACTCAACGGTGGGGGACATAAACGCGCTGCAGGTGGAAAAATTGAAGGTGTCAAAGATATTGATGAAGCTATACGAATAGTTTCAGAAGCTGTAGATAAAGCCAGCCTCTCTTCCTAGGTGTTCATAGAAAGAGAAGCGGCTTGTGACATTACGATCGGTGCAACTAATACTTATTAATCAATTGTTCAGATCATCCAAGAAACATCTACCTCAAAATAATGTTCTAGCTTTCTAATCAACTCTGATGAAGTGTCATTCCAAGCAAAATCTGGTTCGGGAGGTTGCACACCAATTGGTTTATATAAACGCAAGGCATCCCAAACCTTTTCGACGATAGAAGCATCTTTACAATATAAATGAGCCCAATAGCTTATGCCGCGTTCGTCAGCATCATCGCTGTAAAAAACAACTACGTCCCGATCTTTTGCTGCCAGTTGCTTCATCAAATCAGGGTTTGTGACAACAAACGTCAACGTAAGTGGTTGTTTTGGCATATAGGTTCCTCGTATAGGTTATGTTAAACTTACGACATTATAACCCATAGACTGTGACGCGGCAACTTTTTTGACAAATCGCCATAAATTCTCTATAAACAACTAAAGGAGCTCGTTATGTTTCCACAGCAGCTGGTAAATGATGTCGCAAAAGACTTTGGATTGAATGCAAAGCAGTTTAATGCCTTCAAGATGTATGTAAGGCTGCTACGCCGCAACAAAAAGACTCAAGACTTTACCGACGCAGATTGGAGTCGCTTCAAAGCAATTCAGGCATCAAGGCAACTAATCTGGGCTGTTAGAGCTTTAATGATTCGAGTAAACCATCCACAAGAACGTACCACAAAGACGCCACTCTAGCAAGAATGGTGTCTTTTTTTATCTGTTATTATCTAGATGTGACCAATATTCAGTACGAAAAAGATCTTTTGTCTAAAAATATCAACTTAATTGCTGGAGTCGATGAAGTGGGTAGGGGATGCCTCGCTGGACCAATGGTAATTGCGGCAGTAATTTTGAATGCACACAACTTGAGAGAACTAACAAATAACGACGTCGTGTCTGAAGAATTTAAACCTTACACGCAAATCACAGATTCAAAGTTAATTAATCCGAAAAAACGAGATCAGTTAAGCAATTTCTTGTATAAAGTAGTAATTTCTTACTCAATTCAATCAATTGAGCCCGCGCTAATTGACGAAATAGGTATTGCACAAGCAACTCAGCTGGGATTTTACAATGCAGTGCAAAATCTACATGTTAAGCCAGAATACATTTTAACAGACGCCTTTGCGATCAAAAAATTTCCACAACAAATTCAAACAAATATCATAAAAGGCGATAGAAAAAGCGTTACAATTGGCGCAGCATCAATACTAGCTAAGGTTTTTCGAGATAATTTAATGAGCGAGTTGCACCATAATCCAAAATATGAGCCTTACGGATTTGATCGTCACAAAGGCTACGGAACCGAGTTTCATATTCAAATGCTCCAAAAATATGGCCCCAGCGATCTACACAGAAAAAGCTTTGACCCCTTAAAATCTATGCTAAAATAAAGCACGTGTCAGGTGAAATCAAGTTAGCATTATCATATGACGACGTGTTGTTAGTGCCCAAACATTCACTAATAGGGTCTAGATCAGAAGTAGACCTTGAAACAAATATAACTCCCAATATAAAAATCAAGCTTCCTTTAATAACTGTAAACATGGACACTGTTACTGGCTTAGAAATGGCTATAAAAATAGGCCAACTCGGTGGGTTGGGATTTTTACCTCGATTTGATACTGCAGAAGTGCAAGCTGAAAAGATTTCTAAAATAAAAGCAGCTAAAGTTATTGCAGCTGCAGCCATAGGTTGTAAAAACGGATTTATGGATAGAGCAGAGAAGCTGGTAAACGCTGGAGCACAAATTTTGACTTTGGATATTGCTCACGGCCATATGCAAAAATCTTTAGACGCCACATCTCAAATGAAGCAACGTTTTGGCGATAAAGTTGCCATTATTTCTGGAGTTGTAGCCACTTACGATGGAGCAAAAGATTTGTTCAAAGCCGGAGCAGATAGCGTGAGAGTAGGCTTAGGTCCAGGAAGTATCTGTACAACTAGAATTGTAACCGGTTTTGGAGTTCCTCAAGTAACAGCGTTATTAGATACGGCAAGAGCGGCGCGCGAATTTAAAAAAACTATCTTAGCCGATGGCGGAACCAAAAATTCCGGAGATATAGTCAAAGGTCTCGCTTGCGGTGCTTGCGCAGTTGTAATTGGCTCACAATTTGCCGGAACAGACGAAGCTCCAGGCGAAATAATAGAAGTAAACGGCAGAATGTTTAAAGAATATAATGGTTCGACTTCACAAGTCGAAAAAGAAAAGCAAGTTTTAAAAGACGGCACCGACAAAGGTGACAACTACGTTAAACACGTGGAAGGAGTAGCCGCATTTGTTCCATATAAAGGCCCAGTTGAACATGTTGTCGACAGCATGGTAGCAGGAGTTCGTTCAGGCTTCAGCTATGCCGGAGCACATAATATACCCGAATTGTGGGAAAAGGCTGAGTTTATACAAATAACTAGCGCTGGAATGCACGAAAGTACTTCACACGATGTAGCTTTATTAAAATAGGCGAGCGAATTGCCTCTAAACCCATAGCAAGGTATAATCTCATAAATCCGATAGCAATCACATACTAAGAAAGGGTAAACAATGTCATCCTCACGCAGTCGTTTCTGGGAATGGGGTCCAACAGCTTTGGTCGTTTTCATCGGCCTGGTAATGCTTCTAAGTACATCCAAGTACGCTGCCATGCAAGTGGAAGGGCCAAACGCCAATCTGTTTTGGTTGTTCTTTTGGACCGTTTTGCTGTCTTTTCCAGCCTCCTGGCTCATCGGCAAAGGTGTCGCAAATCAGCTCGAAGGAATTAGTACCTACTTTTTGATGGACATGATATTTGGCATCGGCGCGGCGATTAATCTGGCGATTTTGTTCAACTACACCGCATTTCAAGTGATTTTAGCGGCAGTGCTGGTTGGTGTCGCCGACATACTTATGATGGGAAACAGTATTCACGGCACAGTTCAAGAACAAAACAAGATCGTCGAGAAAATTGAAACAAGAAGTTTGGCTAAAGAATATATTTATCAAGCTTTTGTGGACTCTGCGGTTTTGGTTGTTAGCCCAGTCATCTTGATTCCAGCAGTCGGAAACTTTTTGACCGACATAGCCTATGGATTTGATAACTTTGTGGGAACAGTTCTAAACCTTGGTTATCCATCAGATGCTCGCGCCGATCGGGAAGTATTTACAAAAGCCCTTCAACGTCTGGCTCGGCGAAATACACTGGTTTTGGCTGTTCTTGTTCTAATCTCCGCCGGAATGATTTGGATTTCACTCCGAATGCGGTAGTTTGAAAACTGCGCTACAGCAACAGCCTCACAGCATACAGAGATTTTTCTCGTGCTGTGGGGCTGTTTTGTTCATTTCTGAGTGAAACGAAGAAAGACGTTGCAATCGTCACTCTACATCTTTATGAAACTTTTTATGCACGTCCTTGAGCTGTTTATTGGTAACATGAGTATAAATTTGAGTCGTTGAAACATTGGAATGACCTAAAAGTTCTTGTACCGAGCGCAAATCTGCGCCTTCTCGCAGTAATCCGGTCGCAAAAGTGTGGCGAAGCGTATGCGGAGTAGCGTCAACAGCTATTCCAGCTCGTAGAACATATTTTTTGATCAAACGCTGAACGCTGCGCGGAGTGAGGCGCAAAGAATCTCCTTCAAAGTCTTGCTCTTCCATATGTTTACCGCTATATCTTAAAAAGAGTGGGGAATAAGAATCGTTACGAGTTTGAAGATATTTTCTTAACCAATCAATAGCCGAAGGACTTAAATAAACTATGCGAGCCTTACGACCTTTTCCTATAACACTAAACTCACCAGTATTCAAATTAATATCCGATACATCTAAATTAGACAATTCACTCACGCGTAAACCGGTACTAAAAAGAGTTTCCAAGAGCGCCCGATCGCGCAAACCCGAGCGTTTGTTCAAATCTTGTACCTCAAAGAGCTTTTTCATTTGGTCTTCTTCTAAAACTTTGGGTATTCGGTCACCAGATTTACCTAAAATAATTTGATCAGGGGAGATAACTTCCAGCTGCTCTTCGACGATCAAATATTTTAAAAAAGCCCGCACTGCAACCAAAAAGGTCTTTTGTGTCGACATCTTAAAACCTTCATGCGATTTAGAGCTGATGCGGCGATTCAAATCTAGTCTATATTTTTTAATTAATTCGTAATCTAAATCTTGTGGAGTTATTTTTTCTTTTTTTAAGTAGGCGAGTGCCCAATCCATAAAGTCGTATAAATAAAAGTGATACATCTTGATAGTGTTTTGAGAGAGGTTTTTTTCGATTTCGCAGTATTCAAGATATCTAATCATCAATTCCGCGAGATTTGATTGCATAGAGGATCGTGGCATATTGCTATATTAACACAGACCCAGAACTGCCGGACAAAATAGCAGCTCTGGGTCGTTCTTATAATTCATTCCTTTGGAACAGCTTGGACAATACCACGACTGTCACGAATCTGACCTACAATAACCACGTTCGGAGCCTTACGCAAAGCACCAATCATGACTTTCTCGCTATTGGCCGATCCTACATGTTGATAATTACCAAATCCCAATTCAGCCGACGACAAAGATTGTGTCAACAAAGTTACATCCAGTGTGTCACCAACATGAACAGTTTCGTTTACAACCCGGGCATACCAAGTTTGGTTGTTGGTATCAAAAACCGCCAACACATAGCTCTTGTCATAAGACATGAAAAGTCCTTTCTATAAGGTCCCGCCAGTTTTTTTGATTATATCAAAGGTATAAATAATCATCTAACTCAAACAAATTGATTGTAGGGCATTCTAGAAGCTCATGCCTGATTGTAGCTGTCATACCAACAAAAGGTAGGATATGCACTAATTTTATGTAGACCAAAACCTATGCGAGGGTAAAACCCGCAGATAGTGAAGTAAACAAATCCAAGAAAGAAACTAATAGGGAAACTAATACAAAGAGAGAAGTAATTAAAATTAATTAACAATTAAATAAAACTAAATAAAATTTTAAAAATAATTAATACAAATAATAGAAGGGAATTGAAACTTTGAAATACGTACAACGTCGTATAATGTATGTTTAACGACATCTCATGCTGTGATCAGCGCGCTACACAAATAACTGGTAATAAGAGATATTAAATAAGAGGGAGGAGTATTTATTCCCGAATTAAGATATTAATTTAATATGAATTAAATTGTATTTATTTAATTATTAATTAATAAATAAAATAAATTGCTGCGGATTTGCCTCAAGCACTTAATTAGCATTAAATCCCGCAGATGTGGCTCTAGACCGTTATCCACACTCCTCCACCGAAGGATGTATGACAAACTTCCAGAAATATATGACAAACCTACATTATAACAATGATTGTTGTATTATCACGGCTAGACACGTCGCTTTTATTGTAAGAAGTATGACAAACGTCCTATAGCATGAGTAGATGTTTAGCACTCTTCACTATAGGTTGCTTATTCACCTACTCCACTACCCTTTTTTATGGCGTGAAGACAATCAAAAGTACTAAAAAGAAGAGACAAATTAATAAATATTCGGTAACAATTTTCTTGGTAATCGAATTTTTAAAATGATTTTGAAAGTAGCTCAAAAAGAACATCAGTACTGATGAAACAAACAAGGCTCTCAAGAAGGACTCGGTTGGAACAAACGAAAAGCTTACTCCAAAAATCAATACTCCAAAGGCTATGAATAAACTAGTAAGATATTTCTCCCCTGCTTCTAACGTTTTTACATCTTTATCAAATCTAACTGACCAAATTAAATATAACGAAAATAAAAATGAAGAAAACGCGGCGATAATATTTTGATAAAAAGTATTTACTGGTAATTTAAAAACTCCGGCAAAAAATGGAATGGCAACGACGATTAAAATTATTTGACTCCAAGTTACAGCTACTCGATAAAGTGGAATTGTTTCAGTTCTCTCCTCTACCACCAGAAAAACATTATTTATAAGCAAAACGATATAAAACAATATTGTAAATGAAATAAATCCAATTAGCTTTAGCGGTAAGGCAATATTGGGAAAGTAAACTAGACTTAGAACTGCTCCCAGAACCAAATGAATCGGTAAAAGAACGTTCATAAAATAATTGCGCAGATTGATGTTAGGATACTGGGCTACAAAAACACCAACTATAACCAGGGTAACAGCCAAAATAAATATTGCTGGTCTATGAACACCCGAATCGAACGAAAACCAAGAAACAAGAGCTCCAATTAACAAAGAATGAATTAAAAATTTGTGCTTTCTTTGCAGTTCGAATTTCATTTTTGTATCCTCAAAAAGACGTGAAACGTCACTCTTTGGTACCCCCACCAAGTAAACCTTTCTGTACATAGCAGATCGCCATAGCCACAGCATCATTGGCATCGTCAGACTTCACGATGGAATCTAAATCAAGCAATTCCATCACAGCTTGTTGCATTTGTTTTTTATCCGCACGTCCGTAGCCAGTCAACATAAATTTAGCTTCTAATGCAGTGTATTCAAAAACTTCCATTTTTTTATCAGCTGCAGCTAAAAGTGCTACTCCGCGAGCTTGACCTACATGAATTGCTGTCTTAGCATTAACGTTAAAAAAGATGCGCTCAATTACCATTACAGATGGCGAATATTGTTTAGCAATTGCTGTTAATTCTCGGTATAAAAACTTCAAGCGATTCTGCATTAACAAATCCTGATGGGTAATAAGTACATCTGATTTTATAAGTTTAATGTTTTTACCTGTGGCGGAAACTTCGATGACTGAATATCCCATCTTAGCAGTCCCCGGATCTATTCCGAGTACAATCACTTTTTTACCCTCGAAAAGACGTGTAACGTCACTCTCCCTCCGACTCTGGTACTCTAAAGTTGGTGTGAATATCTTGAACATCCTCTTGATCGTCTAGCGCATCATATAAGTTATTTAAAGAGTCAGCTACTCCCTGCTCTTCGATATCAATATAAAAAGATGGATTTGCTGGATCAGGATTAAAGATATATGCAGTACTTCCAGCAGAACCTAAACTTCCTCCATGACGACTAAAAATATTACGCAATTCAGAAACAGTACGATTGCGATTATCCGTGACCGTGGTAACCATAAATGCTACTCCCATAGGTCCATAACCTTCATAAGTTATTTCTTCATAGCTGCTTCCTTCGGCGCGGCCAGTACCTTTATCAATAGCTTTTTGAATATTCTCCTTAGGCATACTGGCATCGTGAGCTTTTTCTAATGCTAGTCTCAATTTTGGATTGGCATCAGGATCTCCCCCTCCATCTCGAGCTGCAATTGTAATTGCTCTGGTTAATTTTGTAAAAATTTGACTTCTTTTAGAGTCATTAATGGCTTTACCTCTTTTATGTGTTGCCCATTTGGAATGTCCACTCACGGTTAATATATTACCAAAAACCTGTATAATGTGCCAGAGGACGCAGCGCGTCTCATTGGGAGTACAAAAATGATTGAAAATTACAAAAAAGAACATAAAGATTCATATACAATGGGTGTCTTCCCTACAATAGAGTTGCTCCAAAACAAGCATAAGTCTGTAAAAAAAGTTTATATAAGTTCTCGAGCTGGTAAAAATCGCGGAGTTTCAAAAATTTTAGAACTAACAAAACTATATAAAATTCCTTGCGAAATAGACACCAACCAAATCAATAAAATGTCTCCAAAAGAAAATACCTTAGCGGTGGGAATTTTTGACAAGTTTGAATCCCCTATCGAACAAAATAAAAATCATCTTGTTTTAGTAAATCCTCAAGATATGGGCAATATTGGAACAATTATGCGTACTATGCTGGCATTTGGATTTAATGACATAGCGATAATTCGACCAGCGGTCGATGTCTTTCACCCAAAGGCAGTGCGAGCTTCAATGGGAGCTGTTTTTCAAGTAAATTTTTCATATTTTAATGATTTTGAAGAATACGCCAATAAATACACTAATAACCTGTATTTATTTACTAAAACTGCTAATACTTTTGTAGAAAAGCAAGCTTTTACAACGCCTTTCTCATTAGTCTTTGGAAATGAAGCAGACGGACTTCCGACAAATTTATTGCGATTTGGCACACTAGTAAAGCTTCGTCAAAATAACAAAGTCGACTCTTTAAATATCTCTGTAGCTGCTTGTATAGCCATGTACGAATCTACTAAATAACTACGCTCCTCTATCATATTGCCAGCATAAATAATATAATTTTGAGTACAATGTCTTCGTTAAAAAAAGATAATTTTAATAATAGAGGCTTTACTCTAATTGAATTACTTTTAATAATCGGAGTTCTTGGCATTTTAGCTTTTGTAGCAATAAGAGTAATAGATCCATTAAGAAAAAGATCAGATGTCAAAGATTCAGTAGAAAAAACCACTTTGCAAAATCTATCAGAAGCAATAGAATCATTTGCTTTAATAAATGTAACTTATCCGCTCGACACAAACGGTGATGGTAATTTAATTAATGACCATAACGGATTAGAAGATTATGTAAAAGTTTGGCCTAATACTCCGACTGGAGCAGTATACAAAGCGGTCTCAAATCCCACGCAATTAGCAATAGAAGTTTATAAATTTACTACACCTACCGATTGCTTTGTTTATTGCTCTGGTACGGGTGCTATTACATCACAATTGAGCTGCGGCACTATTAATCCTGATTGCACTTTAACCGGATCACCTCCAACACCAACCCCGACTCCGACACCTACTCCAACATCGACTCCTACGCCTACACCAACGCCGACTACTACGCCAGTACCAACTCCGACTCCAACTCCGTCTGTGTATTGGGGAGCATATATTCGTGGATCAGAATTTGGTATTAATCCTGCAACAGGAGTTAACTATGTAGATCCTCCTTGGGACTGTTCAACTACTGCAGCAACAGATTGTGCAACCTGGGATAAATTTGAAACTGACACGGGTAAAAAGATTTCTATTTTACATTACGGCCAGTATTGGCATCGATTAAGTCAAAATGGCTACGTCGGTATAGGAGACGGACACTTTCAAAAATTTTACCCGGGAGATTTTGACAAAATTCGAAATCATGGAGCTATTCCATTAATGTCTTGGTCTTCAATAGATTCAAGTGCAATTCCCATCTACTCTCAGCCTAATTATGCACTTTCAGTAATAAGTAGTGGAACTTATGATACTTATATTGCTCAATGGGCTAAAGACGCCAAAGCTTGGGGTAAACCATTCTTTTTGAGATTCGACTGGGAAATGAATGGCAATTGGTACGCTTGGAGTGAACTTAAGAATGGTAACTCTCCTGGTCAATATATTATGATGTGGCGCCATGTTTGGAATGTATTTCATTGCGTTGATGATGGAGTTTTTCATCCAGATGGTACTTGCACACCTGCAACAAATGTTTCTTGGGTTTGGTGTCCAAATATTTCTTCAACTGACACCTCTGTTTCTATACCATTAGCTAATTTATACCCCGGAGACGCCTATGTAGACTGGCTTTGCTTAGACGGATATAACAAAAACGCCTCGTATTTAACATTTGAACAAGTGTTTAAAGGAAAAGATGCAAATCCTTCTGTATCTTATCTAAACAACAGTTATAAAACTATTACAGATTTAGCACCTTCCAAACCATTAATGATTGGAGAAACTGCCTCAAACGAATACGGAGCTGGTCAAAAAGCAACCTGGATTACAGACACATTGACGACGCAAATTCCCACAAACTATCCAAGACTTAAGGCGATCTTGTGGTTCAACTGGAATGCTGATGCCGGTAGCTCTTATTGGATAGAAAGTTCCGGCGCTTCCAAAGCCGCTTTTAGTACTGCAATAGGATCACCAACTTATGCACCAGGAAATTATTCAGCTTTTTCTACCTCACCCATTCCCCCACTCTAAATATTCTTAAGGACTTGCTAAGTGCTCGACTTTTTGGTAAGTTACTACTCATGCAAAATAACGTGGCGTTCTTAGCCAAGAAAGCCGTTGATCATGCCCTCAAAGGAAACTGGAAAGAAGCAATAACTGTAAATCACGAAATTATTGAAAAAGATCCTCATAATCTAGACGCAAAAGTTAGACTTGGAAGAGCTTTACTACAAGTTAAAGAATTTAATAAAGCTAAGAAGATATTCAAAGAAGTACTCGAAGTTGATCCAATCAATCCGGTCGCTTTAAAAAACTACAAACTTGCGACTGAAAAAAAATTTGAAAAAACTACCGAAAACGTCAATCCTAAATCACTAATAAAAGAACCGGGAACAACCACCGAAATTCACCTAGAAATAGAAGCTAAACGCATCACAGCAGATGATTTTATGGTAGGTGAAGAAATTACCATTAAAGTCGACAAAAAACACGTAAGTTTCTTTAAAAAATACAGAACCGGAGATATTTTGCTAGGCAAACTTAACAACGATTTTGCTTATAAACTTAACTCAGCAAAGTCTCAAGGAGCCGAGATAACGGCAACTTTTATGCACGGTAATGATAAGCACTTAAAGATACTAATAAAATCAAGTGTTCCAGTATTTAAGTCTATGCGCCAGGATGTAAAACCGTATATTAAAAAAGGCTCTATAGATGAGCCCGAATTAGAACTTCCAGAATTAGAAGAATAATTATCTTAAATCATCATCGTCTAATAAGTTTGTTACCTTATCTGATGGAGTTTGTGCTGTCGGTTTAACTTCAGGTGCAACTTGAGGTCGTAAATCGCTCACAAATTCTCTACTAGAGTTTTCAGCTGGTCGTGAATTAGAAGGCTTAGAAGGTCTGGCTGGTCTCTTTGGTCTGTCATTATTAAAGCTTTGAACAGGCTTAGGCACATTTGGGTGTAGAATCTTGACGTGTTGAACTGGCTGAGCAGATGGAGTAGGTTTAACAAATTCCACATTTAGAGGTTCTTTTTTTGATTCTATTTCAATTGCAGCAAACGGAGCATTAAAATTGCTTTCAGGAACTGCTACTGTTACGCGATCATTAACACTAAATTTATTAAACTCAACACAAGTGTCTGAGACTCGGTAAGTTCCTTTGTCGGTCAAGGCATACCATTTTCCCTCTTTTCGGTTCAGAACTCCATCCAGAAGCTTTCTGGGCTGTTTGGATATGTTCTTAAAGACCTTCTTCCCTTCTTCATCTATAAGTTTAAGTCGATCTCCAAATAAAAGTTTTGTTTTAGCAGCATAATTTGCAGGAACATCAATTTTTTCGCCAGCATCTGTAGTCATTACAAATCCATCGAACGTACCTTCTACTCCAGGAATGTCTTTGTATGGTTTTTTCTCGACTTCAGTCTCAAGTTGTTTAATAAGCTCACGAGCTTTTCTCAAATCTTTTTCGAGTGTGTCTATTAAAGTTTTTAGATGATTAATATCAGATTCCATATTCAAATTACCCTTGTCTCAAATCAATACTACCAGACATTTCTGTACTTTCAACGGGCTTTTCTGGCTGTAATGGTGGATTTTGTGGAGGTTGGCTTGGTTGTTGAGCTTTTTGCTTATCTTTAATTTCTTGAGCTATCGCCATACCTTTATCAAAAGGAGTTTCAACCCACTTATTTATTCTCGATTCAATACCTTCACGATCAACTCCGTATTTTTCTCGGCTTCTATCTAATACTTTTTGTTTATTATCATAAGTTGGAATAAGACCGCTTTTATCTTCCCACGGTAATAAGATTCGCGCCGAAAATGGTAGTGAGGTCATGCCGTCGATCATTAATTTTACATAAATATTAAATCGATCTAATGAAATAATATCGTTTTGCTCAAAGTATGGAGCAAACTCATTGGCTAACACTTTGGCATCAGGAGCTCCTAACGCAAATGTTGCAATAGTACCTACGTTACCAAAAACTGACTTAAGTAAATCTTCAGGCAATTGGCCTGTGAACTGATGGGTCAAGTACAAGCCAAGCTTGTACTTGCGAGATTCAGACAAAATTTCTTCAAAACTTCCGGATGCAAAGTTCTGAAATTCATCGACATACAAATAAAAAGGTTTACGTTGAGCATATGGAATTTTTGCTCTCTGCAACGCCATAAATTGAATACGTGAAACTAAAAGTGCACCAAGCAAATTAGAATTATCACTACCAATTTTACCTTTAGATAAATTAATCAACAAAATTTTGCCATTATTCATCGCATCGGCAATATTTATGCTGGACTTTTTTTGACCTAAAATATTTCTAATAGTTGTCGAGGCTAAAAAGCGGTTAACTTTGTTCTGAATAGGAGCTATAGCTTCAGTAACCAGCTTTTGGTTGCCTTTCATTTGCTTAAATTCTTGCTCCCAAAACTTTACAACCACAGGATCTTTAACTTGGTGCAATATATATTTTTGATAGTTGTCATCTTCCATCAATCGTGTGATACCTAGCATGGTGGTTCCTGGGACTTCTAGTAAAGTCAAAATTGCGTAATTGAGCAAATATTCTAATCGAGGACCCCAAGAATAATCAAAATTATGCTTAATTGCGGCAACCAAGGCAGACGCCATAAGATTTTTTTGGCTTTGATCTTCCATTTCTAACAAATTTAACCCAATCGGGCGCTCAATATCAGATGGATCAAAATAAATGACATCATCAATTCTTTCGTCTGGAATATGATCAAGAATTTTATCTATAGTTTCTCCGTGTGGATCTAAAACTCCCACTCCTTCGCCGTTTTTAATATCTTGGGCAATCATAGTTTCAAAAAGCGTAGATTTTCCGGTACCCGACTTCCCTATCACATACATATGGCGCAAGCGATCGTCGGTATTGGCCATTCCAAATTTGACGCGTTGACTTCTAAAAATTGTTTCACCAATATATGTACAATCTTTTACTGGAAGTGTAGAAGGAGGTTCAGATTTTTTGGAATACAACCAAGATATGTTCGGAGTTTCGACTCCCGCTGAAGGTAAATGAAATACTGTAGCTAATTCTTCGACATTGAGAACTAGAGTTTTATTTGAGTCGATAAGTCTATTGCGATACTCCTCAAGTGCAGAAGTCTTATTACCTGCAGAGGTGTATGTTAAAGCGTTAAGTGTAGATGTTGAGAATTGCTTAAGTGAAGCTACTACTGACCTTAAATTACTTTGCGCTCGCTCAGGGTTTATAGCATGAGAAAAAATGCGTATTTGAACTTCAAAACCCATCTTAGAAAGTTTGTTTTCGATAGATTTTAATTCCAAATCTTGAGTAGCTGAAAGTCTGGGTTGACTAGTATTCGCTCTTTCAGGAAATTTTTTGTCGGTCAAAGTATCACTTACAAACGGCTTTGTAAAAACACCAGAAACAATTTGCGTCAATTCTTTAACACCTTGCCCAGCAACTGTAGTTACAAAAGATGGTTGTCTTTCAGGAACACCTGTTCTAACTGTAGTTACATATGTATAGCCTTCTTTTTGCCAAATATCAGGCATAGGTTTTACTAAATATTGCAACCAAATTTGCTCATTTGCGTTAACATCTGACAGTGCGGAAGTTATAGCAGAAAGTGGATCGGTTTCAAAATCTCTAAAGGTCTTTATTGGATAAAAGAGCTCACGCGAAAATGACAAATTACCAATTTCTAAAAACCCTTCTGATAATCCTTCTGGCGAAGTGTAATCAGTTGCCACCTTTACTTGTGCGGTTGGATATTGTGCATAAATTTGGCTTTCTATAAATTTTAAAACATGCACCGGAACTACCACATAAAATTTAATTCCACTTCCACCTTCAGAGGCAATTTCAAATGAAAAATGCTCTTGCAGATGGTAATCTTCGCGTAAAAGTCCGTGCAATGATGCAAACATGTTTTCGGCTGCCAGCGCAGAAGCGTTAACATCGTGAGTTTCTTCGTCATTTTTTGGAACTTGAATTTCTAAAATTTCAAAAGGTCCATTTAGATTATTTAGTTTTTTACCGGCTTTTTTACCTCGCTTAAATACAAGCACTAATGCAAAAAAAACAATTAGTATAGGTATCAAAATATAATAAAGCATCCTAAGAACACAACAACCCCCGCCCTAATTTGGGACGGGGGTGAAGAAAGGAGAGAGACAATGCATTAATGCTCTCACAAGGAATTTGCGATGTCAATACCAACGATCAAGGTTATATCGGCACGATCTAAAGTTGATTCGTCTATATCCCCTGCTCCTTTTTTGACAACTTGGGTAAAACCAAATATTTTCTGAATATTTTTAACCGTGGCACTATCTGGATCGTCTACAACTAAAATTCCATTTTTATAAATATGATTTGCGTTTTCGGTGGCTATAACTCTTCCACCAATATTGGCAATAATTCGAGAGCTCAAGTTAGCAATTCCTGCTTTGTCTGAACCATTTAAGATAGAAATAGTTTTTTTCTCTCCTGCTATGGCGGAATCGAAAGTTAAATTCTGAATATCGCTGTCAATATCGTCGGTATTTTGAATAGTTTCTTGGGTTAATTTAGTAGTGGTAAAACGGTCATCCGGTAGACTAGAAACAAATCTATAAACGTCAAACATCTCTTTCACATTTAAATCTGTATACATACTATCTTTAATACTAGTAAGATTTTGCAATTTAATTTGATTAGAATTTCCGGTTGTCAAAAAAGATGTGAAGTCGGAATCGACACTTTTATCAACGACGATGTAACGATCCATTTTGTAACCAAAGATTTTTGTCATAGTTTTTTCTAGCAATGCAACTCCTGATGAAAGATCTGAATCATTTTCTAATGATCCAAGTGCTACAACTTTAGATAATTCTTCTTGTCCAAACTTGCCAGATATGTCAACTACAATATTTGGTGCGACTGTGTATGAAACTATTTTTTTTAAATCACTATCTAAAAAAGTGATAACAATGTTATTAACAACAACAGGACGGTCGGTTAAGCTATCAACCGAAAGGTACATTACAGATGTAAGATCTTGCTTTGAGATGTCAGAGTTTCCTGAAATAAGTTCGAGATTAGATAACGCGGAAGTGAATGATTTTGTCACATTTTTATATGCAAAAAGCGCGACAATAGAAGTAAATGAAAATACGAATAACAAAAAAACTGTGGCTGTTTTAACTAAACTCTTATATTTAAAGGGCCTTTTTCTCATGGCTCTTTTAGATCGCTGGGCAGGACGCTTTTTCATTCAATCAGAGTCTAACATATATTATTATTAGAGATCTATAAATTCTTGAGGAAGAGGTGCTTCAAACATCATTATTTTATGAGTAGTGGGATGACTTATCTCAATTTTGCAGGCATGTAACATTAGCCTGCCAAATACCTCGTGCCATTTATAGTATTGCTTGGTGCTGGAATAGAGTTCGTCCCCCACTATCGGGTGGTTAAACGCTGCTAAATGTACGCGTATCTGATGTGTTCGACCAGTTAGCGGATTTACTTTAACTAAAGTTAGTTTTTCTCCATTCTTTAAAATATCTTTAATTTTCTCGACTTTAGTAACAGAGTCTTTGCCACCTTCGACTACTGCAAGTTTTGTACGGTGAAATGGATGGCGCTTAATAGGTGCATTAATTTCTACAACTTCCTCATTTATTTGGCCTAGAACAAGCGCAAGATATTCTTTTTTTACTTCGCGTTCTTTAAATTGTCTTTGTAACTCGATAAATGCTTCTTTATTTTTTGCAATTAAAAGTATTCCAGAAGTATCTTTGTCTATTCTATGAACAATTCCAGTGCGTTGGTCAAATTCGCTGGCTTCGTCTTCTGAATCTGTTTCAATTTTATCGGCAAGTGTCTCTTGTACTGTTCCTTGTGGAGAAGTCTGAGATGTATTAACAACAATTCCAGCATCTTTATTGATAACCAGAATGTCATCATCTTCGTACAATATTTTTAAATCAAGCATTTGTAAAGTGTTTGTTGACGTTATCAACAAGTTCCTGAGGGCTAATGTTGGATTTTACTAAATAACCGCTTGCGCCACCTTCCATACATTGTTTAATAATATCTTCATTATCTAAATTACTTATAACAATTACCGGCTTATCTTTTAGCATTTGATTTTGAGATTTTTCTTTCAAAACTGTCATACCGTCCAATTTTGGAAGCATTATATCTAAAAGTAACAGATCCCAATCTCCGCTTTTAATTAATGTTTCAGCCGTTTCTCCATCTCCTGCTTCAATAACACCATAGCCGGCATCTTTTAGTACTTCGGAGTATATTTCTCTTAAACTTGTTTCGTCTTCGACGATTAAAATTTTATGCATACTATTTTCTTAAAATACTATTTACTTCAGAAACTATTTTATCAGGAGTTATTTCTGATTTTATCAAATAGCCCGATGCTCCTAATGAAAAACACTCACTAATAATGCTTTCGCTACCTAAATTAGTAAGCAATATAACTGGCTTGTTTTTCAAAGAGTCTTGATCTTTGATGTGTTTTAAAACGTGTAGACCGTCTTGCCCGGGAAGCATGATATCTAAAAGTAAAATGTCCCAAGGCTCATTAATTGCTTTTCTTAATCCAGAATTACCATCCCCTGCGTCAGAAACGGTATAGCCAGCTTCTTGCAGTACCTCAGAGTATAAGAGGCAAATATCATGATCATCTTCAACTAATAACACAATTTTTTTCGATTCTTCCACGCTAACCACCACCGATCTAAGACATTATACCAGTAATTTTAAATTAAAAACTAATAAAAGTGCCCCCAGAGTAATAAATACGTCTGCGGAATTAAAATGCACAAGTCCAAAAAAGTTGAAATAATCAGCTATGCAGGTGTTGCGACCAAATTCATAAATATTGCTCGCTACTCCACCAATAACAGATCCTACCAAAATAAATGCCAAGACTTTTTGCTCGTGCTTAATAAAATCTACCAGTGCAACTGAAATTAAGGCTAGAGCAATATATAAAACTATTAAGTTAAAATGAGAAAATTTGCAGTTGTAGACAAAATAAATTCCGGATTGTATGACGAAGTGACTTATAGAGACAGAAACCAAACAAACAAGTACAGCAGACAATAATAGTATTAGTGGGTTTTTAAGCTTGTTTTTTATTAGCATCATCTAAGCAAGTGGTAGCTTCGGGATATGCCATGAGTCTTGCACGATCTATCTTATTACCACAAATTTCACAAATTCCGTAAGATCCTATGCGCATTTTTGCAAGAGCTCTTCGAACATCTACTAAAGCTCTTAAAACTGAAGTTTTTCTAGCATCAGTAATTTCTTCTTGGCTATCGCCTAATATGGCGGCATCTATAGACTCAGAATTATCATCACTACGATTACTTATAATTGCAGCATCTTCAACATCTAACAGTTTTTGTTCGGCTTTAAGTGATTTTCTTCTGGATAAAAGTCGTTGTCTTAATGAGTTTATTAAGTTGGAGGGTAAGTTATCTTGTGCCATAAGAGATTTTCTTCTTACATAAATATTTACGCTACCGAGCGAAATAAGAATACCATAAATTATTAAATTTTCCACATTATTAAAGAAAATAATGCCTACTATACTTAGTAAAAATAAGAAAATAGAAAAAATTAATCCAGAAAAATATCTGGTTACGCGAAGCTTAGTAAATATAAATGAAACTACTACAAAGCCAGCTAATCCAAATAATGCATATAAATTTTTGTAAATCAAAACGAATCCAAAAATTGGAACACAACTTCCGATACAAAATGAAATAACAAATATATCCAAAACACGATACACTGACCATTTCCACAGGCGAGAAAAAATAAATACCGGTAGTAATCCGACAATAAAAGAGCTAACCAAACTTGAACTAAGCGTCCAAAAATATTGGTACATCGCAACTTTTGTAAAAATGATAAATACAAGCAATCCAGCTATTACTGACGATAAAAACAAGTCAAAAATGTTTTCTTCGTCAAAACCATCACGCTTACCTTCGTACCAGATTACTAACGCAGAAGTTACTAAACCAAGTGCAATGAATATGGTAATAGAGTAAATATTGTATGACCAAAGAGTAAAATATACTGGAATTTGCATAATTTTTTTAGCAGTCTAAAACGACAAAGTCGTCAAGCTTTTGAAACGTACTCGCCTGTTCGTGTATCTATTCTAACCTTGTCCCCTATTTTTGCAAAAGTTGGAACTTTAGCAATGAGTCCATTGTGCATAGTTGCTTCTTTTAGAACGTTTGAAACAGTGTTGCCTTTAAAACCAGGTTCTGTGTAAGTTATTTCGTAAACCATATTTAATGGTAAATCTATCGAAACTGGCTGATCTTCAAAATACAAAACTTGAACAGTTTCCCCTTCGAGCAAATATGGAGCATTGTCCCCTACTACTTCTTCTGACATATGTATTTGCTCGTACGAAACAGGATCCATAAACTCATAAAAATCTCCGTTTTTATATAGATATTGAGCATTTTTGCGAATTACATCAGCCTCTTCAACTCGAGCTGAACCAATATAACCTTTCTCTAGCACTGCTCCGGTAACTAAGTTTTTGGCTTTGACTTTGACTGTAGCTCCAGCACGAGCTGTTTTTGTATGCTCGTACTTAACTACGACATATGGAAAGTCGCCTTCTTTAAAGATTTTGCCTGTTTTTAAGTCTGTTGCAATCATATACTGGACAAAACGTCCGGAAAGATTATAGCATAGTACTTGAACTTTACGGCTATTTCCGCTATAATAGCTATAGGATATATAC
>DATIHK010000058.1:0-10858 GCA_035480775.1 Saccharimonadales bacterium (SeqCode) | reverse complement strand
ACCTTAAACATTAAGTCTGGCAATGACTACCTGTTTCGTGCTAACGGATCTGTAATTAATTTTGAAGGTTGGATGTATGTTGGAAAGCATATGGGAATAGAAGAAGATCCCGAATCTCTAAACGAACTTCCTGAATTTGCAGAAGGAGAAAAGCTTGATTTATCAAATTTGCTTTCAGACCAACATTTCACACAACCTCCTGCAAGATATTCTGATGCTACGCTTATTAAAGCTCTCGAAGAATTAGAAATTGGCAGGCCTTCTACATATGCTCCAACTATTTCTACTATTCAGAGTAGAGGATATGTTACCAAAGAAGGGCGTTATTTTGTTCCAACTGACGTTGCTTATGTTGTAAACGATCTTCTTGTTGAAAATTTTCCAGAAATTGTTGATTACAAGTTTACTGCCGATTTAGAAAATGACTTAGATAATATTGCCGACGGTAAAAAAGAGTGGGTTCCATTTATACGTGCCTTTTACGAGCCATTTGAAAAAGAATTGGTTGAAAAAGAAAAAACTTTAAATAAGCACGACGTTACAAACTTGGGTGAAATCGGAGAAAAATGTCCAGAATGCGGAAGACCACTGATTTATAAATTAGGTATATATGGAAAATTTATAAGTTGCACTGGTTATCCAGAATGTAAATATGCCAGACCACTTGATGCTCAAATGGATGCCGACGGAAATGAAGTCAAACAAGATTATGGAAAATGTCCAGATTGTGAAACTGGTGTTCTTATACTCAAACAAGGTCCCTATGGAAAGTTTATAGGTTGTAGCAATTATCCAGAATGTAAGCATATTCAAAGTTTTCAAGACAAAATTGGAATGACTTGTCCAAAATGCAAAATAGGGGATGTTATAATTAAAAAAGCCAAAGGAAGAATATTTTATGGTTGTAGTCGATATCCCGATTGCGATTATGCCAGTTGGAAAAATCCTTTGCCACAAGAACAGCGAGAATCTGCTGAACCTGCCGAAAGTTCTGTCCAGAAAGAAGAAGTATCTCAAATAGCGTAAGATGTCAAAGTTTCATCACGAGCATTTAAAAAGCCAAGCCTATAAGGTCAAGTTACATAAAAATCGCCCAGATAAATTAGTTGATTTTAAAGATTTGCAAAAACTTGGTAAAAAACTTCATTTACAAGGTAAAAAAATAGTTTTTGCCACCGGATCTTATGATCTCTTAAATCCTGGACATTGTAGATATTTAGCAGAAGCTAAATCTTTGGGGGATATTTTAGTAGTTGGCGTATCTACAGATTATTCTGATGCCCAACTAAAAGGCCCAGACTTTCCATTAATTGGCGAAGAAATTCGTGCAGAATTAGTGAGCTGTTTAAAAGCTGTAGATTACGTTGTGATTATTGACGAATATCGTCCTCACGCGGTGTTAGCCCTACTTCAACCGGATATCTTTTTTACATCTGAGTCGTCTTGGAAGAGTGGTTTGCGTGATATTCAAGAAACATCCATTGTTAAGTCTTACGGTGGAAAGGTTTATATTCGTGAACTTTTATTACCAGCATTTGGGACGCAAGAACTAGTTGAACACATAGCAAACATTCGAGTTATTCAAATTTTGGAGTCATATTTAAAAGAAAAAGTTCCCGGTTTCTTTTTGGACCCCGAAAAACATTTAAAACCTGCTCAATATGGTGATCAGCAACCAAAACTTGCAAATTCTTTTAATAGTTCTAATTTAATAATAGATTTTGCCGACCTTGCGGCATTGGGAGAAACGTTGCGCAAAAAAAAGAGAAAAGTAGTTTATGTTGCTGGTTCTTATGATTTACTGCATGTTGGACACGCTCGTTTTATTGAGCAAGCCGGAATTTTGGGAGATGTTTTAATAGTTGGAATTCCATCAGATTCTTCTCTAAGAAATCTAAAAGGTATCGGTAGACCAATGATTTCTGAGCGTGATCGTGCTTATGTTTTGGGTCATCTAGATACCGTTGATTATGTAAGCGTTTTTCCAGATCGAACAGTTTATTCTAGCCTTTATGCCCTAAAACCTGATATATTTTTTACAGTATCAGAAGCTTGGAATAAAGGTTATAAAAATAGCCCTGAGTACAAGTTGGTTAAAAGTTATGGAGGAAATGTTGTAGTAGCTGAAAGGCAATCTCCGTTTATTTCTTCATCGGCTATGATTGATAAAATGGCCTACAGTAAGGTTATGGAAATTTTTAAAGAATGTATGACAGAAGATCGATATTTAAAATTACTCAACGAGAAATCGCGGTTGATAAGAACTAATGATGTACAAGGAAGAAAACAATAATGAAAGATATTTATGATCCTGAAGTCCAAAAAAATGCTCGTAAATCTGCATGGTACGACGAAGTCAATCGCAATGTGACCAAATGTCCTTTTTGTGATTTAAAAGAAAAGTATTTAATAGCTGAAAAAGATGGAGTAGTTTTGACTGTAAATTTATTTCCATATATAGACGGGCATATGATGATTATTCCACGTAGACATGTCGAGAGCTTAGATAAATTAAATAAAAAAGAGTGGCAAGCTATGCACGACTTAATATCTGATGGAATCAAGCTGGTTAATACCGAGTTGAAAGTGGAAAATACTAACACTTTATACAGAGAAGGTGCTAAATCGGGGATTAGTTTAAAACATTTACACATTCATATAATTCCAATTACAACAGAATTTTTACATTACGAACCAGAAAACAAACGGTTTGTAATGGCTTTTCAAGATATTGAACTGACCCCAGTCGAAATGGCTGCAAAATTAAGGAAAGCATGGAAAAAATCACACAAGAACAAATAGAATTAATGCGCAGAGCTTGTTTATTGTGTGACAAATCTGAGCTTGAGGTTAAAACTGCTTGCCTTATTCTTCTAGATAATAAATTGGTTGCAGAACACTGGAACACTAAGAAAGAATCAGTCGGACATGCCGAATTTGAAGCTTTAAAAAGTGCGATCGAAAAGGTTTCACCTCTAAACGGAGCTACTATATATGTAACGCGATTTCCGTGCACAGATTGCGCCAAAATTTTGATTCATTATGGAATCAAACAGATTTTTTATATGTCTGATCATTTTGTAAGTAATAATGCTTCGTTACCTTTATTAAGTGCTGCTAATATTGAAGTTGTGCAAATTTCGGAAAAAGTAGTTTGGAGTAAATAATGATAGAAAACTGGCCGCTTTATTTTAAAGACAAACTTATTGTAGGTAATTTAGATTCCAATGTTGGTGTCGCCACACTTTGGATGCCTAAAGAAAGTGTTGCAGCTGAACTCAAATCTGATTCCTACAGCGTATGTGGGCAGTTATATACAAAGCGCGGGCTCAACCCCATGTTTCGCAACATTTTAGCCAATCCACTAATTAGATACCTTGTTTTATGTGGAGTTGATAGACAGGGGAGCGGCGAAGCTTTAAAAAGATTCTTTGAAAATGGAGTAAGTGAGCATGCAGGAGCTGGAGGCGAACTAGAAGGTTGGAAAATTATCGGAGACGACGAAGCTTTACTCGACAAAGAACTTACCAAAGAAGCTTTTGAACTTATTCGCAAAAATGTGGAATTTCACGATTTGCGCATGAAGCCTTTAGCCGAAGTCGCTGCTTTAGTTTCTAGCCTAGAAAAGAAAGAAGCCTTTGGAGAGCCGCAAACTTTTGCAGAAGCAGTTGCCCCAGCCGTTAACCGATTTCCTACAGATATGTCCGTCTTTAAAATCAGAAGAGACTACATTGGCGACGCCTGGCTCGATGTGCTAAAGATTTTAAACAAATTCGGAGCTGAAATTCCTGGTTTATATGGGCAAGTTAAAGAAGTTCACAACCTAAGTGTGGTCATAGAAAAAGAAGATCCAACGAATCCAAAGGTTCCTGAGTATATGAAATTTGGTGCCGAAGGCTTAGAAAATTACTATAAAGGCTTTTTTAACAAAAATGAAGCCGCCGATGAAGTTTATACCTACGGCGAACGTATTTTTGCTTGGGACGGCATCGATCAAGCACAAATAATGAAAGATAAATTAAAAAAGTACCCATACGATAGGGGAGCCATGGCCGTTTTATGGAAGCCACACAAAGATAATTTTCCGCCGGTAGCAGGAGATGTAAACACACTTGGGCAAACTAAAGGCTGGCGAGTTCCTTGTTTGGTTATGATTCTCGGCCAGTGTATCGACGATAACTTTAATATGACTGCTGTTTTTAGAAATAATGATATGTATGGAGCTTGGCCCCTGAACGCTTTTGCTTTAAGAAAATTTCAACAAGACATAGCACAATATATAGGTAAAAATTTAGGAAGTTTAACCACCACATCTCATATAGCAGAAATGTATCAGATCGATTGGGATGACTCAATTAAAATTGTCGAAAAGTTTGACTCTCTTGATCGAACTTGTGCATATGATCCACGCTGCTATTACACTATAAAAGTTGAGAATGAGGATATTGTAGTTTCATTTTTCTCACCCGATGGCGCTACTCAATTAGCCGAATATAAAGAGAATGGTAAAAAGCCTAAAGTCGCGAGAGATCTCTGTGCAATGGCTATAAGAGATATGTTACTGAGTGAATTGGGTGCGGCCATGGATTTTGGACGACAATTGGCAAAAGCCGAATCTGCAGTTAAGCTTGGCCTAAAGTTTGAGCAAGATCAACCGCTAAAAACGCAGGATTAAAAAGAGTCTAAAGTTTACTCAGCTCTTTCAATTTGTTGTAGGTACGTTCTACATCCAGTTTATAGTCTCCCAAATGTTTATACTTATTTTTATTTTTTTGAATATTTTTATGATACGTTTTTAGGTGTTTAACCGAATACTTCATAAATAACTCTTTATCTATTTTATCCTTGTAATTTTTTTTGATTAAGCCATAAATTTTCAAATATTCTGTATTTTTCATCTTCAGCCAGCTAAAAACCGCTGTAATGGCCAAATCCCACTCTGGCGGTCCGTATAGAGCCATTTCAAAATCTAAAATGCCAGTAACTTTAGAATACGACTGAATAATATTTGCAGGAGTTAAATCTCCGTGCAAAAAAACATGTTTAGAGCTATTTTTAACTTTTGCCAAGTCAATGACATTTGGTTTTAACTGATGAATTTTGTGCAGCATTTTCACAGCGCTACTAAGAGTTTTATCGTCCATATCATAGTGAAATAAGCCATTTATATGTTCAGATAGACGTAGAATTTTGTCGTCAAATAAGGTTATAAAGTTGTCAGAATTGTTCTTTCTATATTTAGTCGTAGGAATATACGTATTTAATTCATTCGAAAGTGCAATATCTTTTTTAATGGCTTTTAATTTTTGTTTTGAATACTTAGATACACGGGCAACATAATTTTTATCTGGAGTTTTAATAAAATAGGCAGTTGTAGTATGTCCCCAGCCAATAACGTCTAAAAATTCGATTTCAATGCCGTAATTTTTTTGTAAAACTCGTTCTATTTTTTTGTGATAGGCTTGCAAACCTTTTAAGTATAAATCTTTCATTTGCGCATATCATACATAATCTCTTGCCAATTCCAAAATTATTTGGTAACGTACACACTGTCTTGAAACTTCCTGGCACGTAAGTGCTTTCAAGTGAGGAGATTGCACAAGCAAGATCCAAAAGAAAAAGGAGGAAACACCGTTTAACTGTTTTTATTACTAACGTTGTAAATCCTCCGAAAATATTATGGCAAAGTATAAACTACCAAAAATCGAAGAACTACTAGACGCAGGTGCTCATTATGGACATCAGACCAAACGATGGAATCCAAAAATGGAGCCTTACATCTACACCGTTAAAAAAAACATCCACATTATCGATTTAGAAAAAACTGAACAATTGCTTAAAGATGCTTGTGAATTTTTGTATCAACAAGCCTCAGAAGGTAAGCAAATCGTTTTTGTGGGAACTAAGAAACAAGCTCACGAAGTTATCGAAGCTGAAGCCAAAAGAAGTGGAGCTTTTTATGTTACAGAACGCTGGATTGGCGGAACAATTACCAACTTTAGAGTCATCAAGCGTAACATCGACAAACTTTTAAATTATTTACGCCAAAAAGAAAACGGAGAACTAGAAAAGTATACAAAAAAAGAGAGACTCTTAATTGACCGCGAAATCATAAAACTCCAAAGAAATATAGGTGGAATTGTGGGATTAAAGTCTAATCCGGATGTACTATTTATAGTTGATTCTAAGCGTGAAAGAACCTCAGTTCGAGAAGCAAAATCGGCAGGAGTTCCAGTTGTTGCTTTAATCGACACTAACTGTGATCCAACAGATATTAAACATGTGATTCCTGCAAATGATGATGCTATCAAATCTATCGCAGTTATTATGAAATCAATTGGAGATGCGATTGAAGAAGGTTACGTAGATTTTGCTAAAAATAAAGAAAAAGTAGCAGCCGATAAAGCTAAAGCTGCCGCTCCTGTAGAAGAAGTTGTTATAAAAACTGATATAGCCGAAATAACTCCACTTGCTGATGCAGCGATTATAGCTGAAACCCTTCCAGCAGAACCAGTTGCAGTAGTTGAACCTGTTAAAGTTGAAAAAGCCGCAGAACCCGAGAAAAAAGCCAAAAAAAGTCCTAAAATAAAGAAAGAAACTAAATAATGCCAATTGATGTAGATTTAATAAAAAGAATTCGTGAAGAAACAGGAGCTGGTGTTTTAGAAGTAAAACAAGCGCTCGAAAATAATGGTGGAGATGAGCAAAAAGCCAAAGAAGAACTAGCCAAAAAGGGGATTGCTAAAGCTGCTAAAAAGCAAGATCGCGAAACCAAAGACGGCTTAGTATATGCCTACGTTCATGCAAATGGAAAAATTGGAAGTATGATTAGTCTTGCTTGCGAAACAGATTTTGTCGCTCGTACCGAAGACTTTAAAAAACTTTGCCATGAACTCGCGCTTCAAGCTGCAACAGAAGAGTATCCTTCAATTGAATCATTTTTGGCAGCCGAGTATGTTCGTGATCCTTCAAAAAAGATTTCTGATTTAATCGCCGCTGTAACAGCGAAAGTAGGCGAAAAAATCGAATTAAAAAACTTTGTACGCCTTTCTGTTTTAGGCTAATTAGGATAGAATGACCTTATGGACGCAAACAATCTAAAATCCAAACTTGCAAAATCTCTTGATCACTTAAAATCAGAACTTTCACAAATTCGCACAGGACGCGCGACGCCTTCATTACTAGAAAATATTGTTGTCGATGCTTATGGAGCAAAGATGACTTTAAAAGAAGTAGGTTCAATAACTTTACTCGACCCTCAAAATTTGGTAGTAGCACCCTGGGATAAGTCTTTATTAAAAGCCATAGGTACAGCTATATTAGAAAGCGATTTAAAAGTAAATCCTGTCGTTGATAGCACACAAGTGAGAGTGCCTATTCCAGCACTAACTGAAGAACGCCGCAAAGAATTTGTAAAAGTAGTTTCGGTAAAAATAGAAGAGTGCAAAAATTCTATGAGAAATGTTCGCCAAGAAGTTATGAAAGAAATTGATAAAGATTTTTCTGATAAAAAAATTGGTGAAGATGATAAATTTTCGCAAAAAGAGCAAGTTGAAGATGTAGTCAAAGATTTTGTTTCTCAAGCCGATACTTTAGGAGAAGCAAAAAAGACCGATCTAATGTCAGTTTAAGTTATTATGTTAACACTTTTAGTTTTTATTTTAATAATGTCTATTCTTGTTTTGGTGCACGAATTTGGTCATTTTTTTGCTGCTAAAAAAATGGGAGTGCATGTAGAAGAATTTGGTTTAGGTATTCCTCCAACCGCTATAAAAAAGAAAATAGGGGATACTGTTTATTCACTAAATTGGCTACCTTTTGGTGGATTTGTTCGTTTGGCTGGGGAAGATTTAGAAGATACAGCTGAAATAAAAGCAGCTAGACACGATTCTTCTAACTTTATGTCTAAAACTGCGTTGCAAAGAGCTATTATTCTTTCGGCTGGAGTATTTATGAATGTCGTTTTGGCTTTAGCCTTATACTATGTTTTCTTTTTCTTTACAGGATTCAAAACACTCAATCTTCCGCTAATTTTTGATTACAACTTCAGATTTGGCAATGTGACTTCAATAAATACAGTTGTCACTTCTATGGAAAAAGGATCCGCAGCTGATTTAGCAGGAATTGAACCCGGAGAAGCTATTTTAGAAATCAACAACAAACCCGTATACAGCATTGCCGATGTCCGCCGCGAAGTAGCCGATAAAGCCGGGCAAAAAGTATCGTTGTTATTAATGGACGAAAAGCAAAATACCAAGCACAATCTGCGCACAGTCTCTGCAACTCCGCAGAAAAGTTCACAAGGTAAGGGTATTTTAGGAGTATTTTTATCAAAAAGTATTGTCATCGACTATAGCCAAGGTTGGAATAAGCTTTTAGCTGGTCCTATGCAGGCCTACAACATGCTTGCTTACTCTAAATTCGTATTTGGTAAGTTAATTGGCTTATCAGTAGAGTCTAAGAGCGCTGCGCCGGTTTCTGAGGGAGTAGCGGGTCCAGTTGGTATTTACACTGTTATTGGCGGAATTCTTAACTACGGCGGAACTCAAGCATTTTTAGGTATGGTGGATTTTGTTGCGCTTATGTCTTTAAGTCTAGCTTTTTTGAATATTATGCCTTTTCCAGCCCTTGACGGAGGCAGATTGCTTTTTGTGGTGATCGAAATGATAACTGGCAAAAAAATGAATGTTCATATCGAGTCTCAAATTCACAAGTGGGGGATGATACTTTTATTAGGTCTTATTGTTCTGATAACTTTAAAAGATGTGGGCAACCTTTTTGGCTAGTTATATCAAGAAATAATCGATTCCATTTATTACTCACTACTACAACCTTTGTTGATACACAAAGATTTGCATAAATTTACAGTCAAAGATATACTGTCGCTATTAAGTTAATAAAAAGTTGATTTTTTTGGAGTTGGAGGTGTATTTGTGCAAACATTTATTGTTTGCGCGTGTATAAATGACAAAGATTAAAGTTAGACATGGCGAAAGCTTGGAACAAGCCTTAAGAAGGTTTAATAGAGAAGTACACAAATCAGGAGTTCTTCAAGAACTTAAAGACCGTGAGCGTTATCAAAAGCCAAGTGAGCTAAAAAGACAAAGAAATAAAGAAATTGCTCGAAAAATATATTTGGAAAAACTTAAATGATATTAATCGAGTTACAGAGCAAATTAATCGCTGCTCAAAAAGCCAAAGATGAATTGAGGCTTTCTGTTTTGCGTTATCTCCTTGCCGGTATAAAAAATAAAGAAATCGAGTTACGACCGTTAAAACAAGAGCTTACAGATGAGGTTATTTTGGCAGTTTTAAAAAAGCAAATCAAAAAACACGGCGAAGCCATAGAAGATTTTAAACGCGCCAATAGACAAGACCTTATTGATAACGAGTCAGCTCAACTAGAGGTTTTAAATCAACTACAAAATGAATTTGCTCCGCAACAGGCTTAATTATGCAGAAGCCGTTATCCTCTAAGAAACCTTTATATATAGGAGTTAAGATCTCAGATGATGCTGAGATAAAAGCAGCCAACAAAAAATATCTTAAGCGCGACTATACAACGGATGTGCTTTCATTTGAAGTTAATGAAGATAGCGAAGATGGAACCTATTATCTTGGCGACGTTTTAGTAAATAGGGAACAAGCAAAAAGGCAAGCTGCCAAGTACAAAAATACCTACGAACACGAAGTAGCTGAGCTTGTAGCTCACGGAGTTTTGCATTTGCTAGGTGTTCATCACAAAGACGATGATGAAAAATCAGTACATGGTGTAAAATCATAAGAATGAAGATAGTAGCAGGACTTGGAAATCCCGGAGAACAATTTCAAAATTCAAAACATAATACAGGATTTATAATCTTAGATACCTTTGCAGCCAAAAATAATCTTACTTGGCATAGTGATTCTAAATCCAAATCAGAAATTATTAAGATTAACGACGTTCTTTTGGTAAAACCGCAAACATTTATGAATAATTCTGGCAGCTCCGTGTCGTATTTGCTAAATTACTTTAACACTCAGCCAGAACAACTGCTAATAATCCATGATGATGTAGACCTAGAGTTTGGAAAAATCAAAAAACAATTTGATTCTGGCGCCGCAGGCCACCATGGAGTACTAGATATTATTGAAAAACTTGGTACTCAAAGATTTTGGCGTTATAGAGTAGGAGTAGGGAGACCTAACAATAATAATTATGATGTTGAAGATTGGGTTTTGACTAAATTTTCTAAGCAAGAGCTTGAATTTATAAGCAGTATCGAGCCTTCTTTCGACTTTTAACAACAACAATTAGTTGATTGACTAATCATAAAATGTATACTTCTTTAACAAGGACTTATTATGTTTTATACCAAGTATCGACCTCAAATATTTACTGAAATTTCTCAACCAAATGCAGCAGCAGATGCTCTAATGAACGAAGTTGCAACCAATAAACTTTCTCATGCTTATTTATTTATTGGTCCTCGTGGTACTGGCAAGACTACTACCGCCAGAATCTTAGCCAAAGCTGCTAATTGTACAGATCTACAAAAAAATGGTGACCCTTGTAATAAATGTCCCAATTGCAAAGCGATTCAAAATGGTAATTTTATGGATTTAATCGAAATAGATGCTGCCAGTAATCGGGGAATTGATGACATTAGAGATTTAAAAGACAAAATCAAGCTTGCTCCGTCAACAGGAAGTAAAAAAGTTTATATTATCGATGAAGTTCATATGCTTACTACCGAAGCTTTTAACGCTTTGTTAAAGACTCTTGAAGAACCTCCAAAAAATGTAGTATTTGTATTGTGTACGACTGAGGCTCATAAAGTCCCGGATACTATTAAGTCACGTTGTCAGGTATTTAAAT
>DATIHK010000057.1:0-3957 GCA_035480775.1 Saccharimonadales bacterium (SeqCode) | reverse complement strand
GAAAAGGTATAAAAGCTGAGTAAGTATCATACTTTTAGTATAGCATTCAGAGAAATTTAGCTCCTAATTTAGTTAACTTTTCTAGAAGCTGATTATATCCGTCGGTTATATATTCGTAGCCACTTATTTCGGTTTTACCTTCGGCACAAATAGCCGCCAAAATTAGAGTTGCTCCATAATAGTTTTCGTTTATGCTCAATTTTGTTCCTCGCAATCTGGTCGGACCGGTTACTCTGGCTACAGTATACGGTTCGCCTTGAGTAGTTTCATCATAAGCATCATCACTTACTACTGCTTTTAAATTAACATCAGAAGGATGAAGTAAATCAATTTTGGCACCCATGCGATTTAATTCTTGGATAAAACCAAAACGATTTGTATAAATAGTATCGTGAATCAAACTAATGCCTTCGGCTTTTGTCATTAGCAAAGTAATAAATGACTCCCAATCTGAATTAAAGCCAGGAGCCGGGGAAGTAGTAATATTTGTCGCTAAAAGTTGTTCTCCCGCACGCCAAACACGTAACTCATTGCCAACAAAATCAAAGCGGGCGCCAATTTTAGTCAAAACATTGGTAAAAGACGTTAAGTTATTTCGGTTAACATTTTGAATTGTAAGATTACCTCCGGTTACCAAAGCAGCAACAGCATACATTACTGTTTCTGTGCGATCTGGATGGAGTTCAAAATAACCACCTTTAAAAACATGTTTTCCTTGAACAACTATTTTGCGGTGTTCAACTCTAGTTACATTACCACCAATGATATTGCAAAAATCTATTAAACTATCGATTTCTGGTTCTTCGGAAGCGTTGGTAATAGTTGTTTCACCTAATACCGAAAGCGCTGATAATATTGCATTGCAGGTTCCACGAAAGGTGGGGGTTTTAAAGTTTATATGTGCACCATTAAACTTTTCAGCTTTAAGATGAATAAATTTGGATTCTTCGATTATTTCTATTCCTAAAGCCTGCCAAGTATCTATCCAACGAGAAATAGATTTTATTCCAGCCGGAAGATATTCGGGCATTGGGATTGAAACTTTGCCAAATCTGTAAAGCAGTGGAGCTGCTAAAAACAAAGCAACACGAGACTTTTTAGCCGATACAGGAAAATCAGAATTAACTAAATTTGCTGCATTAATAATTAAGCGCTCTTGTCCAGACCACTGAGCTTTAACTCCAAGATTTCTAAGCATTTCGAGCTCTTGTTCTAAAATATTAGTTTGAGAAACATTTTCGAGGATTATATCTTCGTTGCTGAATAGACATGCAGCTAAAATACTTTGTAGTGAGAGTTTAGATCCAAGAATTTTTACATTTCCTATTAAGGGAGTTCCGCCGTTTATAGTAAGTGGTCTTTGCATATCACCCTACAAGGGTAATAACAATAGAGTTAACTGCTAAAGCAACAGCAACAATTATTGTCATCACAAATATGAGTTTTTCAAGTCCTCTTCGAGATCGATAAAAACCAATTGAACCTCCAACGCCACTATATAATCCAACACCTTTGCTTTGTATTAAAATTGCAACCACTAAAAATACTGAAAAAATAATTTGTAGTATCTGTGTAATTAACTGTATATTCATTTTATTTTCATTTACTTTTGCTCAACCAACTAAAAAATCTATAAATACTACTAAATAGCAGTGCTGAAGCCACAAGAGACCAAAATGAAGTCAAGCTTTTAGATGGTATCATAACACTCGAAATAAGCAAATTTCCTACAGTTGTAGCCTTAAAGCTTATTGCTGGAATAAAAATGCTTAACACAAAAAGCATGGCAGCAGTTAGTAAAAATGAAAGTATCCACAATCCGATACCTTCAGATGGAAGAGAAATCAATTTAAAAATGGGCCCTGAAAATAAATTTAGCAAAGACAAGGCTACTGCTAGCAGCAAAAACAGATTTAACTGCTGCACAGAAAAATCTAGACTATTGAGAGCTTTTTGTGTGACGATGATTGAAATAACCGTAAAGACAAATACTCTAAGCAAAATCTTCATGATTAAATTATATAGTAAGCTTTTTAAGACGCAATTGATGGTGATATTTTTGAGCAAACCTATGAGCTTCGTCGCGCAATCTTTGTAAAAGTTTTAGTCCTTCGTTATCTTTTTCCAAATTAACTTCTACAAATTCTGAGCCGTTGTAATAAACTATAGTTTCAAATCTTTTTGCGAGTCCAATTAACGGAATTTCTAAACCAAGTTTGTCTAAAACTTCTTTTATAGCCGAAACTTGACCTTTTCCACCATCAATTACCAATAAATCAGGCATTGGCCAACCTTCATGAGTCAGACGGCGGGTTAGAACTTCCCGCAGCATACCAAAATCGTCAGGCTCTGCTTTTAATTTAATTCTAAATTTTCGATATTCGTGTTTATCTATTCTTCCATCGGTAGCGACAACCATCGATCCCACAGCTTCTTTACCTGAAATATTTGAAATGTCATAACATTCTATTCGGCGTGGAAGTTCTTTAAGCTCTGGAATATTTTTAACAAGTTCATCTAGTGATTTACTAATAATGTCTTCCACCAAATATGGATTTTCAATGTAATCAGATGTTTTTTGAGTTTGTTGCCTAATGTAATCAAACTTTCTAACTATATCGCGATACTCAGCTGCCTTTTCGTATTGCTGATTTTTTGAGGCATCTTCCATTTCTCGCCTGAGCGTGTTTAACAAAGAACTTGATTGCCCTTCTAAGAGGTGTTGAATATTTTTAATATCTCGACGATATTTTTCAACCGAAACATTTCCAACACAAGGGGCTTGACACAAGCCAATGTAGCCGTATAAACAAGGTTTGCCCAATTTACTGTAGCGATTAAATTTTGAAATCGAACAATCTCTAAATGCAAAAATTTTACGGATGCTGCGAACTATAAATTTAGTAGTCGTAGCTTCTGGAAACGGCCCAAAAATGATATCACTTTCTAAAATATCAGATTTTCGAGCCGTCATAATTTTAGGAATTGCTGTTAAAGTTTTGTTGAGCTCCACTTTTTCGTTGCGAATGACTATATATAAATAAGACTTGTCGTCTTTTAAAACTATGTTGTATTTTGGAAGGTATTTTTTAATTAACTCAGCCTCAAGTATTAGGGCTTCGAGCTCAGACAATACTTCGACATATTCTAAATCGGCAATATTTTCGACCAAAGCTTGGGTTTTAGACCACATTTCTAAATTATCTTTTATAAAATATGATTTAACTCGATTGCGTAAACTTTTTGCTTTGCCGACATAAATAACTGTTCCAGCTGAGTCGTGATAAATGTAAACTCCTGGAACTTTTGGAAGATTATTAACTTTTTCTAACAATGTTGCTGATGGCATAATCATTGTGACGCTACGCGTCCACGAAGATGCGCTAATTTGCTGGCAGCTCATCTTCATTGTAACATTAGGCAATATGAAGCATTCATCCTTCAGGAGTTTTTCAGCTTCACTGTTAATCTGTATATCCGGGTTTGTAATCATGGGTTCGTCAAAGACGTTTGCTCAAGAACAGTTTGAAACCCAGTATGATATTCAGTACAAAGTTGGTAGTGACGGACAAACTTCTGTACAACAAAATATTTCAATCATAAACAAACAAAAAGATGTGCTTGCAACTACCTATGTTTTAACAGTCAAACAAATGGAAATTTATGACGTTTCAGCAGAAGACAGAAAAGGCACAATCGAAACCGATGTTAAAACTTCTAGTAATGAAACTACTGTCCGAGTTACGCTTCGCAACCAAGCTATTGGCTTAGGTAAACAAAATGACATTAGTTTATTTTATAAATCAAAACAAATCGCCAGCAAAATTGGTGAGATCTGGAATATTAATATTCCACCAGTTGAAGCTTCTGACTCGACATCTAAATACAATGTTTCTCTTACAATTCCGCACGAATTTGGGCCAAAAATTTATATTTCTCCCAATGTTGGCTCTACCG
>DATIHK010000056.1:0-14571 GCA_035480775.1 Saccharimonadales bacterium (SeqCode) | reverse complement strand
CCAATCGGGTTGGCCAAATGTAGAATAAACTCTTAAATTATCGGGGCTGGATGCGGCGAAATCATAGTGTTGGCTGATTGCATAAACTCCCACAGGAATTAGTGTAAAAATTGCAAAACAAAATAACCTTTTTAAATCTTGCCGACTAAAAGAATTTAGCGCTACAAAATAAATTCCAAAGAATACTAAGACCGAAACCAACCCGCCATTAAACCTAGTGAAGTATCCCCACACCGAAGTATACAAATGCGACGAAAATATTGTCGAAAGTAAATACGAAACTAACCATGCCAAAACCAACAAATTAGGTGATTTAAGCTTTGCTGGTGACAAAATCTGATGAAGCAAAAATAAAAATATTATTGTGCTTCCAAAAAAGTAAATAAAAAATGTTTTAGGAAATTCATACAACTCGCTGGTATTACTTACGAAAATTAGCGGGGTAAAAAACAATAATAATAAATATAGTCCTAAATTTAGATTGTAGTAACTTAGTTTAATTGACTTGGTTCTGAACATAGATGTATCATTTCATTAATCCTGCACATGTTTTCTAAAATACTAGTAAAACTTATTGATCAAGCTATAGTACCTGCAATATTATTGTTAGCTGTTAGGTTTGTCTCTGTTATCTTAATTTCTAGACAATTCCAAATCAATATAGACATGACTGCTGCGGGATTTAACCTTCCTGCTGAAAGTTATTTATTGGTCAACCCATATCCTCTTCTTTTTATGGTTTGTACGCTAACAGTCGGACTTTTATACATTTTACTTAAATCTTTTATTTTTCACGAATCTCATATAACTCCAGCCTTAACAGCCAGAGTTTTTAGCCTACGTCTTTCGACTTTTATTCAAGATTCATTTGATTTATATTCTCAAGGAACAATTTGGTTGTCGTATTTGTATTTGTTAGCCCTAGTGTCAGGAACAATGGTGGTATTTAATCTGGTTTATTTATGGGTATTTATTGTCGCTGTAGTTTTAAGCGTTATAGCAACGGTATTTTTTGTTTTGGATATAGAAAATGAGTTAGACCTGCGACAATCTGACACTACATATAGTCAAGAAGAAGTCGTGTTGGATTTTGGAGGTCGCAATGAATAAACTTCCCCGCCTATTTGTAGACGGACTATTAACCGTAATGTTATTTGCACTTTTGATTTTACCCATTAGTTCGATTGGATTATTAAGTAGCAAACAACCTGATGTAGTAAAAACAGAAGTTTTAGGTCAAGAAAGTGTAAGACCAGCAAGCACACCTACTCCTACTGCACAAAAATCGGATTTATATTTACCCTATCCGTTTAATAACGCTTCGGCTCCGATAGAATCAAGCCCTTCGGTTACCCCAACACCGGTAGTAAATAGATAACTGCCAAAATTGCAGCACCCCAAGCTATAACTGAGATTAATAAAGGCATATCAGACAAAATAACTCGTTCGGGAGACTCTCCTTCACCCTTTTCGTAAATAATGTATAAGTAACGACCCACTCCATAAATAACAATTGGAATAGTTAACATCATCCACTTTGGATTTTTTATAATCGAAGGCAAAAACGACGTTAATATTTTTGAAGCATTTTGCGGAGATGCTTGAAAAGCGAAAAGCGAATACGAAATAATGCAAAAGCTGGCTGACATTGAAATCATGCTATCTAATAACGTATCCGGATAGTGTCTAAGTGTCTCGCGCGTTTCGGACGAATCTGGATCTAGTTTGGAATATTTCGCTAAAATTGTTTTTTCTGAACGACGCTTACCAAAAGCCAAAAGAAGAGATAATCCTATTGTTGCGAGAATTAACCAAGACGATAAAGACGTAGAAGAAGCAAATCCACCGGCAAAGACGCGTAAAACAAAGCCAGTAGCTACAGTCAACGAATCCAAAATAATAACGTTGCGCAAATAGAGTGAATAGCTAATTTGCAACAGAATATAAGCAACTATTGTGTAAGTAAAAAATGTTCCCACTAGTCGAACGGCTAAGAAAATTGATCCTAATATTAAAACGAAAGCAATTACCCAAGCCAAAGCTTCGGATACTTTTCCAGAAGCAATAGGGCGGTTCTTTTTTATAGGATGTTTGCGATCTTTAGGAGCGTCGATAATATCGTTAACAAAATAAATTCCCGAGGCGGCAAAAGAAAAAATAAAAAAAGCAATAATACATTTATGTAGATTGTTTTCTACAAATAATGTGCCTAGAAACACTGGAGCTGCAAAAATACTAAAGTTTTTGAGCCATTGTCTGGGGCGAGCTGTGCGAATAATTTGATATGCAAGAGAGATCACTACTGAATGATATGATTTTATGGCTTACGCGTCAATTTTATAGCCAAAATTATGCACGGTCTTAATAAGCTTTTTGGTGTAATCTTTGTCAATTTTTGCCCGAAGCGATCTGATGTGTACCTCAATAGTATTAGAATTTACTTCAATTCCCATTTCCCAAACGTGATCGAGAATCATTTCTTTAGATATAACTCGATTTTTGTTTCGAACAAGATATTCTAAAATATCAAATTCTTTGCGGCGCAGCGTAAGCAGATGGCCGGCGCGCGAAACCGTTTTACATGAAAAATCAATATATAAATCTTCAACTTGAAGAGTAGTAGAATATAAAATTCGCGACTGCCTGCGCATTAAAGCTCGCAACCTGGCTAGTAATTCAAGAGTTGAAAATGGCTTTGATAAACAATCGTCAGCTCCAGAATCTAACGATGACACTTTTGGAGTTACTTCATGTCCGCGAGTCATCGCTAAAATCGGAGTGGCTATTTTAGCGGCGCGTGTTAAGCGACAAATTTCTTCGCCACTCATGTCTGACAATGACATGTCCACGACCATAGCATCATAATCATTAATTTGGGATAAGTAACTTCCTTCAGAGCCATTGTGGGCGACGTCTACAGTATAGTAACGTTCAATCTCGTCTTTGAGTAGTGCGGCAGTTTCAAAATCGTCTTCAATTAACAGTACCCGCATTCTTTTGCAGTAATACGGCAGGAAAATGAAATAAAGCTTAAAATCAGCAGATTTAATCCTAATTCAGCAGAATTAATCCTAATATGTCTAACGCAGACTTTATAGCAAATTGCTTTAGAGAAGTACATAGTATATATTTTAATAATGCTTTTAACTTCTCATACGTTCGTTGGAATTGCCATTGCTTATACTATTCCAAACCCTTTTATTGCTGTGCCACTTTCATTTGCGATGCATTTTGCCGGAGATTTAGTACCACATTGGGATTTTTACTCTAATACCACTGTTGAAGCACGTAAAACTGGTTGGCGTCCATTAGCAGTTATGGCAGAATTTGGAATTGCTGTGGCGGTAGGAGTTTTGGCAACCACGCACGCTTTATGGGTTTTGCACAATTCGCACTTGGCTTTAAATATATTTTTGTGCGCAATCGCTGCTTGTCTTCCTGATGCACTTACAAGTTTTAAGATATTTTTTGAAAAAGTTCCTGGTCCAATTAGAGCTCTCGCTAGAGTGCAACATAAATTGCAATTTCAAGCGCCTCTTCCTTGGGGAGTTCTTACACAACTGTTTGTGATTGTTGCTTCTTCGTTAGTGATTTTAAATTCAGCATTATAATTACAAAAGCAACTATTCCACCAAAAGTTAGTGTAATGAGCGCTAAAGATTTTTCAGAAGCAAGGAGCGCTACTATTCCAAAAAAAGCAGTTGTAACCCAATAAAATACGGCAATCTTTTTTACATTCCAACCACGATCCATTAACAAATGATGTAAATGTCCTCGATCTCCCTTTAAAGGATTTTTCTTTTGCAGCAATCGGCGCACCACAGTTACTAACGCATCCAAAAAAGGAATCAAAATAATTATTATCGAAGTGGCAACCTTACTACTAACCAAAATAGACAGAGCAGACAAAACCAAAGCGGCCGATACCGCACCAAAGCCCCACATAATTTTAGACGGATGCCAAGTAAACGGAATTAGTCCAAAGCTTGCACCAGCAACTATAATAGCTAGCTTTGCGTTATTTAGATCCATAGCACCGAGAGGGCTAAATCTTAAAGCAAGAAGTGCTATAACAACTGCCGCAATACCAACGATACCTGCGTATTGACCGTCTATTCCGTTTGACCACGACATAACATTTAAAACCCAAACAATCCAAACTATTGTAAAAAACACCGAAATCAAAAAGCTGTACGCATTTAAATTTATAATTCCGCCGATTGGGTTGGCGATAAAATTTATACGAACATTAAATATTACGACTACCGAAACTAAAATAAATAAAATTATTAATCTTAAAACAGGTTGTTCAAATATTCTAAAAGAAGAAGTTTGGTGAGTATTTTGATAATCGTCTATAAATCCTAAAATCGCCAATAATGCAGCGACTATATAAATTCCTACATATTGCTGAGTAAAAGGTACAAACAAAAATGCAGCTAATAAAAACCCTAGAGTGAAAACAAATCCACCACCGCGAGCAGATGGTCGAAGTAAGATCATTCCCGGATGATTATGAAATGCTGGATTGGTAATAATGTTGTGCTCTTTTGCGAACTCGATAAATATTGGAGCAATAAGCAATACGAGCAAAAATGAAAACAAAAATGGACCGGCTAATCCTACATAAGTAGGATCAATTAATGGCACAAAAAGCGTAGAAGAAATTTGTATAATACGCACGAGTGAATATGTTAATACTAAATTGCACAAGCAAATAAATATTAAAATCAGGTCGTTAAAATATCTAACATAATACTTCTTTAAAAAATAAATAAAAAAAGCTCCACCTAATAAAATTAAAATGGATGTGATCGGAATATAAAAAAGATGAGATTTTGCGACTAGTTGCAAATCTCCCCACGGCTTTGTAAACCAAAAGGGAACTGTGGCGTTTAAATATTTGTATCGAAACGATAAATATAAAAGCTGAAAAACTATAGTGACAATATTTAAAAAGAAAATAAAAGTTACGCGTTCAGATAATCGTTGACCTGCAGCTCTTATTAATGTTGAGTTTAGTAGTTTTTTTGATTTCATGCTTTTCTTAACTTGGGCGTATGATACAAATCTTTCATTTTTCTACCAAACAATAGTCGGGTCTGCGCTTCTAAAAATGGGAAAAACGAAAATGATAATAAATTTAAAATAATTAGCGGACCTTCTAACTGAGCAAAAAGTTTACGATACAATGGCCACTCTTTAGGAATTGGATTTGCTAATTTTTGTCTAATAATAGTTCCCGGAATCAAAAAAACTAAAGTTGTAGTTAAAACATAACTCATAATTTTTGGCAGCGAATAGGCAAAGTTAGTTTGTTTTACATATGGATTAACCGCAGTAACAACTCCAAAACCAAACGTTATCAAAAAAACCATATTAATCATCAACACTCTTTTTTCTAAATGTTTTAAAGTCCATGCGACTTTTTTAGTAAATTTTACTCGCGGATTTGTTAGAAAACCTTGCATCGAAAGTGGAAAATCAATAGCACCCCAACCCCAGCGCAAAAGTTGTTTATATAAACTGCGATAAGAATCTAAATAATTTTTTCCTTCTACAGCATCAGCTGAATAAGATACAAAATGTGGAACTCCTTCAAAATCTCCGTCGCGGGCAAAAAAAGCTCGCCAATAAAAGATAGTGTCATCGACGCCCAATCCAACATCCCAATAATCTGCATCAATTAAAGTTTGCAAAGATGCAGAATAAGCCGAGAAAGAATCTTTGGTTCCGCGACGGGCGACCACCCAATCTGATAGAGCACCTAATGTAACGGCATTGGCTTCGATGCGCATAACTGTTGGAACTTTCCACAAATTATTGTTAAACAAATGCACAGCGGTTGTGTAATATTTATAATCACGACGGTCACAAGATAAGTACAAGTGAGTTAAGCGGGCAAGATAATGAGGACTTAAGACATGATCTGCATCGATAGTACTAAAAATATAATTGCGAATATTTTCGCCAGAATTTCGCAAATCTTCGACAGCATGTTTAGCTCCCCAAGTACGATTTGCAGCCCCAGCGCCAATTGCCTCACCAGGTATTCCCTTTGGATGTGCATAAATTAAAAACTTATTTAAGAGCTTTTCGCGACCTCCCATAATTTCTTTTATAACTTGGGTCGTAGCTTCGGCGTATTTTTCTTCGACAGTATAAACAAGAGTTATTTGGTTAAGAGGAACAGATTGGGCAAAAACACTTTCGATAGAATCGCGCAAAATATAAACAGATTCATCAACCGCAGGAATTAACAATAAGTGTCTAACATCGGCTAATGTATTAGGAAGTGTAGGTTTGTCTGGGAGCTCGGCAAAATTTAATTTAGTACATTCGTTCCACCAGTCGATCGCCATTTCTTCTTTATACTTGTTATAGCCTTTCACTAATCCATACAAGTGACGAAAGGCTAAATAACTCCAATAGATAGATAAGAAAGTTAATAAATACACAATTGCCGGTGGATATATAATTCCTAGCCAAACGGGTGAAAGCAAAAAACTCCAGGTTGCAACACCCAGCGCGATTTCAAAGAATCTACCTACTTTTTTTTCGTGAATCGTAAAAAATCTATACATAATTTGGTCTAGGCAAAAAGTGCAGGGCCAAAAATCCTGCAAGTGTTTTCATAAGCAAGTTTACAGGTTTCTTCAAAGGTTTGTTGCCTTGTCTCAGCAACCTTTTGCGCCACTATTTTAACATATTTTGGCTCATTCTTTTCGCCACGATGTCCTTGTGGAGGAAGATACGGAGAGTCGGTTTCGACCAAAAATTTATCGTTTGGAACGTTTTTTACAGTTTCTAGCAAATCTTTTCGTGAAGGATAAGTTATTAGCCCCGAAAAAGAAATGTAAAAGTTTAAATCTACAAATTGCTGAGCGACTTCCCACGAGGAAGCAAAGCAATGGGCGATACCACGTAATTTTGGACTTTTATACTTTTGGAGTGTTTTTAAAACAAGTTCATCCCCATTTCGATTATGAATAATTATTGGAAGATCGTTTTCTAAAGCTAATTGTATCTGCATTTCAAAAATTGGAAGTTGATCTTCTACTGTGCGCCCACCTTCCCAGTTTGAGATATCAATGCCACACTCTCCAATCGCCACTATTTTTTTAGAAGTTTGCAAAAGCTGCTGCAACTCGGCTTTCATTTGATCGAGTGAGAGTGCTTGTTCTTCGTGTGGATAGATTCCAATTGTGGCAAAAACTGGTGCGAGTTTTTCGGCTAAAAATATAGCGTGCTGACTATCTTTAATATGAGTTCCAACACAAATAAATTTTACAACACCTTCGGCATTAGCTTCTTCAATTATTTTATGTACTTCTTCTTTAACTTTTGGAAGGTGACAATGCGAGTCGACAAGCATCTAGGCCAGCCTTGGAAATAGCGCGCTTCTAGCCGTAATCTTTTGAGATGAAAATTGGCTCAAAATTTGCTTGGATGTTTCGGGCATAAAAGGTTGTAACAATAAAGCAACCTCACGCAATTTAGTAATTTCATAAGTTAAAACTTCTTTCAAAGTATTAGCTTCTTTTATTGCCCAAGGAGTGTTTTCATTTATATGTTTGTCGAGATCGGCTAAATTTTTCCAGACATTTTGAAGCGCTATGTCAATTCTAAAATCTTCTTCGATGGGTTTTAAATCGTCTAAATTAAGCTCACCCTCCGCAAAATCAAACTCAAAACCCGAATTTTCAGCGAGTTTAGCTAAACGCGCAACTGTATTTCCTAATCCGTTAGCTAAATCCGAATTATAAGTTTCTTCTAAATGTTTTATAGAAATATCTACGTCTTCAACTATTGGACCATGTTTTAAAAAGTAGTAGCGCACGGCATCAACCCCATATTTATTTACTAGGTCGGTTGGAAGAATGACATTTCCACGTGACTTACTTATCTTTTGTCCGTCAAGATTTATAAATCCATGAACATAAATTGTGTCTGGAACTCGTTCGCTCGCACTTTTTAGCATCGCAGGCCAAAGTAATACGTGCCATTTGGCATTATCTTTTCCTAATATATGTACAATTTCTGTCGAGTCGTCCCAGAAACCTAAAGGCTTAGCGGCAGTAAAATAATTGATAAGCGCGTCAAACCAGACATAAATTACCTGCTCTGGATCATTTGGTACCGGTATACCCCAAGTTACTTTATAGGTAGGGCGCGTAATAGGAATGTCTTTAATGCCATTTTCGATAAATGCTAACATTTCTTTTTTCTTCCCTTGCGGCAATACAAAGCGCTCTGAATTTACGAGTGCACGCAAAAAGTCGGAATATTTTGACCATTTAAAAAAGTAATTGACTTCTTCGAGTTCTTGAATTTTTCGAGTCGGATGTAACAAACATTGTCCTTCTTCATTTAATTCAGAAAATGTTTTGTAGGATTCGCAGCCTTCGCAATATAAACCTTTATATTTATCTTTATAAATATCTCCAGCGTCAAAAACTTTTTTATAAAAATCTGAGGCGGTTTTTGTGTGATCTTCATCTGTAGTTCTAAAGAAACGATCGTATGAAACATTTAGCGCATCTAGTTGAGCTCTGTCTCTTGCAGAAATTTCATCGACATGTTGTTTGGGAGAGACATTACGATCTTTGGCTGCTTTTTCATTGGTCGTTCCGTATTCGTCGGTGCCTGTTAAAAAATAAACATCTTTATCGCCACGTTTTAATCTTTGATAACGTGCTACACAATCAGCCAAAATTTTTTGATACGCGTGTCCGATGTGAATTACATCGTTAGTGTAATCAATGGCTGTGGTTATTAAATACTTTTGTTCTTTTGCTGTCATGACAAGGTAATTTTAGCACATTTGTTATTTAGAACTTCGTAGTTGCATATAAACCGCAAAATATAAAATACAAAATAAAATAACATTAATTATCGTAAATACTCCAAATATTTTTAATCCAACAATTACTGACAAACCAAATGAAAAAAACAGAGCCCATTTTAAACTGCGTCGATATAACAATTTTAAATTAGTGAACGTCGGAGCTTTATTAAAGAAAAAAAAGTACATTGGAATTGAAATCGTTGCGGTTAAAGCCAAAAACAATGGAATTAAAAAAGTAAATTTTCCGGACACCGATCCTGGCGCAACTGAAAATAAAACGTGAAGACAAATTCCCCACAAAACCAAAGCCAAAACTATTATAGTATACATAAACTTTGGCATACATGTATTATAATGCGTCCAGCATAAAAACCAACAATCTTGCGCTTATCCAGCAAAGGAGATGAGCATGACAGCACACGTAGTAACCACAGCTGACACGCCAGAAACTTTGACTAAGATTTTGCCAAGAGGAACGCCAGTACATATAACAAGCACAGGCTCGGCCAACATCAATATTCACATGCACCTATCTGTGGGTCGTTTTTATCTCGACAACAATGTGCTGAAAATGCTTTTGTACGACGAAGAAGCCGAAGAAGTTGTTTACGATATTCCAGCTGGATGTAAAATCGGAAGCTAAATTCTCTACAGAGCCAATCCCGCGAACAGCTCAAGCGGGGTTGGCTTTGCCTTTTCTTCGGATATGTTACAATGGTTTTATGTCTGCCGCCAATATCTTTTTACTCATAATAATTTTTCTCGCTGGTCTCGGCGGAATTGCTTTTCTTCTAATTTCTCAAATGAAAAAAATGCGCGAAGAAATGAAAGGTACTAACGATACCGTTTTGATGGAATGGCTCAAAAATATGCAATCCAATGTGCAAAATGAATTCAAAGAACACCGCTCAACATTAGATACCCAAATGAGCCGACAGCGCGAGGCTATGAATCAGCAAACAAAATTAATTTGGGAGCGACTCGACAATTCCACTGAAGTTATTAGAAATGTCCAAAAGCAACTTGGCGGAATCGAAGAATTTGGAAAAGACATGAAAGATTTGAGCAACGTTTTAAAATCTCCAAAATTACGAGGTGGTTTAGGAGAACAATTTTTATACGATATTTTACAAAGCTTTTTACCCAAAGATCTTTTTAAAACTCAATATAAATTTAAAAGCGGGGACACTTGCGATGTTGTCATTTTTACAGAAAGAGGCATTATTCCTGTCGATTCGAAATTTCCGATGGAAAATTTTAAAGCGATGTTAACTTGCGACAGCGATCTCGACCGAGAAAAATTCAAAAAAATGTTTACCAGCGATGTTAAAAAAAGAATTGAAGAAATTTCGTCAAAATATATCTTGCCCGACGAAGGAACTACTTCGCAGGCCGTTATGTATATTCCATCTGAAACGGTGTATTACGAAATTCTCGTAAATAATCCACAAATAGAAGATTATGCAAAAAACAAAAACGTAATCATGGCATCACCAAACACACTGTCTTATTTTTTGAAAGTTTTACTGGTTGCCTATCAGCAACACGAGCTACAAAAACACGCTGATGAAATTTTGAAAGCTTTAGGTGGAATAAAAGTAGAAGCCGTAAAATTTAATGAAGATTTAGGAGTTTTAGAACGCCATATTACCAACTCCTACAACGGAATGACCAATGTTAAAACTCACTATTCTAAACTTTTTGGAAAAATTGAAAACGTTCAAACAATAGAACCTCCCGAAGTAAAACCTTTACAAATTCCACTCGAATAAATTTTTGATAACGTACGAGAGAGTTACGACACAAGTGTGTTCGCGATTCTCTCGTACTTTGCCCTATAGTCAGCTGTTTTGAAACGGAACAAGGCCGACCAGTTGCAACCCCCAGCGAATAAGCGGCGCGAGCAAGATGCCAGCGACCAAGAAGCCCAACGCAGAAAATAACATTTCTCCTCCCATGGCGACTCGACAAAAACCACTAAGACCTCCTACTCAGATAGCATAAAAGTACTCTTATTTTTTTAGAAAATCAAAAACGGAGTGGTATATTAGCTGTACATATGAAGGCAAAGAAATCCGAAACAAATCCAAATATAAATCAACAAGAAGCTATAAACCTCGAAAGCGGTGCTCTTTTAGTTGTAGCAGGAGCAGGAACTGGTAAAACTCGCGTGATAACCGAGCGTATAAAACATCTTATACAAAACAAAAAAGTTGGTTCAAACAATATTTTGGCATTAACGTTTACAGATAAAGCTTGTAGCGAAATGGTCGGACGCGTCGACGAAGTTATGCCTTTGGGCTATGAAGATCCGTGGATCTGCACATTTCATTCATTTGCCGAGAGAATTTTACGAGCCGAAGGATTAGAAATTGGCTTGGATATTTCGTATAAAGTTTTGACCGAACCTCAACAATGGATTTTACTACGCAAAAATTTGTATAAGCTTGATCTAAATTATTACCGACCGCTCGGAAATCCAACTAAATTTATTTCGGCTATATTAAAATTCATTTCGCGATTAAAAGACGAAGACATTTCTAGGCAAGATCTCGAAAACTTTGCAAAAAAGTTTGATGCTGAAGACCAAGACGAAAAAAAGCGCTGGACAGAACTTGCTTACATTTATAAACGCTACGAAGAGATTAAACTTGAGAGCTCCAAGCTCGATTTCGGAGACTTAATTGTTTGGGTAACAAAACTTTTTAGAGAACGACCAAACATTCTCAAAAAATATCGAAAGCAATTTGAACATGTGTTAATTGATGAGTTTCAAGATACCAATTTTGCTCAGTACGAATTAATAAAATTACTGTTTCCAGCGTCCGAAACTGCAAATAAAAACCGCAGCCTACTAGTAGTCGGAGACGATTCACAATCAATTTATAAGTTTCGCGGGGCAGCCGTTTCAAATATTCTGGAGTTTAGAAAAGACTATCCGGAGTCTAATATGATTACGCTTTTAAATAACTACCGATCTGGACAAGAAATTTTAGATCCGGCGTACAAATTAATTAAAAATAATGATCCAGATACACTAGAAGTTAAATTAAACATTTCCAAAAAACTCGTCAGTATGATTGATGAAAAAGCTGCAATAGTTGCCGCAAGCTTTGAGACTTTAGAAGACGAAGTAGAATTTGTAATTTCGAAAATCTTAGGGATTCTGGCGAAAGAACCACAATACACTTATAAGAATTTTGCTATCTTAGCTCGCGCCAACAGTCATTTGGATCCATTTATTTTAGGACTGCGAAAACACGGGCTTCCATATCAGCTTGTCGGAAATCGCGGATTATACGATCGGGAAGAAATTCGCGACATTATGTCATTACTAAAAATAATTATTAATCCTCTAGACACAATTAGTTTATACAGAGTTTTAAATATCAGCACATTGCAAATTCCTCACGAAAACATCACAGCAATGCTTTCGCAATCAAAATATAAAAATGTTCCGCTGTGTGAAATTATTAAAGAAAATAAAAATGAAAAGGTAATGCAGCTGTGCAAAATAATTTTAGAATTTCAAGATAACCTAAACAAAGCAACTCCAACACAAATTACTTATAATGCAGTAAATGCCATAAATTACACCAGCCAATTTATTAAAGAACCAACTGTCGATGACGAATTAAAATTAAAAAACTTAGATTTATTTTTAAATATCGTAAAAAGATTTGAAGTCGACCACAGACAAGAAACCAAAAATATTCCTACCTTAATTGATTTTATTGACTACATAACTCTGGTAATTGAAGCCGGAGAAAATCCTGCGCAAGCCGAAATAGAAGATATCGATACCATTAATTTGCTAACCGTTCACGCTAGTAAAGGTCTAGAATTTGGCGCAGCTTTTATGGTCAATTTGGTTGCAGATAGATTTCCGACTCGCGATCGCGGAGACACAATTGAGGTTCCAGATGAATTAATTAAAGAAACGCTTCCAACAGGCAATGAACATTTGCAAGAAGAAAGACGACTTTTTTATGTTGGAATGACTCGTGCTAAAAAATATTTGTATCTAACTTTTGCTAAAAATTACGGCGGAAAAAGAGAAAAAGTCGAAAGTGGTTTTATAAATGAAACCGGAATTAAAACAACTATTCCTGAAGCAAAAACCGAACAATCAGGGTTATTTGGAATCGGTTCGGGATTTCGAGAAGCTCCGGCCGAAAAGATTAAATCATTTGTACCAGACTTTTTAAGTTACACACAAATTTCGACGTACGAAACTTGCCCACTGCAATACAAATACGCCTATATTTTAAAAATTCCTACTTTGCCAAATCACGCGCTCAGCTTTGGATCATCTATTCACAATACTTTGCGCGATTTTCATACTAAGTTAATGTTTAACGAAAATGTTTCTTATGAAGATTTATTAAAACTTTATCAAAACAATTGGCAACCACTGGGTTACGACGATGAAGACCACCGAAATTTGCAATTCAAAAAAGGCGAAGAACTGTTAAAGAAATATTACGAAGAAAATAAAAATAATAAAAATAAAACTATGGCTTTAGAAAAATCTTTTAACATTCGCATCGACGGAATAAAGTTTTATGGAAGAATCGACCGAATCGATACACTTCCAGACGGTAACATCGAAATTATCGACTACAAAACTGGCAGCGCCAAAGACCAAAAAGAAGTCGATAAAGATGCCCAGGTTGCTTATTATGCTATGGGTGCCAGCGAAGCATTACAACTAAAACCAGAAAAATTAACTATGTATTTTATTGAACATGGCAAAAAAATCTCAACCACCAGAACCGAAAAACAAATTAAAGAAAAAAAAGAAGAGATAAAACAAACAGTTGCAAAAATGAAGCAAGGTAACTTTACAGCGACTCCTGGAATGCATTGCAATTATTGCGACTACAATGCAATTTGTCCTTATAGATTTAAAGGTTAAAATTTCCGAACTTAAAAAGATATTTTAAAAACTTGTTGTAGTACTTAACGTGGGCAACAGGAAAAGTTACAATTTCTCCTCCAAACTTTTCTTTAAAATGTGTAAAGCCGCTCCAGGTATTAAAAAAGCTAGGAAATCGCGGATCATACACTCCATCCAAATCTAATTTTTGGTATCCCAGTTTTTTTAGCTCGAGCATAGACTCCCAAAGCAACAAATAACCAGATTTATTTTTTCTTCCAACAGCGCTGGTTCCACCATAGATATACCAGACATTATCTAGATAACCAACATAAAACTTTCCACCATCTAAAACGTGATTAGCGTCATAAGTTAATGCTAGATGTGACTTGTCTTTAAATGCTTCAACGCGCTTTTTTAAATCTTCCCAAGTCTTGGTTGGATATTTTTTAGCGACTCCGGTTTCTTTGTAAACCGCGAAAAACTCTTTTAATTTTTCTTCTGATGGATTGGTATAAAATTCGACAGTATTTTTTTCGCGTTTCGCCCGGTTTATGGAGTATTTACAGCTGTGCGATAAATCATTCCACAGTTCAGTTTCGGTTTTTTGCAAATCTAAAATTAAGGTCTTAACTGGAGTTAAAAAGAAATTGCTTTTGACAAATCCTGCAGAGTAAAGCTGGTCTAAGTTTTGAGCTAGGCTCGGCTCAATTATCATTAATAAGGCTTTTTGTTCTGCAGCAATTTTTTCTATTTCTTCTAAATCTTGTGGAGTTACTTGATCTGGTTTTTGAACTTTTATAAATCCTCCTAACGGATTGTGTAAAACTTCTACATCTATTCC
>DATIHK010000055.1:0-7432 GCA_035480775.1 Saccharimonadales bacterium (SeqCode) | reverse complement strand
CCAAAGCGAATACTCTAGCCAACTGAGCTACACCCCGACGAACGACACTTGCTGCACTAGCTCATGAAACTAGCTAATTTTATCACACCTGCGATATACTATCTTATCTTAATTAGTTAGGCGCTTTGCGCTATCGAGCTTTAGCTCGAAGAAAGATATTTTATGGATATGCAAAATATGAAATTCATAACTGTCTGGTTTGATATTCCAGTAACAGATATGGCCCGCGCTACTAAATTTTACAAAGAAATGTTTGGTCACGATCTTACAGCTATGTCAATGGGACCAGTAAGCATGGCTATGTTCCCAATGGGCGAAGGTACAACTGGTTGTGGATCATTAACCATGGGACCTGGATATGTTCCTAGTGTCGATGGTACAAAAGTATATTTTAGCTGCGGAGATGATATGCAACCTCAGCTCGATAAAGTTGAATCTTTAGGTGGAAAAGTATTAATGCCTAAAAATAAAATTTCTGACGAATACGGTTACTCTGCTTTAATCATGGATACCGAAGGAAATTGCGTCGGTTTACACTCACTCCACTAAAATATTTTGCGGCCGAAAAAAAGAACCCCTCACAAAGCGTATTACATGCCTTGAAAGGGGTGGTTTCGGCGCCGGACGGATACTTGTTATTTGGCCGCGGAAGGGATACTCGCGTGGCTGTTGGTCTCGTTCTCGGCGCCTATCAGGGGGAATGGGGGGTTCATCTTGGATCCGATCATCTACTGCAGTCCCACCCTTGTGCATCGTGCTCTGCCCCGTAAAGCTTTGCCGCCATCGTCCTCTCTCTTCCCCATATCCCTGCGTAACCTAAACTGATAATAAAAATCTAGCAGACCCATTTGAACATGTCAATGAGAATTAGGAGATTACAACTGTTTTATCAAATTATCTAGGACAGTTTTAAATGGTTTTGATTCATAGACTAATCGGGAGTTTTTGTTGAGGTCAATCACATGCACTTTAAAGGTATAAGTACATTCTTCACTGGGGCCGCAATCAGGAGCTGTTAGATCATTTTTAGAAATATTTCTTGATACTTCAGAAATTACAAAAACATCATTATCTAAAAAGAATGCTCGGTCAAAGTAGCAGTTTGCTCTTACAGAGCAATCTAATATTCTTGCATCGACTAATTTGGTGTCGCGTAATCCATAATAATGAACTTCATTGGGGTGATAACCATCTCGTTCTTCATGTCTGTAGTCAATAAATTGGCTCTTACTAGGAGAATAAATAACTTTATTTAAATTTTGATGCTGTTCAATTGTTTGATTGTATTTATCAGTAACTCCAGGCTGATCCATCGAGTAAACTTGCATCCATTTTGTGTTGTAAATCTCGTTTTCTTCTAAGAGTCTAAATTCGTCGGAAGTTATATCTAACTCTTTATTTTTAAGATTAGTAATCCATCTTTGATAACCTTTACTAGCAATAACCTTTTCAGGAAGTTTGGATCTGTTTACGGCAAGCTCTTTAGCAACGTTAATATATACACCAGCAATTACTAAAACAAAAATAGCTGCTATCAATACAATCGTGGATTTTTTCACTTCTATATTATACCTTAGAACGAAACAGGAATTCTTACTTCTTTAGCGTTAGCTTCCAAACCTGACGGGTTGTCATTTTGTAAAATTATAGTTCCGGTTTGAGTTGTTGGAAATTCAAATTTTAGAGATGCGCCAAATGTCACATATTCTGAAGTCATCCAACTTTCTTTGGTGCTTGCAGAAGCGTGGCCCAATTCTTTACCATTTGCGTCAACTATTTTAACTGGAAAACTAGCTTCAAAGAACCAAGTTCCTCTGGCTTTTCCTTGAATTGTGACAGGGCTTTGAATTTGTTGATTAGGAGCAGGAGTATACACTTGCACATCAGTATTTGTAGCCGCGGGAAGTACTGTTACAGGCGGAGTTTTGACTTTGTGAATATATAAAACTATTGAAGCAATTAATATTAAGAGTGCAATAACAAACAAAAATTTATCAGCTTTCATATTTACCTTATCTACAAGTATTATACAGATACTTTAGTTCTTGTTTTTCCAAACGTGCTTTTTTTGCATATTGTAATTCCACAGCAAAGTTACAGCCAATCCTAAAACAAAAAAGAAATTCGAGACAAAAAAACTAGTCCCAAATATATTAGTACCAAAAAAAACTATTATGGTCTGTAATATTGTCGAAAAAATTACAATCCAATAAAATTTGAAAAATGCTTTAATAATTAAAGCGATATCTTTGAGCTCTGTATCTGAAAAAGTAAATTTATTATTAATAATAAATGAGGTTACGATAGCAAATTGATCTGCTACTAATGTTGCTATGCTAGGCGATAATTTTGTGAATAAAATAAGAATATTAAATAGTGCTGTTTGAATAATTACGCTCGAAACACCGACTAATCCGAATTTAATAATTCTTGAATTTAGCTTAAACGCCATTGATTAATTTTAGCACGTTAGGTTTTGGTGGAGTCTTCGCGCAAAAGTTTAAAGGCGTCGTGTACAGTACTCATAAATTGAGCAGGAAAAATTATAGTTGAATTTTTTTCGGTAGCGATTTCTGCCATTGTTTGTAAAGTTCTAAGTTGTAATGCCACAGGATGCATAGAGATAACGTCAGCAGCTTCAGCTAGTTTAGCCGCAGCCTGCATTTCTCCTTCAGCAGCGACTATTTTTGCTCGGCGTTCTCTTTCGGCTTCGGCCTCTTTTGCCATTGCGCGTTGCATATTATCCGGAAGTGTAATGTCTTTAATTTCTACTGCAGTAACTTGAACTCCCCAAGGTTCGGTATGAATATCGATTAAATTTTTAATCTGATTATTTATTGCACCAGTATCTGAAAGAAGTTGATCTAAAATAAATTGGCCGACTACGTTTCTAACAGTTGTTTGGCTGATTTGGTTTACTGCGGTATAAACATTTTCGATCGCTGTTACTGCTTTTTGCGGATCAATAATGTGATAGTAAGCTACAGCTGCAATATCAATAGAAACATTGTCTCGGGTAATGATTTTTTGTGATGGAATTTCCATTGTTACTGTTCGTAAACTTACTTTGATCATGCATTCAAAAAGTGGAATTAATATTATTAGACCTGGTCCACGAACACCCGTGCATCGCCCAAGAAGAAATATTACTCCCCTCTCGTATTCTTGTACTACTTTTAAGCTTTTGGACAGAAAAATTACAGCGATTACCAAAACAATAAGAAAAAAGAAACTCATATTTTCTAAAATATACCTAAATGGCTTTGCGGTCAACTAAAAAGTCTTTTTATACATGTAAATTTTGGCATCATCAAAAATGCTGAGCGGAAATTTAATGTTATATGTTTCTTTGATACTGTAACAACATGCTAAGTTTTCAGGCAGAGTGTAATATGGTTGGAAATAAAAAAGATATCTATAAGTTCCAGTGCTATTTGGGAAATTTCGTCTCCAAGCATATCCTGCGGAGATTTTATTTTTCTGTGTACCTCCTTTAGCATAAATGGAATTTGCGCGAGTCCACAAGTATCTATTAAGTGTTATAAATTCCATCGTAAAGTTATATGAATAAAGCAGCGTAACCAACAAACCGACTATTACAATTATTCTAGAAACTGTACTAAATTTAAAATCTTTAAAAATTTCGAAAAATATAATTATTGCTACTGGTGTAAATGCCAATGTGTAACGATCGTATGTGATAAGCATTATCGATAACACTCCAATGTAAAGCGAAATATAGATAGTAAAATAATTTAGAAGTTTCTTATAGTGCAAAATTAACAAAGTAATAGTTAATGCTACAGCAACCTTACTAACTATATCCCAAACATTATATATCTGATCTTCGTATTTAATTTGATATTTAGTGCCTAAACTTGTTCCGTAAAAAAAACCGTTTCTTACTAAAACTCCGTGCATATAAAACATGTTATCGTGTCTTAAAAGATCAGCGCTAAAAAATACTAATGAAGCTCCAAAAATACCGACTGTTAACGCTAGAACAAGCCAAATTTTGTTTAAATTTTTCGAAATATAATTATAAAAAATAGCAATCAAAAGCGGAATTATAAAAACTACTGCATAAAAAATAGAAATAAAAATAGATGTATACATGTATTTAAAATCAAAAATATTCAAAAATCTAAATCCATGATTTTGTTGCATTAAACTTGTTAGTGGATAAAAGAAGAAATAGTAAATAAGTAAAGTTGCAACACCGGCAAATTCTATTGCTGCATAAGTATATTTCTTTTTATATAATAAAAAAAATAGCAAGGCAATCAGCGAGATTACTGAAAGCTGTCGCGAAAAAAACCCTGCTAGGCCGGCAATATTTGCCAGCGCAAAATACAGCGTTTTATCGGTTTCTATATAATATTCGACAAATACAAAAGTCAAAAGTATAAAAAAGAGAAAATATATATCAGTCATAAATCCAATAGATGCGTATGCGTGCAGCGGGGATATAAAAAACAATAGTCCTATAAGTATCGAGTCAAAAACTTTCTTTAAATAAAATCTATTTAAAATGTGCGTAAAGAGAAAAAAATTCAACACTGCCATTAGCAAAGTTAAAATCGGAAGTTTTTCGAGTCCAAAAAGCTTTGAAAATATTAAACCTAAAATTCCTTGTGTGTAAAAAGTAGCTTCTATGTAGTTATGAATATCAAAGTGCCCAGCTAAAAAATGTCCTATTTGCCAGTAGTACACCCAATCATCATTTTGCATAAAATTAATGGTGTTATAAAGTGGAAATAAAATTGCAAATAGAAGAACAGTTGTGAAAGCGATAATTATAGTGCTTTTCTTTGAGACCCACGACACGCATTGATTTTATCACAAATACTAGGCTTAAAAGTGCAAATGTGCGGAACTGCCAAGTGTTGGTGAAAAAACTATTCCTTTTTGCCAAAAGTATAGATAAATGGCTAAGAATGCATATCCTGCAGCTACAGTGCAAAAAAACTTAACTGTGCTGTTTTGAAAAGCTGAATATAATCCAAGTAAAAGAAAAGGAATTCCCCAGATTATATGTGTACGATTAAAAACAGGAGTTATTAAAAAATATGTAGTAAAAGCAACTCCTGCCAATATATATGAATCTTTAATTTTCTTTTGAAAAAGTAGAAATAAACTTACGGCCCACGAAATCAATATTGAAGCATAGGCAAACAACGAAACGTACAACGCTTGAATTGGTGGAGTGTGGGTTAAGTATTCGAGAATTGTAATAAATGGTCTGCCTTGAACTCCCCTCTCACCTTGTACTAAGAGCGCACCCTTTATATAATCTGAGAAGTCGTTCAGCGACTTCATAAATGGCAAACTTACCAAAAGTCCCCAGCTTATTGCACTGATAAGTAAAAGTTTTCTGTTTTTGGCGTTAAAAAATATTATTGGAGCAAGTATTATTGGAAATGTCTTTAAAGAAATGGCTAGTGCATACATAAATCCTGCAATACCATCCTTTTTTCCTAAGTAATAAAAAGCTATTAAAAGAGGCAAAACAGCCAATGAATCGTAGTAAGTAAATTGCTGTTTTACTGCAATATATGGATTAAAAAACCAAACTAAAAGACAAACGCTGCCCATCAAAAATTTGATTCCGGTTTCTTTTTTAAAATGTAGATATATTACGTATCCTGTAATAACTTCGAAAATTAAAACAGGAATTTTCCATAATTTGACTAAAGGCAGATCCAAATTAAATTTAACATTGAGCGAATAAAAAAAAGTTTGAATATAAAGAAGCGAAGGAAAGTAAGCATAGCCTTTTTTAAGTCCGGGGGTTTCAAATGATTTAACGGTATATGTATACGGATTTATTCCATGAGCAAAGTCTACGACCGCTTGTTTATAGGTCAATTGATCTCCACCTGTTTGACTCCACATAGAAATTCTAAAAAGAATTGCTAGTAAAAAAATTAAACAGACCAAAGACAACTTAAAGTATTTATTGGATAAAAGTTGTGACATCCAGAATAATTCTACCTTAATAATATACCTCTGGATAATTTGCTTTAATCTCTTCTTGAAATTTGTCAGCTAAGTTTGTTGAAAAATTAACGTAATGTGTGTTTTCAGTTTTTGAGCATAGAATATCTTCGTTTTTTCGAATAATTCTTAGTAAGTTTCGTTGAATTTCTTTAAATCTCTCAGAATTTTGATTGGCTGTTTTTAATTCATCAAAAAGCTCTTGGTTATTTTCAATCATTATTTGATATTGTTTTTTATATTTTGGAGTTGCCATTTCAACTAGTATACGAAGGATTAGCTCAGTATTGCAACCACTAAAGGTTGTTGTTGTGATAATATTTATTTATGAAATTTCGAGAATTAATCAAAGTAACAGGATTACCAGTCTTTTTGGCTTCTTTGTGCTGTCTTGCGCCGATTGTTTTAGTCTTGCTAGGAATAAGCACAATAAGTACAGCTATATCGCTTGTCGGATTGTTAGATGGACAGTATAAATGGGCATTTCTCTTAGTTGGTTTTGTCTCTTTGGTTATTTCCCTGGTCATTTATTTTAGAAGTAGAGGTGTCTGCTCGCTAGATTTGGTAAAAAAACACAGAAACGAAATAATAAACAAATCATTGTTATTTTTAATTGGTGCCGTAGTACTCTATGTATTGTTTTTTTATGTCTTTTTGGGATTCGTAGGGCAACTTTTAGGTTTGTGGAAATAATTTTACTAACAAAAAAACATACCCGCCTAAAAGCGGGATATGTTTCTAGGATTTCATCTACAAAAATTTACATTCCTGGCATTTCTAGTACTTCTAAGACTTCTACTGATCTTCCTTCACCCATTGTAAGGTGTGGCTGTGTTTTTGCCCATTCTAATGCTTGATCCATACTTTCGGCTTGAACCATAGAATAACCTGTAACCATCGCTGTACTAGCTGAAACTCCCGATGTGGTTACATGTTTGCTGTTTCCTAGTGGCATTCCTTTATCTAAAAGATTGCTTCCAACTGAACCAAACCAATCGATCCAAGGTTGCATGGCTTTTTGCATATCGTCAGGTTGTGCCATTGCCATTTGTTCTTCTGCTGATACTGGGGACATGTATAAAAATAAAAATTTCTTCAATTCGCTCACCGCCTCTCGTTAAGTAAGTTGGTACGATAGGTTATATTTTAGCATGATGATAATAAGTTATGCTGGAAATATTCCAATGTTATTTCAATAAAAAAATACTACAAGAAATATTGCACATATTTCGTTTGTATGATATCTTGTGCCCAATTAAGGAGATGGCAAGCACGTTGACATCGAGAGCGTATCTACTTCCCCCATATTCACTTATCCCAATACGAGAGGAGCTAAACATGAACGTGAATGCACGGCAAAATGTTTTGTCACGGATTTTTCCACAATACACGACCCGCGAGCTGGTTCTCATCGCTGTGTTGATCGCGGTGACCG
>DATIHK010000054.1:0-22022 GCA_035480775.1 Saccharimonadales bacterium (SeqCode) | reverse complement strand
AAACCTTTAGAAATTATGGCTCGGTTAACTGAAGAAGTCGGAGAAGTTGCTCGTGAAGTAAATCACATTTATGGACCTAAAAAGAAAAAGCAAAGTGAAAAAGAATACGACCTTGAAGAAGAATTAGGAGACATTATTTTTACTATAACTTGTTTGGCAAATTCACTAGACATGGATCTTGATCGAGGATTTTCGAAAGTAATGAAAAAGTGTTACGGGCGTGACAAAGATAGATTTGAAAAGAAAACTTCTAAAACCAGACGTAAAGGTAACGGTTAAGATTAGCAGAATCATTTTGTACGACAATACGAGCATTTGGAAAATATTTTGTAGACTCTTCAAGGGCAATATCTTCTTGGTCGTCATTAATTTCACACGCCAAAAAGTCAGGTTGGATATTATTACTTATGATTTGACTAAATAATTTGCGATATAAATCAAATCCATCGGCTCCTCCATCTAGTGCATGTAAAGGCTCAAAATCTTTAACAGAATTATCTAAATTAGGAATTCTTTCTGATGGAATATATGGAAGATTCGCTACAATAACATCAAATTTTGTTTTCACATTTGCTAATAAATCATTTTGCAAAAATGTAATATCTACAACGTGATTTTGAGCATTTTGTTTTGCAATTTCTAAGGCTTTTTCTGAAACATCGATTGCAGTAATTTTTGCTTGTGGAATTTTTTTGGCAATTAAAATAGCAATACAACCGGAACCTGTTCCCACATCCACAATCGAAATGTCTTTATGATCTTTGGCAAAATCAACTACAGAATTTACTAGTTGCTCAGTTTCGGGTCGAGGAATTAAAGTATCTGAAGTTACAATAAATTTCAAACCACAAAAATAAACAAATCCATCTATATAAGCTTGGGGGGTATCTTGATTCATATTAGGAAAAGCAAATTATATATTTCTCTTTGCTGCGTTCGCGACTTGCATGTGATTTGGTAACTTCTACATGGTCAAAATCGCGGCGCAACTCTTTAACAAAATTTGCAAAGTCACGTCCTTCAAAAACTTTTAATACCAATTTTTTACCGGGTTTTAAAATTTGTTTTGCGAGAGCAACGATTGCACGGTTGAGATCAAGACTACGACCGTGGTCGATATCTGTAATTCCACTTGTAGAAGGCGCTATATCTGAAAGTAATAAATCAACTTTATCCCAACCGACAGTCTGCAAAACTTTTTGAACTGCTGCAACATCGGTAATATCAGCCACGAACGTTTGAACGTTTGGTGAAACAGGATCGATTTCTTGCAGGTCAATTCCTACAACTTGCCCATTTTGACCAATTTTTTCAGAAACATATTGAAGCCAGCTTCCCGGAGCAGCTCCGACATCTAAAATATGCATGTTTGGTTTTACTAGATAATATTTTTGATCGAGTTCTTCGAGTTTGTATACAGAACGAGCTCGATAATTTTCGGCTCTAGCTTTTTGTGCTAAAAAATCATTTGGATTGTAGGGTTTGGACATATCTGCGATTATACAGAAAAACCGCCTTGCTTGCGCTTTGGCGGTTGGAGTAAATCATTTCACAACGAATCCATACAGCTCCACCAGAATTGCACGAAGCTCTGGATGAAATTTCTCTGTTGGATCTTGCAACATACCCTGAAGTTCTTCTCTCTTTACTGTTTTTACACTTTCCACTTCATCTGCGTTAAGTGTAAATATCCCATCAAATTGAGCTTCTAGAACCCCCAGAAATCTGCGTAGTGCGGGACGTTCTGCATCAATATAAAAAAGTCGACGAAAATTAAGAAATACTAGTGATGCCCCTAATTCTTCTTCCCCTTCACGATGCGCAGCCTGCTCGTATGTTTCCCCAGCACGTGGATGTCCACTAACTGCAGTAACCCAGTGCAAAGGTTTATAAGCTTTTTTTGCACTCCTTAATTGAAGAATAAATCTTCCACTTGCATCAAACAACATGCCATGAACAATTCTGTGCAATGGGAGATCCCGATATATATCAGGTCTCATTGCAGTACCAATTGGTACATCGTTTTCATCTACTATATCCATTAGTTCTGCTTCGTGCTCTTGCTGAAAATTTAGTCCCATTTTTTTTGCTCCTTTAAACCAACTATACTACAAATGGTCGGGGTGGAGCGACTCGAACGCTCGATCTCCAAACCCCCAGCTTGGCGATTTAGCCAACTAATCTACACCCCGAAAATTTCTAACTTAGCAGCCTGATTTTAACACAAAATCCTATACAAACCCTTACAACTATGCCAAAATTCACCTATTGGAGGTGATTTAGATGGAAGAACAAACAATGCCTCAAACTAACGCAATGGAGTCGTCTCCAGTTATGCAAACACCTCCTGTAGTTCCTCCTCAAGCCGCCCAAACTATGGTACCTGCAGTACAATATGCATCATTTGGTGTCAGATTTTTAGCACTCTTTATAGATGTGATAATTATTACCATTGTAAAAGTAGTGATCGTACAACTAATGGGAGGAGATAAAGCTCCTGAGGGCATAGGGGCACTTTTATGGTTGGTCGGAGCTGCTTATATGGTAGTTCTAACTAGTATAAAAGGCCAAACTTTAGGAAAGATGGCTCTCAAGATTAGAGTGCAACGCGAAGATAATGGAGCAAATCTCTCATTCATAGAAGCAATATTAAGAGAAGTAGTCGGTAAATTTGCATCGGGTATAGTGTTGGGGCTTGGTTATTTATGGGTAATCTGGGATCCAAAAAAGCAAGGTTGGCACGACAAAATTGCTAAAAGTGTTGTAGTTAAACTATAACCACTTGCACTTATTGAAGTTGAAGAGGCACGTCTAATCGGCGTGCTTCTTTTTGAACTCAAAAAGATAAAGTGGGCGATCTTTACCAAACGTTAATTTTTTAGACCAGGTCGTTTCAAACTTTTTTAAATCTTGCCTGGTTAACTTTTTATATAAAGCTTTTTCGAACCCGGCACTGCTAAAAGCTGGAAGAATTTTTTCTTCGATATACGTCGCATCGATTTTAGCAATCTCTAGTCGAGCTGTTTCAGTCGGCTCAGTTTCAGGATTATAACCAAGAATAATTTCCAATTCCGCAAATGGCTTTAGCAGGTGTAAAAGCTGGTTTAACAATACAATATCTGGCTTAACAATTGCCTGAAGTAAACTTCCCCATGGCAAAAATATATGCATCTGATGAGCTTTATCATCAAGTTCTTGCGGAAGTTTTTCGATCGATCCTAAAACATAAAGTGTATTATTAAGTTTATTTTTAAGAGCCTTTTGTGAATAAATTTCTAGCTGTGTTTGGCTGGGATCAATTCCAACATACAAGTTGTTGGGATTTGCTAGGGCGCTTTTAAAAATAAATCTACCATCGCCAGTTCCCAAATCTATTACTACTTTAGCAAAGTGTTTGGCAAGAACATTAAATTCAAGATCAGACATTTCTTCAATTTTTTTTCCTTTTACAATTCTCATAAATTTAAAACCCCCTTCATTTGTAAACGTATTATATGCTAAACTAGCAAATGCGTATGAATAGCGACATGATTTCCAAAAGACTAAAAATAATTCGCGACCTTCAAGAAGAACTAAATAAGATCAAAGAACATTATGATGAAGCTCTTGAGAGCAATGCTCAATTTCAGCAAATGAAAGAAGAGCTTTCAAAAGTCCGCGAAGAAAGCAAAACTAAAGAAGAAAAAATTCTTAGTAATTCTTCATACAAAGGTATGCACGATCAATTAAAAGAAAAGCGCCAAGAACTAAAAGATCATAAAGAAGTCTTAGCAATGGAAATGCTCGACTACTACAAAGAAAACGGAACTCTCGAAGTCGAAGATGATCAAGGAAACGTAAAAAAGATCAAATTCTCGGTTAAGCTTACAAACTAAAAAAACTAAAGATCTCGGTTAAAATAAATTCCAAAAAACGAAACTAAGCTTAATAGCGCCATCAAGACAAATATAATATCAAATCCATAATATTTAACTATAAAACCACCAATAAATGTGCCGGCGACCATAACCACATTTGAAATAAGATGCCACTCCGAATAATCTGCAATATGCTCTCCAGTCTCAAGGTGTTCGGCAAAGATCGTGTCAAAAGCGGGCATTCCCAAACCTTGTCCAATTCCTATTAAAACTTGTAACAAAATAATTGACTCAATATTTCTGGCGAAAATAAAAAGTGAAAAGGCTACCGCGCGGGTTAAATATCCCAGTAATAATAGCTCTTTAATGTTTTGGCGTCTATCTACAACTTTCGGAATAATAAAAGCAAATATCGTATCTGCAGATATGTTGGCCACTGTTGACCAAGTAATTGCTAAAATATTAGTATCAATAGCGTTTACATAGATGGCATAAAGTGGACCTAACAGCATTCCTGCAAAAATAAAGATGCCGTTAAAAATGTATAAAGCTCTAAGCGTGGAATTTCGCACTAGCTAAATAGTAACATTTATTGGGTTTTTCGTGTACAATAGCAGCGTGCCAAGAAAGAAAAAACACGATTCACAAAATAATAAGGACAGAAGAAGAATGCTAAAGAAGTCAAAAAGAGTCTGTTAAACTGGTTGTTTTTTAGAATTACCCCCAAAGCGTCTATCACGATTTGAATATTCAACTACAGCTTTTTCTAACTCATCCGGACCAAAATCTGGAAAATAAACTTGTGGAAATAAAAATTCGGCGTATTCGCTTTGCCACGATAAGAATCCACTAAGTCTCTGCTCGCCACTAGTACGAATAATTAAATCAGGCGGTGGTAGCCCAGCTGTATCTAGGTTATTTTCGATATTTTCTGGAGTTACTTCTAAACTAGCTTCATTAACTTTTTTGACTGCTCTAATGAGTTCGTCGTGCCCACCATAATCCATTGCGACACATACAGTAAATTCACTAAAGTCTTTTGTAGATTCTTCCATTTCGGCAAGAATTTTGGCAACTTCTTGTGGAATTCTATCTTTTCGCCCGATGTGTTTAAATCTAATTTTTGCGTCTAAAAACTTTTGATGATACTTTTTTGCGAATTCTCGTGCCAGGTTAAAAAGGTAGCTACTTTCGTCTGCAGAGCGTTTCCAATTCTCTGTAGAAAATAACCATCCGGTTATGCATTTAACACCGAGCTCACGTGCTTTATAAATCAGTTTTTCGGCATTTTCTACTCCACGGCGGTGACCTTCTAGACTAGGCAAACCGTGTTCTTTGGCCCAACGTCGATTTCCATCAGGAATTATTGCAATGTGTTGTGGAATATTTTGTTTTTCTTGATTTACAGCTTCAGTTGACATTTTTGGCCTCCTAGAGCGAAAGTATTATAGCAACAGCCTTGTGATTGGGCAATTCACTAAAATGGGTTGTTAATATGTGTTTTTGATTGTATTATAAGCTCGTTGTTTTCAGCCCTACACATATGAATGGTGAACTTGGAAAAGCATACTTAAAAGATTATATAGTAAAAAAGCAACCGCTTTTAGAAAAATATATTACCTCAAAACTTCCCGAGGCTCGCCAAATTAGTCCACTAAATGAAGAGATTTTAAATAGATTCTTAGAAATGGCAAAACTCGGTAAAGGAATTCGAGGCTCACTAATTGTACTGGGATACAAACTTTCTGGCGGTAAAGATCTAGATTTAATTCTAGACACTAGTATTTTTGTCGAACTTTTTCACACTGCAGTTTTGATTCACGACGATTTTATGGATGAAGATGATACCAGGCGCGGTCTACCGACAATGCACAAGCAATTTGAGGAATATGGGAAAAAGTTAGCCAAAGTCGAACCAACCCATTACGGAGACTCTATGTCAGTAGGTATAGGAGACATGGGACTATTTATGGCATTTGAAAAATTAGCAACAGCAAACTTTCCACGAGAAATATTGTTAAAAGCTGCACACATTTACAATCAGGTCATAATAAGAGTCGCTTATGGTCAGGTTATGGATATTACTAACGAAAATATTCAGCAAAAAAGTGAAGCGGATATTTTAAATGTTCTTAGATACAAAACGAGTGAATATACGGGTTCAATGCCACTTCTTGTTGGAGCTACTCTTGCTGGTGAAACAAACGCAGCCAAATTAGAAGCAATGCACAAGTATGGCGACTCTTTCGGCTGGGCTTTTCAAATTCAAGACGATACTTTAGGACTTTATAGCAAAGAAGAAGAACTAGGTAAACCAATAGGATCTGATTTACGAGAAGGCAAAAATACTTTATTTATGTTACATCTATCAAAACATGGAACTGCCGAACAGAAAGAATTTCAAAATCGCATAATGGGAAATAAACATATCACTGAACTAGACGTTACGAAAATGCAACAAATCTTAAAAGATTCTGGGTCATACGATCATGTTATAGATTTAGGATGGAAATACGTCGAAGAAGGAAAAAAATATATTCCACAAATTACCAAAGATAAAGAACAGCAAGATATTTTAGAATCACTTTTAGTTTATATGATGGAACGAACTAAATAACTTAAAGACCGTTAAGAGAATTGTCATCATAAGATTTATCTACATTAGAAAAATCTACATTTTGCAAATCATTCAATTCGGTATCGGTGTTTGAAGATCCATTAATTTTTAAATCATTTAGAGTATTATCGTCAAGAGAATTATCATTTGTAGAATTAATTGCTTTATCAATTTCTTTTACAGCAGAATTAACCATAGAATTACGATTCATGTAGTAATAGAGACCAAAACCACCTACACCTAATAAAAGTAACAAAAGTACTACGAAAAGCAAAGTTTTCGACATGTTTAATTATAAACATAGTTAGTTATCGGTAGTCAAATTAGCAAATGCTATAATCCAAATAATGGAATTGATAAATGTAGAAAACTTAGTCAGCGAAGCAAAAAAACATGGAGTAAATTTTGGCAAAGGCGATCCGTACAACCGACTGCGCTATTACACTAAAATGGGCTGGTTGCCTCATATGATACGAAAACGCGGCGAAGATAACACTTCGGTTAAAGGACACTATCCAAAAAGTGCTTTAAATTTAGTTCTCGTTATAGAAAAATATAAAAAAGCGGGTATGAGCAATGAAGATATTACCAAAAACATTCAGTCTACTGACAAAATGCAAAATGTCAGAAATTTACTAGCGACACCAGAAATAAAGAAACAATTAGGTACAATTGCAGTAGTATCTCTTCTTGTTTTAATTTTTGCTAATGAACTAGGTATTATTACACTGGGCAAAACCAGATCGGCATTGTTTGCTCAAAGTGCCATAAATCTTCCAAAAGAAATTCTAGATAGCGGAGATGGAACAGTGAGTCCAAATCAAAAAAGTGTTTTTATAGATTCATCTATCGTTACGGAATCTTCAAAAGTCTATGTTACATTTAATACAGACATATCTCCCGCTATGAGATTTTGGGTTGCAAACAAACGCCCAGGCCAGGGTTTTACCTTAGAACTAGACGCTCCAGTATATGCACCAACTTACTTTAGCTGGTGGATATCTAACTAATTTCTCATTACGAGAATATACCTCTTGACAATTGTTTTTGTTTGTACATAAACTAGAGTATGAATAAAAACTTTGCCTTGCTCAAACTTATACCGAGGTCTATTTATTTAGCACTAGCATTTTTAATGCCAGTGTTTTTTCTCCCCTTTACATCTGAATTCTATGAGTTCAATAAATGGGCGCTACTGTTTGTCGCTACGGTAATCTTATTAATTACCGCCGGAGTAAACGTTATCTTAACGAGAAAGTTTAGTATATCTAAATCACCAGTCGATTTAAGTCTTTTGTTACTTACCACAATAATAATTCTTTCAACAGTATTCTCTATTAATAAACCCAGTAGTATATTTGGAAGTTATGGTCGCTGGTTTCCTAGCTTAATGGGATTTTTGACGATACTTTTCTATTACTACATCGCAACACCTAATTTAGATTCTGACGATATTATCGCAAAAGTACTTTACACATTTCTTGCAGGCTCTACTGTTGCAACTTTAGTTTCATTACTTAGTTACTTTAAGGTTTACATCGGTGATGCGGCGTACTTTAAAAGTACTAACTTTACTCTTACAGGTTCTATAACAACAAGTGCGGGACTTGCTGCATTAACTGCTGTACTTTCATTAGCTCTCTTGATTCATGCCAACTCTGTAGTTAAAAAGTCGCTCTTAACATTGGCAATTTTACTGAATCTATTGTTTGCAGTACTTGTAGGAATAACACTTGGATGGGTCATATTAGTAGTTGGAACTATCTTAATCTTACTTTCAACTCCAGCACAAAAACTACAACACAACAAATTTGACCTGTTAATAATTGCGGGCGGTGCTTTAGCTTTGGTCTTTGTACTTGTATATCCATCAACCAGAACTGTAATCGTAAACAAAGACTATCCAAGAGAAGTAGTGTTATCAGTACAAGAATCTTGGATTTCAGCCTCATCAGCCATAAGAGACTTTCCTATCTTAGGATCAGGTCCTTCTACCTTTTACTTAAACTTTCCACGCTATAAATCAGTTTTATTTAACTCAACTGACGCCTGGAATATTAGATTCGACAAGCCATATGATGAAATCTTTAACATACTCGGTACCATGGGAATAATCGGAATGTTGGCAGCAGCTTACTTTGGATCAAAAGTTGCCAAATTTGCCTTCACAATGCGCAAAGAAACTGAAGACAACGGAGAAATAGTAGCTCTAAGAGCAGGATTATTGCTAAGTCTATTATTGTTCTTCTTTACATATGCTACGGTGCTTAACGTGTTTGTTTTCTTTATGTTCTTAAGCTTGCTGGTTGCGAAACTAAATCTAAGAAATACGTCTAATGTTGAAGATGTAATGACCAGTTTGTCGGCACTATCTTTAAGTTCTTCTGGATATGTTGATCCAAACGGTAACAAAACAAATTACACTCCAGTAATTATATTTGTACCTTTGGTAATTGCTTTGGTGATTTCGGCTCTAGCTGGGTATCAATTCTACAAAGTCTATGCAGCTGAGTATTATACAAGACTAGGAATAGAAGCTACTCAGGCCAATAACGGTGGAGCTGCTTTAAGATACCAAGCACAAGCAATTAACTTAAATCCACAAGTAGATGCGTATGACACTGTTTACGCTCAAACCAACCTGGCTGTTGCAAATGCCATTGCAGGAAATCAAAACTTATCTGACCAAGATAAGCAAAACATTCAAGCTTTGATCTCAGAATCAATCAGAAGCATCCGAGTAGCAACTGAAGTTCTAAATCCACTAAATGTTAATGATTGGGAAGTTCGCGCAGGAATATACCGATCCTTAATTGGAGTGGCAGATAATGCAGATCAATGGGCTTTGTCTTCATACAATACAGCTATTCAATTAGACCCAACTAATCCACGATTAAGAGTCAACTTAGGCGGAATTTACTACCTAACCAAAGACTATTTGTCAGCAGCTAATCAGTTTAGACAAGCTACGATCTTAAAGAATGATTACGCTAATGGTTACTACAACTTAGCGCAAGCTTTAGCTTTGTTAAAAGACTACACCAATGCACAAGCTGCCTTACAGATCGTTCAAAGATTGGTACCAGCTGATTCTCCAGATGCTCAACAAGTCGTAAAAGATTTAGCAACTCTAGATCAAATGGCTAAAGCCGCAGCGACTCCTGCAACAAACAACAAACCAACAATTGAACAATTATCACAACCAACTACTGCTACAACGCAAGATAAATTAACCCAGCCTGGGCAGGCGCCGGTTAAACCATAAGTAGTTAACTCTTCGGAGCGCCGCGCAAGCGGCGCTCTCTTTTTTAATTAAACTTCAGGTAAAAAATTATTGCGACTCCAGTTCCACAAAACCGGATGCATTTGAACAGGAGTGATTTTATGACCTGTCAAAAGTTCTTGCCAAACCTCAATAACTATTTCTGGGGATTCTAGTTTGTCAGTAAGTCCAAGTTTAAATGTACTTTGTAAAACATGAGTATCAGGAATAATAGAGATTTTGTGCATATTTTTTAATTTGATGTCTGTATATTGAGACAAAATATAAAGCCAATAATTTGAAAGTTTGTTACCGCGCAAATACGGAAACTTATCTTTGTCAGTTTCTTGCAGCATTTTTAGAATTTCTACAACGTCGAAATTTTTGCTTTGTAATATTTTGCGCGGATCGTTGTCAAAATATTTGTGGAGTGTTGAACTTATTCTGGTCCAGATTTCAGTGTGTTTGTTGGGTTGCAAGCCTAATTTGTGCTTAATCAAGTCTGTGCGAATTTTTTCGATATTCGTTTCGGCTAACTTTTCCGGATAAAATAAATAATTGGTTTCTGAATCATTAAAAGTCTCTAAAGCAGACTTCCACATTGCAGGCGAACTTCTTTGAAAGTTAATACAAACGGGCAAAGTAAAATAAATATAATTAAGTCGATCAGATTTGGGCAAACCAGGATTTACCTCGTGTTGAGCCAGCGTCGGAATTTTTCCAGCGTAAAACAGACCATACAACTGTTCGACTTTTTTAAGTAGTTTGGTATTTATATAACTACTTTATCAAATTAGACATTAAAGCCAAGTAATCGAGCGATTAATACAATCAAAGCCACCACCAAAAGAAGGTGTATTAATCCACCACCGATACTCAGAGCAAATCCGCCTAACCAAGCTACAACAAGTATTACTATGATTAATTCTAAAATACTCATAAAGTCACCTCCTATGTTTCTGGAGTATAGAAGTATTGAATTAGCAGAAAATTTAAATCCGGTTAGACGTTTGTAAGAGGTGCTAAACTTATATCACAAATGAAATATCTTATTGCCTTAGTTTTGCTTGTAGTTCTAGGATTTGTAGTATATAAGTTTTGGCCGCATAATTGCAGTTCAGGTTATTGCCAGCAAATGAACGTTACAGGCAAAGTGCTGTCAGGTCCAACTTGCCCAGGCCCTCAAACCGAAAACAGTAATTGCAAAGATAAACCAATATCGGCAAGTCTGCTTTTAGTTAAACAAAGCGAATTAAATGTTACCAAGAGTTTTAAATCTGATGCAAATGGAGACTTTAAATTGCAACTAGATCCAGGAGACTACAGAATTCAACAGGCTACAGGTTCTAGTATTTTTCCGGTTTGCGCTTTTCAAGATTTTACTGTTAAACCAGAGCAAAAAATTACTGTGACAGTTTATTGTGATACTGGTATTAGATAGAATTAAACACAAACTCTTGATCTACAAAATATTTAAGCAGGTTAAACTCTTCTGAATCTCTTAAGTCAGTAAATCCCGGACGCTTGCTCCAATCCAAAAAAAAGTAATAATTTTCGACGATCATGGCTTGCTGTTCTATTCCAAAATCTCTAAAAGTCTTGTTTTCAATTTTTGCTTTAGCAAGTCCTTCAACGCCTCCATAATCATACAAAGAATTAAAATCTTTTAAATAAAGATAAATATATTGAAACACTATTATCAGCCCGTGTGGCCCAGAACCGATTTTATGTTGATATTGCCAAACATGCACAAATTCATGCACAATAACTTCACTTCGAACACAATCTTCTTCTGGCGAAATATAAATGTAGTTATTTACAGTACTTGCCGCGATTTTGGGAAATAATTTACCAAAGTACTTTGTAAAAACCGTAGATCCACCATAATAAAATTTCACTTGTGATGTATCAATTGAAGGCTCAACAAATTTAGTGGCAATTTTTATTTCTTCTGGTTCGTTGCAAGTGGAAGTTACAGAATCAACTGATCTTAAAAGACCAGATTTTAATAATAGTTGTTCAGGAACAAGACTATGTATTGGAGATTCCACCAAAACAAACATTTGCACTAATAAAAAGAAAATTAAGTTCTGAACTAGCAGCTTAGGAATTGAAACTTGTGTTATTTTAACAATTTTAAGTAAAAATAAGTACAAAAGATTCACAATCAACATTCCAGAAAGTATGGAGATATAAAATACGAAGTGTTCATTTACGTTAAACAAAACAACTATTAAAAGAATTACTATGGCGTTAAAAAGACAAAGAAAAAAAAGAGATAAAAGTGTTTTTGCTACTTTAAATATAAATGACACAATTAAGTATATAATAACTCAATGGAAGAAGTGAAAACAAAAATAATTTCCACAATTGGACCAGCAACTCTCGACTATTCCGTATTTCAAAATTTAGTTAACGCAGGTATCGACTACATAAGAATCAATACTTCTTACGGAGACAAAGCACAATACGATTTGATTTTAAATAATTTAAAAAAGTCTCAAAAATATAAAAACATCGAAGTGATGTTAGATATCAAAAAACTAGAAGTTCTACAGTATGCCAAAACAAACAACATAAAAACTATTGCTATTTCATTTACTGAACACCCAAGTCAAATAGAAGATGTCAGAAAAATAATTGATAACGCTTTTATAATTTCTAAAATTGAAACCGAGATAGGAGTTCAAAACTTTGATGCTATTTTGGATGCCTCAGACGGAATTATGGTTGCCCGTGGAGATTTAGGAGTTGCAGTATCTTTAGAAAAAGTTCCGCCACTTCAAAATGATTTTACAATTAAAACTCTGGAAAAAGGTAAATTTTTAATAACTGCAACTGAAATGCTTTTATCAATGGTTAACAATACCAAACCAACTAGAGCAGAAGTTTCAGATGTTGCTAACGCCGTTTTTGATCATTCATCAGCAGTTATGTTGTCAGAAGAAACTGCCATTGGTAAATATCCTGTTGAAACTGTTGTCTATATGAAAAAGATTATTATTGAAGCTGAAAAGTGGAATCAAAAAAACAGCTACTAACTTGCGTTCGCCGCAGCTTCTAACTCTGCGACATTCAATCTTTTCATTTCCAACAATGCTGCAAATACTCTTTTCTTTTTGTCTTCGTCAGATGAATCCATAGTATCAATTAAAAATTGCGGATTTAATTGCCAAGAAACACCAAATTTATCTTTTAACCATCCACAAATTTCTGCTGAAGGATCTGCTGAAAGTTTATCGTAGTAATAGTCCATTTCTTTTTGATCTTTACACGGAATTACAAAAGATACGGCTTCAGATACTTTAAAAAAAGTTCCTCCGTTTAAAATCATAAATTTATTGCCATCTAGTTCAAACTCGACAGTTAAGACACTTCCGATTGGTTTGTTCGAAGGCGTATCTGTAAGATATTTTTCTGTTCTTATAATTTTAGAATTTGGAAAAACAGAAACATAAAAGTTTGCGGCTTCTTCTGCTTCATTGTCCATCCAAATACATGGGTAAATTTGTTTCATAATTATTCCATTGATCCAGTTTTGACTTTTCCATCACGTTTGAAATAAGCAAAAATTACACCACTTGGGGTAACTTTAGATTTAAAGAGCTTGAAAGAAGCCGGAATTGTACCTTCATTAAATAGCTTTTTTCCAGTGCCTAGAGTTATAGGAAATATTTTTAGCCAAAATTCATCTACCAAATCGTGCTTCATTAATGTCTGCACGAGAACACCACTTCCGTACACTTGTAAGACTGGACCGTTTGAGTTCTTTAGCTTTTTTAATTCTTTGGTATCTTTTATCACTACGGTATTTTCCCACTTTGGATTTTTTAAGGTTGTTGAAACGGCATATTTGGTAATTTTGTTTACTTGAGGCCAAGTCTCTGTGTGAGTAGGCCAATATCCTGCAAAGATATCATACGTTTTGCGTCCAAGGAGCAAGTCGTATTTCCCTTTCATCTGTTTAGCCATCTCTTGTCCAGAAACTTTGTCAAAAAAAGGAGCCGTCCATCCTCCATATTTAAAACCTTCGGCTGTATCTTCTTTGGAACCACCTGGAGCTTGCATAACACCATCAATAGTAATAAATTCTAGAACAATAATTTTTCTCATACACTATATATATCAACTTTTTTAATTAATTGAAAGCTTTGGAATTATAATAGTTGGCTGGGGAGCTCGGATTCGAACCAAGATACTTGCATTCAGAGTGCAAGGTACTACCATTATACGACTCCCCAATAACGCAGTTAACGCAAGAGGATTTTATCACTTTTTTATGATTAAGACCGGTTTAATGGAATTTTAATCGTGGCAGCCGCAGTTTCCACCGCAGACGCACATATGTTCTTCAGCCTGTTCAGTCGCTACAGCAGTTGTGGCAACTTTTGTTCTTAAATCTTTCTTTGAAACAAGAGCTTTAAGTTTTGAAGCAATTGAATTTTGCATACTGGTAATAATACTTAGCAATTCCAAAAAAAGCAAATTCCCAAATATACTAAACAATGCTAGAAACTGATCGGCGGTAGCTAGCAGCTTCTTCACGGTTTTTAATTAAAACTGCAACAACATCACCTTTAGTTGTAAGTTCTTTTCCAGATATTCGTGTTTTAAACAATTCCGCGTAATCGGGGGTTTCTGATTGCTGAGCTTGCTTATATATGGCTTCAAAATCGCTCAGTGAAATTCCCATTAATGCTTTACCCGAAAACGCCAACAAATGGTTGAAGTGTGTCCATTCGTCTTCTGTTCCAGACTCTTTAAGTCCTACATAGCGTTGCATTAAAAACGCAAAACGTTCGGAAATTTTATGAGCATCTCCTAACAAGTCTGCCATGTTCGTCATAACTTTAGATAAATTTTGAGCATAAAATTCTTTTTCTCGTGGATCTGCCAACCTTGCGGTATCATACGCGTTAAAGACTTTGCCATTTTTAATTAATTCTTGCAGTCCTTCTTTGGCTAATTTAATATCGCAAAAACCATAATTATATTGAACACGTTCCGGAACATAATCGGGAGAATTCCCGCCGACTGCTTCAACTGGTTTTCCTGTAGCATTTAATTTATCTAAGACATCTTTAATCTGCTGACTCGTTGGGTGCTTTCCTAAATGTTGAATTACTAGCTCATCGCCCCCATAACGTTTTATTTGCACTTCTTCTTCCCAATAATCGCCATACAATTTTTTAAATTCTTCTTCAAGCTGGCGGACGGATCGAACAATGGCTGCATTTCCTGTCAATCTATTACCTTTTTGATTAAAATAATTTAAAAAAGCTAAATCAACAAAAAATACTCCAACATCTTCATTGCGATTTTTTAAAGCTTTGGCAACTAGGTCGTTGGTTTCGCGCTCAAATTCAAATTTATTACCTAAACCAGTTAATTTATCGTGTCTGGCTTCGAAAACTTTTAAACGCCACTCGTGTAGTTCTACAAATTTGCGCAAATCTTCAATATCTTGAGCTGTTAACCCGCGCTTGTGCAATAACTCATTTATACTATCGTAAAAATTGTATTTAATTCCTAATACATCAATGGTGTGATTTAAATCGCTATATTCGAGCAATGCCTTCAAAATTTCTACTTGATTTTCATCAAGAGGACCAGGCACTAAATCGTCAAATTCTTTTTTAGCTTCTTCAACTATAGCTTTTACTTGTTGATTTTTTGTGGCGTGATAAGTTTGGGTAACATTTTCTATATTAGTAGGTTGCGCAGAATTTTCTAAAAGTTTTGATAAACCTCCAGCTGCTGCAATCTTTTCGGATAATTGTTGTTGTAAATTTGAAGAAGATTGTTGCGTAAGCGAAACTTCTTGACTGTTTGTGGCGCCAGGAAGTGTATCCAACTCTAGATGCGAATACTTTTTAGCAATAAATTGTTCTAAAGCATGCGAGGAATTGCCGGACTCAACCGAACCTCTAACTACAGCAATATCGGCGGCTCGTTGAGCCAACTTTGAAACTACATTTGCAGCTTGTTCAGAATCAGTTTGCACCAGATCTTTAAAACTTTCGTACGACGGATATTGTGACCCTTCAAAATACCTTAGCGCATATTTATTAAAATATTCTTCAAGCTCTTTTGAAGACTGTGTGCCTTGCGCAATATCAAGAACAATTTTATTTCCTAGGTAATTAACTTTGTCGCGTTCACGTTCATAATCTAAAATACGAGCTAAAATTCCCGATAATTCTTTTTGAATTTGTTGCTCATCGAGAACCATAGTTCCAGGATCTTCGAGTCCACGCACTATTTGTGCAGAGTTAAAAAGCTCGACAACCTCTTCCATTGAAACTGCCGAAACAGTTATTTTAGGAGAATAACTCGTTTTATAAACTGGAGGAAGCGCTGCGTTCTCAATTTCTTTTTTTACTTGTTCGATACTATTGGCATCAGTCTTAATATTGAACAAATTAAAATCTCCTCCCCGCATATGAGCAACATGAGGAATATCATCTGTTACAGCAATAGTAGCCAATCCGTGTTCAAATGCAGAAGACATAGAGCCTAATGTAAAATCTCCAGCTTCGTGAGTTCCTTTTAAATTTACATAAGGCAAATCTGGAAGCGTTGCTGCCAACCAATAAGTTTTTTCATCATCTGGAGAAGTTTTTAATAAGCCATTTTCATCAAGCGCAATTTGCCTTTCACGCATATATTTTTGAAGCTGTACGTGAAATATTTCTTCGCGATAAGCTCCAGTTGAATCAAAAGACGAGCTAATTAACTCATAAGTCTGAGCAGCGATTAACAAATCTATTGGGGATTTTTTTTGCTGACGGACTTCTTCTGAAACTTGCTCCAAATTTTCTCGAGCTGGCTCAAGATTTTGCTTGATCATATCAGTTGTAACATCAGCTATATGTTCAATAGGAGCAACTTCTGCAGATAAAGGAGAAAAGGCAGGTAACATAGGTAGATTATGTCAAACATTTAAGATAGAATAAAGTTATGAATCCTACTCAACACAAACAACAACGCATTGCGGTTTTCGTCGACGTTCAAAACATGTATTACTCCGCCAAAAACCTTTATCAAAGTAAAGTAGATTTTGGTCGTATTTTAAGCGAAGCCATAGCAGGACGCCAATTAATTAGAGCTTTTGCTTATGTTATAAAAGCAGATGTCGGGTCAGAAAAAGAATTTTTTGAAGCACTTCACAAATTTGGTTATGAAGTTAAAGAAAAAGAATTGCAAATATTTTATGGTGGTGCGAAAAAAGGAGACTGGGATGTCGGGCTTTGCATGGACACCGTCAGAATGATTCCTAAGATTGATGTTATGGTGCTGGTCTCTGGTGATGGTGACTACACCGATCTTATAGACTACGCCAGAAGTCAAGGAGTACGCAGCGAGGTATTTGCATTTGGACAAACAGCTTCGAGCAAACTAGTCGACAACGTTGACGACTTTGTGGATATGTCAAAAGCTCCTGCCAAATTTTTGATTCGAGCAAAGGGCGCACGAGATGAAGTCAGAGAAATCACAAGAGAACAAACTGTATAAAAACAGTCTTAAAAGAGTAGTCGCAACAAAGCTGCTCTATGCAGTTTTTGTTTTGCTTTTACTTATAAGTCTCTACCATTTAGTTTTCGCTCATAGAATAATTCCCGGCGTTTATATCGGAAAAGTGTATGTCGGATCGCTAACTTATAATGAAGCTAAAAAACTTCTGCAAGATTATATAACCAGTAATGTACAACCAATCGAGCTAGACAACAAAGATTATAAATACTTACTAAAACCAGATGATATATCTCTGTCTTACAACATAGATGCTTCAGTTACCCGAGCTTTTGAAGTAGGTAGAACAGGAAATTTACTTACCGATTCAAAAGAAAAACTTTCGGGTTTTGTTAAAAAGCTACAAGTCAAAGCTTTTTATGATGTCGATCAAGATGCTTTGTCAGCAAAGTTTGCACAAGTTCAAGGAGATTTAAATAAACCCGGACAAGACGCTAAGTTTGATCTAGAAAATAATCAAGTCGTTTTAAAGCAATCATCAGTAGGACAAATCGTCGACGATAAAGACTTGTACAATAAAATTGTTGGATCGCTCGATGACATAGATTTTTCAAGAAAACAATTAGTGGTACAAGAGAAAGATCCAACATTTACAGCGGCACAATTACAAAGTTTTACAGATCAAGTCGCAAAAATTGTAGCCAATCCATTTAAAATTACTTACGGAGAAACTGCGTGGGAATTAAACTCATCTCAAAAGCTAGATTTAATAGATTTTAGCAATGAGTCAGATAAACCTGATCTCACTCTAAACAAAAACTCTGTTCAAGCTTTTATAGAAAATCTTGGACAAGAAGTTAATCAATTACCACGAGGAAAAGTTTCACAAGTCGATGGAGATAAGGTAGTGAAATTTGAAATTACTCAAAACGGAAAAGAGATAAATACTAAAAAATTTACTACAGATTTTAAGAGCGCCTTTTTAACATTAAAACCAAGTGTAGAAGTGAGCACGAATGATATCTCAACCGCAAATAATGCCGATAAATACGGAATCTACTCACTCTTGGGAACTGGACATTCAAAATATGTGGGTTCAATTCCCGGAAGAATTCACAATTTAAATCTAGCGGCAGACAGAACCGATGGAGTTCTAGTCCCACCTGGAGCTGTATATTCTTTTAATAAAGCTGTCGGAGAAGTTAGCGGTAAAACAGGTTACAACGCTGCGTACGTTATTTCAAACGGCAGAACAGTTTTAGGTGATGGAGGCGGTGTTTGCCAAACTTCTACAACACTTTTTAGAGCTGTTTTAAATGCAGGTCTGCCAGTGATCACGCGATTCCCACACGCATATCGAGTTCATTACTACGAAGAAGAAAGTCCTATTGGATTTGATGCCTCGGTTTTTCAACCATCTTTAGATTTTCAATTTAAAAATGATACTCCAAATCATGTGCTGATTCAGGCGTATAAAGATATTCCAAATAGCGTTCTTGAATTTAGAATTTTTGGAACTCCCGACGGCAGAAGTGTTAAAATTTCAGATCCAGTAGTTACAAATGTTTCAGGTGCACCGGCAGCAAAGTATCAAGACGATCCAACTTTGCCAAAAGGTGTTGTCAAACAAGTGGATTTTGCCGCGGGCGGAGCAAATGTTTCATTTACTCGTGAAGTAGATCGCAATGGACAAGTATTATTTAAAGATACTTTTAGTAGCCATTATCAACCTTGGCAAGCTATATTTTTAGTCGGAACAAAAACTTAACTAGAATATTCAATACTTAAAATTGAATTGTTCGCATCTTTGGGAGTAACTGTGATCGTAATTCTTTCATTTCCTTTTGAATAATTTACTGTATAAGAAGATTGATAATCTTTTGTCCAACCAAGTGAAACTAAAGCGTTATTGTAAAAAATCATTATCTCTTGAGGAGATTTAGGCACTTCCAAAATTGTTTGCTGACCATCAGAAGTTACATCAGAACTTAATTTAATAGAACTATCAGGATATGGAATATTAGGCATACTTATTGTATGTGCACCTTTAACTACTGCAATTTCGTGCAACACCTTAGGTCGATAAATCATAAAGTTGAGATAAGAAAAAAATGCCAATGGGAAAATTATTAAAGATACCAAAAGTACCTTTTTGTCTTTAGTCACGGGTTTATTATAGCGCGGGCTAAGGTGGTGGGCAAATAAAAGCAAAGGCGGAAGTGTCTAGAAAAACAACACTTCCGCCTTTAAAGCCTAACCGTTAACGACATCGCAAAAATTCAAATAGATGCCTTCGCGATACAGCACCAGCTTGAGCAAATCCCAGTTTGGTAAAGTCATCCAAGCACTATCTGCATCTTCGTGCATATCAGGATCTAGTGTGAACTTTACATTTGGATGCGCTCGAATAAACTTTAACGCCCATTCTTGCAATACTGGTAATCCACCATCGCTGCTGTACAACATTGGTTCGGTCCATTGCGAGTTTCGGCGCAATTTATTGTCCAGAAAAACGCCGACTGTAATATCGTTTTGAACGCAATCTAGCAAAACTTCTTGATAACAATCAGCCCAGTTGTCCCCGTGCGCGTAATACATCATATGTCCAAGCGCGACGAGTTTTCCCTCGTGCCTAAGACTGAGTAGTTCTGGAATAATAGCTTGATAAGCCAAAACAAACTCAGAAGCTGGCGGTTCACCTGTCCATCCGCGTTCTTTGACGCAATGAATAGAGGCGATAATAATATCAAAATCTTGATATTGATCAATGCCATCGATTCCAAAACTACCGCCGTCTTGAGACAAGTTGCATTCCAAAGAACGTAGCGCCTTAAATCGGTACCTGGGATACCAAAAACTGTAATAATCTTGCTGAAATCCCTTTAAGTCACCGACAGCAGTTGGATCAATTGGATGCGCCGAATGTTTTACCAATCCGGCGATACCGCGAAATTCCATTTTTAACAATTTTCCTTGAACAGCTTCAGGGCTAACCGTAATGAGTTTTTCTGGTGGCTGCTTCTCGTTACGCGTGTGTAGCAGATGATACAGTCTGAAAAAATACTGTTGAGTACGTTGTGAGGTAGCCACTAGATTGTCTCCTAGGAGGTGTGCGGTTTAGGGCATTATAGGTTAGAGGAATCGAGGAATCAAATTAAAAGTTTAAAAGCGGCATATTTGCTATAATTCGAGCAGTTTGTGCCTTAGTTATAGCTTTTGCGTTTGGTAAATTTTGATAGATTGAGGCCCCATCGTCTAGCGGTTAGGACATTGCCTTCTCAAGGCAAGGATCATGGGTTCGAATCCCATTGGGGTCACCACGAAAAGTGACAAGCACCTTGTGTGGTTGGCACTTTTTGTATTGAAGTAAATGGGATGAGAATGCCGCAGTGAACGAAGGTGAGCGAGGCGGGGTCGACGGTCGAGCTAGCAAGCGAGAACCGGTGACCGAATCCCATTGGGGTCACCAGTACTTATAGTATTATTCTGAACTATTTCTAATAACATTTGCACTGTAAGTTAATTTACCTGCAAGACCCATTGCTTCTTTTTCCTGATCTGTTATTTTATCTGCTTTTTCTCCAAGAATGCGTTCCCCACCAAATTTATTCCTAGCAAACCATAAGTATGAATCTGCCATACGATCTGTGCGAGCTGCAACTAAGAGCAGGGTTTCCTTATCGTCTTTTTTTCCATCAATCCAGTCCAAAGAAGCTTGGCTTTCTTTAATTATCTGTTCCATTCCTTCTCTTGCTTGTCGGTAACCTTCAGTCAAAGGATTTTTAAATTTGTTTTGGATAGCTTCAGTAAAATCTTCAACATCTCTTTCTAGTTGGTCTCGATGCATTTCAAAAACACTTTTAACTTCTGCTTTCGCAGATTCAACAGGATTCTTCTCATAATCCTTATACTCTTGCTCATTGATTTGCTCATCAATACTCTTCATGAACTAATATTATCACTTTCTTTGCCGTAATTAACTTAGTATACTTTTACATAATGAGATTTCTTCGCAAGGCAGAGGTCATTTTAATTTTAAACGCATTCTTTTTTGTAATTCTAAATTTAGTTGCTTTAAAGCTTATGCTTAGGAATAGTTATGAGCTTAGTTCTATATTTGTTTTGTATTATGTAGAAGCAGTTTTATTTCCCGTTTTATGGATCTGTTCTATCGTTTCTTATTTTATTATCGCTAAAAGATTGAATCAAGATAAATCATTTCTTGCTTTTATTTTTGCAGCTTTGGCATATCCGGTAATTTTTGTCATTATAGTTGTAGTATTGACAGCACTTTCAAATTTTAAGGATTCTGTAACTAAAAAAACAACTATTGTGCCTTCACAAAGCACAGCGACGATAATTAATTTAAGTGTTATGAACGATTGCAACATTGCGGTTTCTACGACAGAAGGACCATCTACTATTGAAACTAATTTCAGAAGTGTTATGAAAGCCCCAGGTTGTCCAAATATGAAGCCAGTACTTTCTACAGATAAAAAATTTGCGGCAGTACAAAGTGTTTCGGGTGGAATTGACGGTGCTATAAGTGTTTATTCTGTTGTCCAAGATAAAAGCTGGCAACTTACAGTATTGGGATCTGCTGATGCAATTGATTTACTTTTTTTACCTAATAACCGTTTGGCCGTTTTAGAGTCAGGAGCTCCAGACGCAGGTGAAAGACCTCTGTGGGTAACTGTTTATAATTTGAATGATTCAAGTTCTATAAGTAAAGATCCAATTCCACCAACAAAAAATGTTGCATTTGACCAAACTTTGGTTTTTTCGGATGGAGTGTTAAAAGTAATAGAAACAG
>DATIHK010000053.1:0-10614 GCA_035480775.1 Saccharimonadales bacterium (SeqCode) | reverse complement strand
TTACACATCACTTGGAAATATACTTTTAAATTTAGGACTCAAACCAGTATTTGTTGATGTTAATCCAGAAACTCTAACTATTGATACTGAAAAAATTGCGCAATTAATAACCTCCAAAACAAAAGCAATAGTACCTGTAGATTACGCAGGATTACCATCTGATATTAATAAAATTAGAAAAATCATAAAAGGTAAAAATATTTATATCGTGCAAGATTCTGCTACATCAATGGGGGCAAATTATAAAGGCAAAAAAGTAGGAGCCGTTGCAGACTTTACTTGCTTTAGTTTTTATCCTACAAAAAACATTACAACTATTGAAGGAGGAGCTTTAGCTACCAACAATACTAAAATTGCTGAAAAGTTTCGCTTACTTTCTAAATTAGGTGTAAATGCCAGTGCTTGGAAGCGCCACCAAAGCAGAACTAGTTGGTTTTTTGAAGTTGTAGAACCAGGATTAAAGTACTATATGAATGATATTCAATCAGCAGTAGGACTACACCAATTAGATAATTTAAATAAATTTATAGCGACTCGTAAAAAAATTGCTCAAAGATATTATAAAGAACTAAAAGATACAAAAATCATTAGTTCTCCTTATCTAGAGTTTCCGGTCGAACATGTTTGGAACTTTTATCCAATATTTGTTAATAAAGATATTGATAGAAATAAATTTATGGAAGAAATGGAAAAACTTGGAGTTGCTTCGAGCGTTTACTACATTCCGATGCATTTTCATCCAATATTTAAAAAATATCGAGGATCAAAAAAATCTTTAGTTAATACCGAAGAAATATTTAATAAAGTAGCAACACTTCCGATGTATCCGGGTCTGACTGACGCAGATGTATCTAAAGTCATTAGTGTTGTAAAACAGCTGAATAAGAAACTGTTAAAATAAATTCATGAAAATACTGGTTACAGGTGGTGCAGGATATATTGGATATTTTGTCACTTCAAAGCTACTAGCGATGAATCACGAAGTAACTGTACTAGATAACCTTTACTACGGAACTAATTCACTTACAGAATTCAAAGACAATAAAAATTTCAAATTCATTTTTGGTGATATTGGTGATCTTAAATCTGTCATGCAAGCAGTAAAAGGCCAAGATGCTGTAATTGCCTTAGCTGCTATTGTGGGAGATCCTGCGTGCAATATTGACGAAGATGAAACTATAAAAACTAACTATTTAGCGATAAAACATTTAATAGATGTTTGTAAACAATATCAAGTAAAAAGAGTCGTATTTGCGTCATCTTGTAGTGTTTATGGAGATACAAAAGATGCACTAGCTGATGAAGACTTTGAATTAAGTCCGCTTTCGCTTTATGCAAAAACTCGCTTAATGTGTGAAGAAGTCTTATTAAAAGAATCTGAGTATATATCTCCAGTGATATTGCGACTCTCAACAGTTTTTGGCGTATCTAAAAGAATGCGCTTTGATTTAGTTGTTAATTTTTTAACAGCAATGGCGAGTCAAAGGGGAACTTTTTCAATTTTTGGAGGTGATCAATGGCGGCCTAATGTTCATGTTCAAGATGCTGCTGAAGCATTTATTCATGCCGCATTTTTTCCTGAAGATAAATTAACACACCGAGTATTTAATGTAGGAAATGCTATTAACAATCTAACTATTAATCAAATAGGAGATATTATTGTCAAAGCGGTTCCCAACTCAGTAGCGCTTAAAGATGAATCTAATGTAGACAAAAGAAATTATCGCGTAAACTTTGATCGTCTAGAAAGCGTTTTACAATTTGATTGCAAAAGAACAGTAGAATATGGTGTAAATGAAGTCTTAGACTTACTCGAGAGCAACGCAATCGAAAATTTTGAAAGTGAAGTTTATAACAATGCAAAATATCTAAAAAAGAATAAGAGAACTGTTTTGGTCGTTGCTCCAGCCTATAATGAAGAAGATTCAATAGATTATTTCTTTTCTGAAATTAAAAATCAGCTAGAAAAGTCGTATAACCTTAAATTTATAATAACTAACGATGGCAGCACTGATTCAACACTCCACAAGCTTTTAGAAGAAAAAAACAAAGGGACAATGTTGAGAATAGTTAATCTTGCTGGCAATTATGGCCAACATCCAGCTTTATTTGCTTGTTTAGATTCTATTTCTGATAGCGATGCCGACTATGTAGTTATAATAGATATAGATTTGCAAAATCCTCCCAAATTTATTCCTCGTATGCTAGACCAATTACGAGAAGAAAATTACGATATTGTTTATGGAACAAGAAAAAGTACTAGTCTCGGAAATGGCTTACTTTCTAAGATATTTTGGGTATTACTAAATTTATTTGGGTCTATTTATATTCCACGAGACCAAACTTCGTTGAAAGTTTTTAACAAAGATTTTCTGTTGCGTTATAAAAACTTAGAAAATCGAGTCGATTTTTTTCCAGGTTCGCTCGCTCAAGTTCCTGCAAGAATTGGTTACTACTTTGTTTCTACTGTCCCAAGAACATACGGAAATACTAGATATGACATATTGCGTAAGATTAAATTGTTCGCATTTGCAGCAAAGGCAATGATTTTAAAGATTCCGAGCAAAAATTTATATAAAATCCAAAAAGTTTATGAGTAACACTACAACACTAGTAATAAATCAACCCACTTTTCTTCCGTGGATTGGATATTTTGATTTAATTCACCAGGCCGATATATTTGTAATTTTAGACACAGTTCAGTTTTCTAGACAATCGTGGCAGCAACGAAATAGAGTTAAAACATCTCAAGGTGCTACGTGGCTAACAATTCCTATTGAGAGAAATTTTGGAGATTTAATTACCGAAGTAAAAATAAATTATTCAACAGGTTGGGTATCTAAACAATTAAAAACACTCGAACTAAATTATAAAAAGACACTTTTTTTCGAAGAGATATTTCCGGAAGTCGCAAAAATTTACAATGCTAATCCAAAGTATCTTGTAGATTTAAATGTAGAAATAATAAAGTTTTTTGTCGATTATTTAGGCTTAAATACAAAAATAGTCTTAGCGCACGATTTGCCTCTAAAGAAGATCGACAAGTTGTCTTATATTTTAGATATTTGTAATTTTGTTCATGCTAACAGGTATTTAAACGGACAGGCCGGAGTAAAACTATACAATCCCGATGACTTTAAGCGAAAAAATATAGAATTAGTGTTTCACAATTTTCAGCACCCAGTTTATAATCAACTACATGGGGATTTTATTCCGTACCTTTCGATATTTGATGTCGCTTGCAACCTTGGACCTGAGACTAGGAGCCTATTAAATGCAAAAACTTAGTGTTTTTGTTAAAAATAACTATTTTCTTTTAATATTTTTAATACTACCTTTTATAGTTTTTTGGAGAAACTTTGCACCTATTTCAGATAAAGTGTATTTTGGCAATGATTCTTTAATTTCGTTTTACACACTTCGATCTATTATGAATCAGTTTGTAGAAGGCCATCTGCCATTGTGGGATCCGCACACTTTTTATGGTATTCCCTTACTCACCAGACCAGATTCTTTAGTTTTTTATCCACCACTTGGTTTTCTTGTAATATTTTCGATCATTTTTAAGTTTGGAATGGAACGATTCTTTGTTCTGATGGAAGCTATAACTGTTTTTCATATGTCATTTGCAGGAATTTGCACCTACTTCTTTTTAAGACGTTTGGGATTATCTAAATTTTCTTCATTTATTGGCGGCATAATTTATATGTTCAACGGAAATATCATCGCATTTACCAACACCACTGGATTATTAATTAGTATGACTTGGCTACCTTTAATATTCCTTACTTATGACAGTTTAGTAAGAAAGCCTTCGCTTAATAAAGCGCTAATATTTGGATTGGTATTTGCAGTACCTATAACAACTTTCGCATGGCAAAACGCTATAACTTATCATATTTATTTTTTGATTTTTTATACGCTTTTTTTGATTCGCTACAAAGAAATAGATATTGAAAAATCATTTTTATATATAGTTTTCTCTTTTTCAATTGCAGTAATTATTGCGGGAGTCGTAGTATTACCTGGTTTAGAGGTTCCAAAAGTTTCTGACCGCGCTGCCCTTGATTATGGACTTTCGGCATACGGTGGTGATGTTAAGTTTCGCGAACTTCCAGATTTAATTATGCCATATATGTCGGCTCATAGTTATGCCGAGGGTGGTGTTTTAGAACTATATTCAGGTACTACGCCAGTTATATATGTTGGAATATTAACCTTGCTTTTGATCGTGCCAGCATTTTTTCGTAAAAACAAATTGGTGGTGTTTTTCTTTTTTATTTCTATTCTATTTTTACTTTTTTCGCTAGGTGGAGAAACGCCGATATTTGACATATTTTACATCGTACTTTTTCCATTAATGAAACCGTTTAGAAATATAAATAAAATTGCCTATATAAGCTTTTTTTGTTTGAGTATAGTAGCTGCATTCGGATTAGAAAATATCACTACATATTACGATGAGGTAAAGCTACAACTAGTTAAATACAATAAAATTTTGCTTCAATTGTTTGTGCTAATGACTTCTGGATTATTTTTATTAGTAATACTCGGCGATCAAATTCTTTGGAAGTTTATTCCTGGTTCACAATCGGTGCATATATTTTCATTTCTTAATGTAGTTATTTTGTTTTATATTTTGTTTTCTTTGTCTATTCTTTGTATTGGCATAATTAAACCAGAAAATCAAAACTACTTAAAAGTATTAATATTTGTAGTTATTTTTTCTGATCTTTTTATGTTTGCTAAGAATTACCCTATTAATAATTATGGAAAGAATCCAGATAAATTGTTTGCAAATTCTGATGTCATAAAATTTATAACAGCTGGAAAAAACTTTACAGACAGATCTGATGTAAGACAAATTCCCAATAATTATGCCTCAGCACTTAATAATATTAACCATATTGATGGATATCTAGTATATAGATCTAGTGTGCTAAATAAAATGCTTGCACTCATGCCTCTTGAACCACGAAATAATTTAGTAGATACAGTTAGTAATGTTAAATATATAGTGAGCGGATCTGAAACTGTGGGAGAAGACTATAAACTCGCTTTTACCGAAACAGTTACTTCACAGAATAGAAGTAAATACTATCTTAGTGCTCCAGTTCCATCTGGGTTAGACGAAGCACCAGAAGGAGTTAAAATTAAAGTATTCGAAAATAAAAATTTAATTCCATATATTCATTTTGTAAAAAAAGTTGCAGTAAAGACAGATGAGGCTGCTGCGCAAATATTATCAAATCAAAAAATGGACCCGCTAAATGAAGCTTTAATTAGCCCAGATTCTGCTAAATCAGCCACAGATCTTGGTACAGGGACAGTTTCATTTTCATTTTTACAACCATATGAGTTGCAAATTAAAGTTCATGCAACAAAACCTTCATTTATTGCCACATCTCAGCCTTACTATGCAGAGTGGAAAGCAACATTAAACGGCAATCCTTATGTGGTTACCAGAACTAATATTTCATTTATGGGATTTTTTGTTCCACAAGGTGATAGCACAATTATAGTTAAATATTATCCCAAAACTTTTTATACAGGTTTAATGATTACGATTGTCTCTTTATTAGGCGTTATTTTTCTTTTTATTTTGAGTATAAAATTCCCAGGATTTGAAAAGCGTTTTTTCCAAAGGAGTAGGTAGAGTTTTGGTTAGGCGATTTAACTTGTCAGAATTAACTGCAAGTGGTAGACACTGAAACGGAAACCCCTCCACATTTTTATTAATATTTGTCTTTACTTTGTTGCCTGATACTTTAGCGCATAGTTGAGTCAAATCCACAAAGTTATAAGTCTTATTATCTCCAATATTAAATATATTAATTCCGACTGCTGCCATGTTTTTAAATAAAATAACAGCTTTTACAACGTCATCCACATCGGCAAATGATACTCTTACATCATCGCAAGGAATATCTATTACTTCATTCTTAATAAGCTTGTCGAAAAAATAATTTTCCCGATTAAATGGATTATTTGGCCCTAAAATATATGGAGGTCTTAGAATAAAAGTAGAAAGATTGGCGTTGTTTCGTATTTGTTTTATTTTGTTTTCGGCAGAAACTTTTCCTACTCCATATTGTTTGAAAGCTGTATTTGGTTCTAATTCGTCAGTTTCAGTTAAAAGTTCTTTTTTACCGAGTTTATAAACTGCAGCGGAACTAATAAAAATATATTTTTTAGTATTCGCAATTATATTTGCAGATTTTTCGATTTGCAATTCATTGTAGCCGCAAGTATCAATAATTAAATCGAATAAAGTGTTTTCAATTTGTTTTAAGTCTTGTGGAATATCTCTATCTCCTCGAACATATTTTACATTTTTCGGATAATTAAATTTATTATTACCTCGGTTGAATACAACCAAATCGTTTTCGCTGTATAGTTGATCGACTAATTTTGGACCGATAAACCTTGATCCGCCCAGAAGTAGGATTTTCATAGTTTTATTATACATATTAAGGTATTACGGTATAATAATTCGTGATGAACACCTTAGAAAAGCTCAAAGTATATGGAATATTTAACTCGATAGTTTATTTGTTTAGTGAGCTCATTTATCGCCTATATTTTCAAACAATTCAACATTCTTACAGCCAACATCACGAAGATTTAGTGATCGAAAAATTGCTCAAAGACAGTCATTCTGGATTTTATGTTGATGTAGGAGCTTACGATCCTGTGCGTTTTAGTAATACTAAAAGATTTTATGATAAAGGGTGGAATGGCATAAACATAGAACCAGATAACCAAAGCTATTCTAAATTTGTTGACGAAAGACCTAAAGATATTAATTTAAACGTTGGAGTGGGAGTATCTTCAGAGAAACTAGAATATTATAAATTTTCTACACAAACTTTATCTACATTTTCAAAAGAAGAAGCTCAAAATTATATTAAACAAGGTTACAAGCTAGAAGGAACTTTACTTATCGAGGTACTTCCCTTGAGCGAAATTCTAAAAAAACATTGTTCCGCAAAAAAAATAAGCTTTTTTAGTATAGACACCGAAGGATTTGATTTAAAAGTTCTTGAAAGTAATGATTGGAATTTATTTAGGCCTGAACTTATTTGTATTGAATCCGCCAAACACACTATTGATTCCACAGGTTCTAGAGCCCAAGATATAGATACGTATCTATCACAAATTCGATATAGCAAAGTCTATGATAATGGGTTGAATTCTATTTATAGGAGTAATTAGGAATTATAAAAGTAGCAATGAAGATTAATGATTCGTTACAATATATATGTTGTCCATCTTGCAAATCTGATTTGTTTCTTAAAGATGACCAACTAATTTGTTCTTCGTGTGATGCAACTTATTCTGTTTTAGAAGGCGATATTCTTTCGATTGTTCCAAATATGACAGATGATTTAATGCTTTCTATTGAAAAATGGGATGAGCTTTATCGTAATCAACTAGCTCGCAATGAACTAGAGAATAATTTTAAATATTACGAAAACCGGTTTAAAGATGACGTTGTAAATCAGTTGATTGAAGCCAAAGCATTATCTAGCGATACAGTATATCTAGAAATCGGGTGTGGAACATTTTTTTTAGGTCAAAGCTTGGCAAAAGATGTTGGTTTGATAATAGGAATAGATTTTTCTCCAACTGCATTAAAAATTGCCAAAAAGATGCTAGATGACAAAGGCATTTATAACTATATTTTGATACACGGAGATATACAAAAAATGCCTTTAAAAAATGACGTAGTAGATCTTATTTACGGTGGTGGCGTGATCGAACATTTTGAAAATACATCGACTGCTGTATGCGAACTTTATAGAGTTTTAAAACAACAAGGAGTTAGTGTGAACACAGTTCCACATCTAAATTTAGGTTCTTTAACTTATAGACAGATCTGGGGAAATATTCCTAACTTTCCTATTCTAAAGCAACTGGCTGAGCTAATTCACATTAAGCTTTTGGGTGGAAAGCATATGATGTTTGGATATGAATTTTCATTTTTGCCGAGCACAATAAAAAAGATTCATATAAATTGTGGATTTACTAAAGTAGATGTCGATAAATTTAAAGTTAAAACTGACCTCGAATTTGTTCCAAAAAGTTTAAGAGGTTACGCCGATTACTTATGTACAAACTCCAAACTTTTTTGGCCAATGATTAAAGTAACTGCTCAAAAATAAAGTAAATATGTCAGAAAAAGGACAAAATCAATATTTTATAGTAATAAACTTAGGCTTAAGAAGCGTCAGAGTAATAGTCTTTGACGACAAAGCTCAAAAATTGTGGCATGGTTGGCATCCAGTTGAAACTATTGTTGGTGCTGACCAAGTAGAACAAAATGCCGAAGATTGGTGGAACAAAGCCGAATCTTTATTAAAGGATGCTGTTCATAATATTTCTGAACTTAAAGATTCTGAATTATATTTATCTGTTACCGGATCGTCATCGTGTTTAATTCCTGTTGATTCGTCTGGAAAGGCAATTTACAACAGTATAATGGTTTCTGATAAACGGGCCACCAAAGAAGCGTTAAAATTAGAAGAGCGTTATCCGCATCACTTTGCAGCCAAAGATGAATTTTTACCCTTAGCTAGTTATTTGATGCCAAAAATATTATGGTTTAAAAATAATGAGCCATCTTTACACAAAAAAGTTTTTAAATATTTATCTCCAAATGATTTTTTAATTTATAAATTAACAGGAAGATATATAACCGATGATTTAAATGCCCACAAATTTTATTTTCACGAAAAATACAATATATTTTTTGATGAGATATTGAGTCATTTTAATTTAGGAAAAGAATTATTTCCGGAAGTTGTCAGATGTGGAAATATTGTAGGACCAACGACACCTGATGTTGTAAGTAAAACCGGCATTTCAAAAAACTCTAAAGTAATATTAACTACATACGACGCGCTGTGCGCTTTTTGGGGAACTGGTGTGGCACAAGAAGGTGATAGCAGTAATGTTGTAGGAACTGTTTCGTCATTAAGAACATTATCCAATAAAAGAAAAAAATTTAAATCTAATCTTTTATCTCAAGAATTTTTACTTTTTAATAAATTTGTAGTTGGAGGTTCTAACAATTTAGATGGTGGTCTTATGGAATGGGCGAAAGAAGCATTTTATGAAGACGCGGCTAAAGATGATTCTATTTATAAACTTATGGAAGAAGAAGCTACACATAGTACAGTTGGAGCTAGAGGGCTTTTATTTATGCCTTATCTTTTAGGCGAAAGAGCTCCTTTTTGGGATACAGAAGTGCGCGGACTTTTTTTTGGAATCGAAAAATTTCACAGACGTGAAGATTTTATTAGAAGTGTTTATGAAAGCAGCGCTTTTATGATTACCGATATGCTAAACGAAATCGAAAAAAGTGGTTTGCAAGTTTCTAATATTAAACTTTCTGGAGGATTTGCTAAGTCAGAGTTGGGTTCGATGTTGCGAGCAGATGTTACAGGCAAAGAAATCCACTTATTAGCCGAAGAAGAAAGTACCGCATTGGGGTCGTGTTTAATATCCATGTTTACTCTAAATCTTATTGATTTAAATGGATTAAAAGATATAGTAAAAATCCGCAAAATAGTAACTCCAGAAAAAGTGCATCACGAACAATATCAAAAACTATATGCTTTATTTAAAGAATTGTATAACTCCACAAAAAATCTGCATCTGCTGCGAAAGGATGTGCAATCTGATATATTAAGTGGTGATGAAAGGTATATTTTAAAAAACTTATGATAGTTATTATGCCAATCGCTGGTAAAGGGTCTAGGTTTGTAAAAGCCGGAATCACAACTCCGAAACCATTAATAGAAATTAAAGGAAAGCCTATGATTAAATGGGCTACCGATTCGTTGCCATTTCTTTTAAATCATAAAATTATTTTTATATTAAGAAAAGATCATGCCGAAGAACACAAGCTAGACCAAAAATTAAAAGATTTGTATAAAGATGTCCAAATAGATTTTGTGTATACAGATGGAGTTAAAGACGGAGCTGCTTCTGATGTACTTTTGGCCGAAGATCTTATAAATACTGACGAAGATATTGCAATTTATAATACCGATCAATATTTTTCGTGCGATTTAGAAGAGCAAATTAAAACTCGAGGACATGAAGTTCAAGGCATTATTCCGGTGTTTTATGCAACTCATCCAAAATGGAGTTTTGCTAAAGTAAATGATGAAGGATATGTTACAGAAGTAAAAGAAAAAGACCCGATTTCTGACCACGCAACTGTAGGTCTTTATTATTTTTCTCACGGATCTGATTATGTTTGGGGTGCAAAGCAGATGATTCAAAAAAACATTAGAGTTAATAATGAATATTACGTTTGTCCAGTTTACAATGAACTTCTTGCTCGTGGAGATAAAGTAATTTTGTCTCACAGTGATTTTATGTGGGGACTTGGAACTCCTGAAGATGTTGAGATTTTTAATAAAGACTTTAAAGGCTAATTTTAATTAAAAAATCGCCCAGGTTTGCATTGCAGCGCCCCTGGGGATAATCATACAACTGTTTACCGAAATCCTTCGTATTCTTCGTAGTGCTTTTGTGTCAATTCCAAAATTAGATCGTGATTGTGGCTGAATCCATTACTTCCTATCGCTACTTGTGTTTGCG
>DATIHK010000052.1:0-9101 GCA_035480775.1 Saccharimonadales bacterium (SeqCode) | reverse complement strand
CGCTGCATTAGCCGCACGACCTTCACCAGTTCCAATACCAATTCCCATTAATGCAGAACCGGCGTCTTTCATAATTGCGCGAACATCTGCAAAGTCGACGTTAATTAATCCTGGCATAACAATTAAATCTGAAATGCCTTGTACACCTTGATTCAAAACAGAGTCAGAAACTTTAAAAGCATCTAGCAAAGTCATTTTATCGTCAGCAATATCTAATAATTTTTGATTTGGAATTGTAATAAGCGCATCAACGGTTGTTCTTAGGTCTTCGATTCCTCTTTCGGCATTTTTCATACGTTGAGCACCTTCAAATGCAAAAGGTTTAGTTACAACTCCAATTGTTAAAGCACCTAAATCTTTGGCGATATTAGCAATAATTGGAGTAGCACCAGTTCCTGTTCCGCCACCCATGCCTGCGGTTACAAAAACCATGTCAGAGCCTTCTAAATTGGCTTTGATAGATTCTAAAGATTCTTCAGCAGCTTGCTTACCAATTTCTGGATTCGCACCTGCACCCAAACCATTTGTTAAATCTTGGCCGATAGGAATTTTTACATAAGCTTTGTTAATTGAGAGAGCTTGAGCGTCTGTGTTTACAGCAATAAACTCGACTCCAGCAATTTGCTGCGATTCGATCATTGTATTAATAATGTTGCAGCCGGCGCCACCTACACCAACTACTCGTATTTTTGCAAAGCGTTCTACTTCAGGTTTAATATACATATTTAAAGACTTTTGTTAGGGCAGAAATGATTTAAGCTTGTCCAGCAGTTTTGAAAAACTTGAGTTTAACTTACCACGGTTTTTATCTAATGACAAGACGGATTGAGACTTATTTAAATTGACTCCATATAACACGGCTCCAACGGTTGCAGCAAAGGCCGGACCTTGAATTTCGTCGATCAAACCGGTCACTCCTTTTGGATAACCTATTCTTACTGGAAGCTTTAAAACGTTTTTGGCGACTTTTTCAATTCCTCCGGTAAGAGCGCCACCACCAGTTAAAACAATTCCTGCTGGCATTTTGCCCGATAAGTTAGCCTTTTTAATTTCGAGCGCAATAAGGGTAAAAATTTCGTTCATGCGTGCTTCCATAATTTCGTATAAAAATTTTTTAGGTAATGATTCGGTTTCTAAACCATATTCAGATAAATCTATTTCTTCATTGCGCTTAGTTTTATCCATTGAGGCTGCTAAACTATCGTATTTTTCTTCACTAAGTGTTAGTTTAATTTTTTCTGCATCTTCAAGACGAGCTTTGAGTCCATAAGCTAAATCAATAGTTACGTGCTTGGCACCGATTGGTAAAACACTACTATAAACTGGGCTGCCTTCTAAAAATGCAATCATTGAAGACGTTCCACCTCCAATGTCTACTAAAATTGTTCCTAATTCCTTTTCAGTGTCGGTCAAAACGGCCTCTGCCGACGCAATTCCGGTATAAACCAAATCGTCGACGTTGACGCCGACTTGTTGAACACATTTAACTAAATTTTTCATTGCGGTAGAAGAAGCGTGAATGATATTAGTTTCGACTTCTAAACGAACGCCAGACATTCCAACTGGATCTTTAATGCCGTCTTGCGAATCGACAATAAAATCTCTAGGAATTACATGAATTACTTCTCTTGTTGACGGAAGTGAAATCGCTTGCGCGGCTTCAACAACGCGAGCCACGTCATCTGGGCTAATTTCTGAATTGTTATGTGGATTAATTGCTACTACTCCATGAGAGTTTTTTGTTTCTATATGACTTCCGTTTATAGTTACATACGCTGACGACACTGAAACTCCGGCCATTCTTTCAGCTCGTTCTAAGCTATTTGAGATAACTTCTACAGCAACATCTATATCAACAATATTTCCTTTATTAATGCCTTTTGAAGGAACATTGCCTGAAACACCAATTACCGAGACTTTGTTTTCAGATACCGAAGCTACTGTCGTGCTAATTTTAGTGGAACCAATATCAATTCCTGTAATAATTTTTTCTTTAGGCATAATGAACTTTTGGATGGCACTCTTCGCGAATGTTTTAAATTATTCTTCCGAGCCTTGCGAGGAAGGAAGACGAAGTCAATACATTCGCTGCGAGCTACTCATATGATACTATTACTTTATCATATCGTAAATCAACTTTACTTACTTTTTTTCCTTGTAGGCTCAATTGTTTATAAACTTCTGTAAATAATTTTAGAGAATCACTTATACTCTTATCGCTACTTATGTTAACTTGAGTCGCATTATCTACATACAATTGCATGTATCTAGGATAAAAAGAGATACTACTAACTTTTATTTTTTGATCATTTATATCTGACATTAATTCAAAATAAGCCGGAATAAGCTTGGAGTCTATAAATGTACCTACTTTAATATTTCCTTGATATTTTATTCGTGGAAGTGCTAAAGCCGTGTCTGCCGGACCCAAAACAAAGCCGTCAGTATCTACAATATAAGCTTGGTTTTTGTCTTCTTTATATAAAAGAGCTGTTGGAACCCGTTCATTCACTACAATAGAAATTTTATTTGGATAATTCTTGTCTACTTCAATGGTTTTCGCTCCTAAAAAAGTATCGGTTAATACATGATTTAATTGTTGAGAATTAAATAAGAATATATTTTGCCCAAGAGCTTTATTTTGAACTAAAGTTTGAAGATCGTTGTAGCTAACATATTTTTTTGCACCTTGCACGGATACGTTTTTTATTTTAAAAGTATCTAATTTAAAAAAAACTAAATATAGCACAGAAAGAATTGCCAAAATCAATACTGGCAAAAACAACGCATTACCTAATTTCACAACTTTTTTTAATATTGAATGAAATTCAAAACTTGCGTGACTTCTACGTTTGATAATTTTTTCTTTGTTGTAATAACGTAAAGTATTATCTTTGCTTTTTGGAACAAATTTATACTTTTTATTTTGTGACTTTATATTTAATAATTTCATGGGCAATTACTTCTTGCGGAGAAGCTTTATTTTCAGGAATAAAATGGGATTTTATCTTATAATTTGCAAGGTTTTTAAGAGTTTCTTTTATAGTATCTAGTAAGTTTTCACAAGTAAAATTTTTTTCTTCTAAAATTATGCCGAGACCGACGTCTTTAACATATTGAGCGTTTATATATTGTTCGTTATGGGATACCCAAGAAATAGGTATTAAAATTGCCGGCTTTTGCAGTAATAAGATTTCAGAAATAATATGCGCTCCAGATCTAGATATTAGCAAATCTGATTTATTAAAAACTTCTCCAATTTCGTCGTCGCGAACAAATTTACGCAAATAAAATTTGCCTTTACAATTAACTGCCAAACTTTTGTAATTATTTAAAATAGCATCGTAATCGTTAAAAACTGAATTATCTCCACACTGCATAATTACATTACTAATATTTAAAAGTTCCGGAAGAATACCTTTGACTACTTCGTTCATTTTATGCGATCCGGTTTTTCCGGCGGTAACGTAAATTGTTGGCAATGAGGTATCTAATTCAAAGTTGTTTGAAGAAACTGTATAAACGTCTTCACGAATAGGTAAACCAGAATATTCAACTTTAGATTCGTCAAAGTATTTTTGCGATTGCGGCCACGAAATAAAAATTTTATTTACAAATCGGGAAATAACTTTATTGGCATAACCGGCAACTAATGTTTGTTCATGTGTAATTGACGGAATCCCCAAAAACCAGCCGGCGACAACAACAGGTACAGCCAGATATCCACCAAATGAAACAATTACATCAGGTTTGAATTTAGATAGATAACTTAATGCCTCAAAAAATCCATATGGAACTTTTAAAAGCCTAGTAATATCGAAAGTCTTATAAACTTTTCCAGCGTGCAGATTAATAAATTTAATATCTAAAGCTGTTATATCGAGATATTCTAGAGTTGGATTTTTATCACCTTTAAGCGAGTATTTGTGCCCAAACCACCAAATTGTGACATTCGGATCAAGTTTTTTGAGCTCTTTTATTACCGGAACGGCTGAACTATGATGTCCGCCTGTTATTGCTACTTTCATGTGATGATATATTAGCTAATATTCCCAGTCCCATCAAACTAAAGACCATAGATGATCCCCCATATGAAATTAGAGGTAACGGGACTCCGGTAAGCGGAATGAACCTTGTCATTGCAGCAACGTTAATAAAAAACTGAAGTCCTATCCAAGTAGTGATCCCAGTTGCTAGTAATCTTCCCAACATATCAGGCGCATCTTGAGCGATTTTATAGCCTTTGTAAATTAAATAGCCAAACAAAAGAACTAAAAAAGTAGTTCCTATAAATCCTAATTCTTCACCTATAACAGCAAATATGGAATCTGCGGCAACCTCTGGCAAATATTGAAACTTTTGACGCGATTGACCAAATCCGACTCCAAAAATCCCACCCGAGCCGAGTGCAATTAAAATTTGTTTAATGTGATAACCGGTTGAAGCATCTAGTTGCTCACTTCTTCCACCCAAAAAAGTTAACAAGCGCTCGCGCCTATATGACGAAACTAGCATAAACAAAACTCCCACTACACCTCCAACAGGACCTAAAACCAGAAGTGGAGTTAAGGGAGCTTCTGAAGCAAAATACATTACAAGTCCAATCATAAAAACCAAAACTGCAGTCGACATATTGGGCTGCATGGCAATTAAAAATGAAATTAAACCTGTACTGACTAAAAATATCGTGAAAAGGTTGTTTCCTTTTTTTATTGCCAAATCAATTTGAACTGACAAATATAAAATTAATGAAAGTTTAGCTAACTCACTAGGCTGAAATCCTAATATTCCTAAAATTGGAAGGCGCGGAAGTGGTGGAGGATTTAAATAAAACCATCTGTTGGCTCCGTTAATACACGGCGAAAAAATTATATTTACAGAGCAAGGCAGTAACCCAATTAAAGCCAACAATCCCAGCATACCTATTGTTACAATAAAAAGTGGATAGGCAATTTTAGAAATATTTTTGTAATCAAATTTATAAAAAAAGTAAAAACCCAACAATCCAACACTAACCCAAGCGATTTGTAGTAATACAAATCTATAGGGACCGCCAAAAACATCTTGAGAATAAATAACTGTGGCGTTGTAAATAAAAACAATTCCCAAAATTAGCAACGCAAAAATTGTAATTAAAAGAGATCTATCAGCTGGATGGGTATTTATTCTTTTCATGTTTTATGGAGATCCTGTAACAGGACCAAATCTAACTACTGATCCGTCATTATAAACTTGCTTAATTTGTGTCCCGCTTAATGCGTAGTTATAAATACGAACATCATCTATTTGACCTGGAAAGAACCATCCTAAACCACTATCACGTCCACCAATATTTAAATGATGCGTGTTATTAACATCATTAGCAATTGTATTCCAGGAATTTGCATCGTCTTTGCGAAGCGCTCTACCATTTTTATATAAAGTAATTGCAGTATTATTCCAAACTGCACAGACATGTTGCCAAGTATTTGCATCTATTGACTCAAGGGATTTTGCAACCGATGCTTCAGGCCAAACATTAACATATTGAAAGTTTATAGTACGATTAGTGCTAATATGAAAAGTCCAGCCGTCATAATCAGGGTTCCAGTTACTTTTATTTAAAATTGAAGCTTCGTTAACAGAACTTGTGTAATATACCCAAGCACAAAAAGTCCGCTGATCTGCGCGATTAAAGTCAAAAATATCTCCTAGATCAACATAATCTCCAGCGCCATCGAATGCCAGCGACGAATTATATTTTCCAGTTGTTCCCCCATTCCACATTTCGGTTGAAACTCCAGAACTACAACTACCTGTGGAACGGCCAGTATTAGGAGTTATTGTACCGTTATTTCCATTGTAGCCATCATTTGCATTTGGGGAATAATCATATAATGTGCTTCCTTGACACTCGTCAAATTTCCACCATGCCATTGGCGCACCACGGTTATAGTCGAAAGCAACTTGGGCTGCTGTTCGAGCATAATTATAAAACTTAGCCTCGTCCACCTTACCATAATATTCACCACCACCAATATATGAAGAGGTTCCAGGGGTTCCAACTGTTCTGCTGCCAGTGCTATCCAAACTTCCATTAATGTACAAACTCCAGCTTGAACTTCCAGAAAGCGCTATAGCAACATGGGTCCACTTATTTAAACTAATTGTCGTAGACGTACCTGTAGCATTGCAGCTGAGTCCTCCAGCCACGATGTTAATTTGCAATCCTGCTCCGCAAGCACCATTGGATAAGGTTATACCATAGCCATTGGCACCACTATTACCATTGTAGAATGGGATTGAAATGCTACTGACTCCTTGTGTAGTGGGATAAAGCCAGGCCTCCATGGTGATGTTAGAAGTTGCAGTGGATACCATTGCGCTGCCAGTGTCGCGAGTATCACTGCCATTGAAATTGAGGGCATAGCCAAATTTTCCAGGGACCCATGTCGTCGCACTCGTAAAAGTACCAGTTATACCTCCGCCTCCTTTATCAAAAGTAGTAGTACCAGTTTTTTCGTTTAGATCCCAATAGAAAATAGGAGCACTGCCCGCACCATCAGAAAGATTTTGACCAATATCTTCAACTCCCATTTGCAAATTAACTCCTCTGTTGTAATCAACTTTAACTTCGTCAGCGGTCAAGTTATAATTGTAAATTTTCATTTCATCGATTGTACCGGCAAAAGGTGACACGACCTGGTCTTGGCTATAAATACCAATGGCCGGAACTGATCCATCTAAAGTTGTTACTGTCCCCAAGGAGGCATTGGTTCCGGATCCCTGCAAGATCCCATTAACATAAATATAGGACGTGGTCCCAGACCGTGTACCAACTAAGTGATACCATTGCCCCGTATTCGGGGTTGTAGTACTGTCTGCTGTTGCGGTATTTCCGCTACCATCGCGAATCAAAAACTCAAATTTATTACTTGCAGTTATGAAGAGCGTATATAAATTATTAGTATCTGATCCATAATCAGAAAAGATCCAATGTTGTGCAGAATTTACAGAACTAGGTTTAACCCAAGCAGAAACTGTAATATCTCCTGATCCAGGACTAAATGCCGCAGAATTTGGTAGGCTAACAAAATCATTACTACCGTCAAAGATCAGGCCTTTATTAAATTTTCCGGAAGATGTCCAACCAGATGTGGAAGTAGCTGGAATTGACATATTAGATTCTGCACCATCTAGCGTGGATCCCGCTGATCCAAAGTTACAAACATCGTTTGTACCACCACTACAGGTATTATCAACACCTTCGTCGAATTTCCACCAAGCTACGGCACTTCCAACTGGTGAACCAACGTTAGGATGGCCAGCATTCATATCAGAAACTATTTGTTTAACCGACCTAACATATGGATATATTCGAACATCATCCATTATTCCACTAAAATAAGATGAATTGGCAAACCCAAATTTTATAGAAGTTGCAGTAATTGCAGTTGCTGTGGTGACTTCAACATGCTGCCAAACATTAGCTGTGATTGTGGAAGTGACAATACTGTTTACATAAATTATGGGAGACGAAAACCCTGTCGCTGACAAAGTTCCTGCTGATGCCGAAATATAAATCGAATTTGTCAATCTTAGAACGCTAGTAGTTGTTGTAGTAGGTTTGATCCAAAATCCTACAGTTTGCACTCCAGGAATAACATGTGAAACAATAATATTATCGCTTGTACCATTAAAGTTTCTTCCTCTTCCAAATTTGCCTTGAACAATAGTTGTCCCTTTATCTGTTCCGTTATTTGAATTTCCAGAACTATCATAAGCAGTTCCACCTACGGCTTCGTCAAAATTCCAATAACCAGAAGGGTTTGGACCCCAATTATAAAGAATTTGTATATCTGATGAGCTAAAAGTACGATTGTAAATTCGTACATCATCAATTTTTCCTGCCCAGGCATTGGTACCAGAAGGATCAGCTCCAATGGCAATTCCACCTGTCGAAGGAATTGTTCCGCTAAAATTAGTTTGTGCATCTAGCGAACCATTTATATATAATTTTGTTTTAGTGCCATCGGTAACCATGGCAACGTGATACCAATTGCCTGTACTTAAGGTTGTAACAGATATTCCGGTATTTGTTCCACCGTCTGCAGTGAAACTTAATTTTCCGGGACTGCCACTTGTATTATAAATTGCAAAGCTTTGCGGACTATCATTTCTGGCAATAATATTTCGCCAGGTAGCTCCTAAGGTCGTCGCATTTACCCACGCGGCAATAGTGATTTGATTTTGTCCTGTAGGAATATTTGTAGTCGTATTAAAATTTGCCCGATCGTTGGTTCCATCTAAAGACAAACCTTTTCCAAATTTAGCAGTTGCAACTGTAGCGTTATCATTTAGTGTTAGTGCGTTATCGGAACCAGAAAGATCGCAAGTGTTATTAAAAACGCAATATGAAGCGTTTACATAATCCGACGATGCACCTAAGCTATTTAGTGCTTTTACTCGCCAATAATAATTTCCATCAGAAAGAGTTTGACTGGCCGATCCTACGCTATAACTACCTGATCCTGCAGCCTGACCGACTGTAAAAGAAGTTGCGCCTTGTGCTGCCAATGCAGAAGTATAGTCGACAACTAATGCAGAATAATCTGATGCAGAACTTATTTGAATTCTAAATTGCACGGTTTGTGAGCTATCAGGATCTGATAGTGTTAAATTTAAAGTTGGTTGAGTATTAGTAGAAAAACTTCCATCAAGAAGAGTGTTACCACCTAAAGCTGTAGGTGGATCAGGGGGACTGGAAAAGGCATTTACAGGGCCATTAACAGTTCCGTTACCTCCACCAGATCCTGTAGCACCAACAGTTGCAGTTGCACTACCACTGAAATTATTAGCTAAAGAATAATATATTGCTATTCTTCCACCGCCTCCACCACCTGCATTACCAAATGAGTCCCCACCATTTGCAGTAATACTACCTCCACCTGATACTGATCCAGCAACAACTAAAACACTTCCGCCAGAGCCACCGCCACTGTAACCACTTGCTACCGTTGTCCCAACTGCACCATTGGCTGAAATTGTTCCCGAAACAGTTAAAATGCCCGTTGTGGTAATTTTAATGGCACCACCACCAGCACCACCAACAGTGTTTACAG
>DATIHK010000051.1:0-13336 GCA_035480775.1 Saccharimonadales bacterium (SeqCode) | reverse complement strand
GTTTGAGCAGTTCCGGTAGCACTTGCTGTCGGTGATGCTGATGCCCCAACTGTTGAACTTGCTGTTGGAGATGGTGAAGATCCAACTGTAGAAGTCGCACTTGGTGTTGGTGTACGAGCCAAGGTAGCGCTTGCTGTAGGTGATGCCAACAAGGTATTCGTCGCACTCGGAGTATGGCTGGGAGTTGCTGAAGCTGTTGCCGTTTTTTCGGAGGTGTTCGTTGCAGATGGGGTTATTGACGGCGTGTGTGACGGCGAAGGCAAAGCAGTATTCGTCGGTGTTTGCGTTACCGTTGGAACTGCAGTAGCTGTGGGAGTTTGCGTCGGAGTCGGTTCAACTGTTGGGCTAGCCGTACTTGTAGGTGTTTGGCAAGAGACGGTAGTATAGGTATTTGGATTGTGAAGATGTACCACAACGTCATTTACCGTAACCTGACCACCCGTTATGGTGATTGGTCCCGGCCCATCCCACGTGTAGGTAAATCCGGCTTCGTGCGATTCTAGGTTTGTTCTTGGAGCTGAGTAATCGACTCCATTGACAGTAAATACTGCAAAGTCGTCGATGCTTGTGATTTCGTCGCCTTCTGTGGTAACGATTAAGTGAATCTTTAGTTTCCCATCGACGCACTCGATTCCTGAAATGTTGTACATATACGTATTACCACTAGGTGCCCCCAAAACTGGCGCGACTGCAATCTGCGTTTGTACCGCTGATTGCGGTATAAACTGCGACAACAAAGGTGATGCAAAATACAACAGCAGACCTAGCAAAGTTCCACACGCAACAGTAAAGAACCCTCTCATGGCTTGCCTCCTTAGGCAAAAGCTTAAGTTTGTATAACGCGGATATAATTGCTAATTATCAACGTACTTTAGTGCTCTTGTAGCACTTAATTGTTAAAAACATATCACAAATGTGTTTGAAAGTCCAAACTATAGGATGGTTAAGGGTTAATCTATAACAAATTCTTTTAGAAGTTTTTTCTCAGTTTCACCAGCTATGATAGCGCGAACTCCAACGTATTTTTCAATACCTGAGCCTTTAAGCTTTTTCTTTAATAATTCGTCGACTTGAAACAGTCCAGATGAATTATTCATAGTAATTTCAATATCGATTGGTTTTTTAGTTCCGGCGTTAATTTCGACGCCTTCGATAGCCGAAACAGATAAACTGTAAATGTCGACATTGCCTATTTCGTAAGCGATTCTTGCGCGTCCATGACTCATATCCAGAGCGTCAGCTACGCGAACGATTCCAGCTTCCATTGTTAATGGCTCGCCATCAGATCTATGTCCAATAATTGCGTGTAAAGTCTCTGAAGATACTATTGTGCGTTCTTCGATAGGTAAAAAGTCTAAAACTTGCTTTATATAATCTTTAGCTAAAAACAAACTAAATTCTTCGTGCCCATCGCGACTAATAGTCATTCCTAAATCATGAAACAAGCTGGCGAGTAAAATTACGAGTTCAGCGTGATTTTCTGTTAATTCAAAATCTCTGACAATTGCAGGTTCAACTCCATTTTTAATTAATAATCTAAAAAGTTTTAAAGCAATATTGGAAACTATCTGAAAATGTATTGGTCCGTGGTCGGACATGCCTAAACGGTCAATTGCGTTGACATTAATAATCTTCCACATGGTTTTTATTTCGATATTGCTATTAATATTTTGAAGAGCTTGTTCAATTAGTGGATTATATTTTGAAGGAACACTAATATCTATATCTTCGTTTCTGTCTTTTTTCATACGGGATATTTTAACATTTTTGGATGAAAATAACAATACTATGAGTTATTTTCGAGTGTGCGAGAAAAGACGCAAAGCGTCACTTAACCAAAACCACGGCATTAGGTAGTGACCTGCCTGGTCCAAGTATATAATGTCCATTCAGATACATTGCAGAGCTTCCTCCACCGTCTAGATTAAGCGCGTCTTGAGCTCCCAAGGCTTGCATAACATAAGCGGCGTCTGAAACACTAGCATTGGTTATAATAGCCAAATATAGGTTTGATTTTCCAATTCCAATTGCGCCTTTTGTTCCTTTTAATTTTTGGTAGGATGTGACAATTCTATCTTCAACTGCGTACTTTCCGCCGTGAAGCAATGTTGGATAATTAGAAATTCCGGCTGTGACACTTCCACCACCATAGCTATTTGTGTGAGTGTAAAAAGTTGCTGAATGTCCGTTAAATGTTGCCAAGCCCGTGTCACCCCATGATAAAGCGTTTTTGTTAAGCCATTTACTAGAGCTGGACTTATAAAATGCGTAGTCAAAAGAATTTACTTTTCCTTTGCAAGACGAGTAATCAGGGGGGCAAAAATAAGTTCCGTTCATTCCTGCAAAGCCATTATTATCTTTGATATGTTGTTCGAGAGATTTTGTAGGACAGCCATCTTTGCAATCAGAACTATTGGCAGCCGCCGTTACTACTTTAACGTCTGAGAGTGCGAATTTGAGTAAGTAAACGCCAAAGGTTCCTTGTGAAATTTTAACTGTTTGATAAGAATAACCACTTCCTGGATTTATGGCGGCAGGTGGAGGAGGAAGTGTTGCTAAATATTTTTTGTACGATGCTTCAAGCTCGGCGTTTTTTGCAGTTATGTCAGTTATTAAATTGTCGTAATCTTTTTTTAACAACATATCTCCCCAAGTCGTTATACCGGCTGTAGTCTTGGAGTCGTCAATTTTAACGGCTTTATTGCGGGTTAGTTTGGAATTAAAATCTGCATATAAAGTTTGAATTTGCTGGATTTTTGTAAAAGCTACATTATCAGCTTTGGTTAGTAAGTCGTTAATTTGTGTTTGAAGAGCTGCGTTATCAGATGAAATATTCATATCAGAAGAAATTTGCAGATGATCGTCAAAAAGAGAGTTACCAAGAGCGTTTTTAATACTATCTTGATCTTTTTTTATGGAAGATATTTGATTATCAAGAGTTGTAACTTTAAATACTGTATAGCCGAGTGCCCCAACTATAACAACAGCTGAAAGAATTCCCAAAAATGGAAGTAAGATTTTTTGAAAAGGCAGCGTTTTCATATATCCAAAATAATTATACCAGTTTTAAAAAGTCACGAATGTTAAACTTAGCATATGATTAAGACAATAATATTTGATTTTGACGGAACTTTAGCTGACACTCGTCAAATAGTTCAAGATATATTTAATCAACTTGCTCCAAAATATGGATTTAAACTGATTACAGATGCTGAAATAGAAAATTTAAGAGACCACTCCGCACGCGAATTTTTCAAAAGTTTAAGAGTAAATCCGTTTAAAATACCATCTTTAATTAAAACAGCCAAAGCCGGAATGGCAGAAAAAATAAAATATGCCAAAGCTTTTGATGGAATTGCCGAAATGCTTTGCGAGTTAAAGAATCTACAATTTACGCTAGGAGTATTAACCAGCAACTCTGTAGAAAATGTTCAAACATTTTTAGATAATAATAAATTGACTCAACTAGACTTTATAGATTCTGAAAATGATTTGTTTGGTAAAGACAAAGCTTTAAACGCGCTAATTAAAAAATTTAATTTAGTTAAGTCAGAAGTAATTTATGTAGGAGATGAAACTCGTGATATAGATGCTTGTAAAAAAGCTGGAGTTAAAATTATAGCTGTAACTTGGGGATTTAATTCTGAAAAAGCTCTCAACCAATTAAAACCGGATTTTTTAATTAATAATCCAGCAGAATTGGTTGAGATTGTGAAAGAAAAGATCGTTTAAAAAACAATCCCATTGCCTATGCGGTAATTTGCAATATCTTCCAGCCTACATTTGGCATTGTACTGTCTGGTTTAAAGCCCAAAATCTCATCTTGTACGATTAGGTGTGGCCTAGCTAGCCTTTCTATAACAATGTCTTGCAGCTCTCTACTAATGTGTCTGTTATCGATTGCTAGATCAATAAAAAATGGACGTCCAACTTTGGTGAAGTCGAGAACCGTACCTTCGACGCGCTGTACAATAAGTTTCATGGTTCCTCCGTTGTGCAGTTACCTGAATTATATTTTAAATTAAAAAAAAGAAAAGGGACGCGTGGGTGCGGCCCTTTTTTAAGCAAGCTAATCGTATTATTCTTTGTTGAACCATACTTCTAGAAAGATTGCCACAAAGATCAAAATTCCGTTGAGCAATGGCACTATCCAGCCAAACCACCAATGTAGATAGTATAGGCTGTACGCTGCGCCAGCAGTTACTGCAACTGAGAACAGCATTGTCAAAGTAAATCTGCTTAGAACGCTATCCTTAAGTGTAATAATTGACATTGCTGCTAGCCCACAAAACATCAAAGTAAGACCGGATAAAAACACTAACGTCACTAGCAGGCAAAAGCCGAAAAATTCGTCAACTGGGGTTACTTGGAGCCATCCTAGTAGCGTGGGAATACCTACGACTATACTCATAATGAATGTAGTCGCTCCCATAATTACTGTTCCGATAAGACTTCCCAGTATGTACACCAGTGCCACGACAAGGATTATCCCACCGACCATAGTTTTCAGTCCTTCTACAATTTGCAGATGTATAAAATTTCTCGCAGCTTCCACAAAAAAATTGAGTGGCCCATCCGTGTCACCTACATTTGTATAGCTAAAAGACACCACTACATTTAATACAGGCATCCACCATGTTATAGGTGCGTACAAAAAATATGCCAAGTATGCCGCTAGTGCTGTTAGTATTGTTGATAACGCCAGATACAGCGTGATTCTGTCGTGCATCCCATCATCATAGGCAATCTTATAGTACAAGTAGACCAGCAAACTGACCACGGTGAGTCCCAGATTAATGCCGAAGATATGATAGGTGCTGTTCCAGTCGAGATGCAAAATGGCTAACGCCTTTGGAATATCTTTTAGGACAAGTGATCCATAAGATTCCAACAATTTAATTACAACGCTCATTATAATGCCGCTAGCTCCGAACAGTGCAATAAAGAAGTGGCTTGGGAACCCAATGCGGTCGTACATTCTTGCCTGCAGCGTGTTTGGTTCTGCAAAGGATGTCATGTCTCTATCCTTTTCGCTAGAAAAGCCCTGTTTAGGAGATTATACAATTGTAATTAGGAGATGCAATATTAAGCTGCTAATTCTTTTATACGAGTTGCTTCTTTACCTTTTTTATTTCTAAGGTAGTAAAGTTTGGCGCGGCGAATTTTACCGTGTTTTACGACTTCTAATTTTTCAATATTTGGGGACATTAATGGAAATATTCTTTCAACTCCGATACTATCAGCACCCATTTTACGAACGGTAAATGTTTTAGCTACTCCACTGCCACCTCGGGCGATGACAATTCCTTCGTACGGTTGAATACGGTGCTTGTCACCTTCGATGATTTTATAATGAACTCTTACTGTGTCTCCGGCTCTAAATTCCGGAATTTGTGTTTGCTCTGTCATACGCCCGAAAAGATTAACAGAAAAGGCAAGAAATATCAATATGTATGCGATTACATGCTTGCTTTGACTGCGGCTTTAACTGCGATCACGAGCTTATTTTTGTCTGCAGAAATATCTACTGTATCGCCTTTTTCTAGTTCACCAGAAATAATTTTAGCGGACAAATCGTTTTCGATTTCGCGTTGAATAAGTCTGCGTAGTGGTCTTGCGCCGTATTCTTCATTATAACCGTGCTCAACAAGATAAGTTTTTGCTTTAGCATCAATATTAATCGTAATTTCTTGATCTTTAAGCAACTTTTGAGTTCGCAAAGACATGCGGTCAATTATTTGTCCGATATCTTCTCTGGTTAAGCTTGTAAAGACAACAATTTCATCAAGTCGGTTTAAGAATTCAGGTTTAAAAGCGTCTTTGAGTATTTGTTGAATTCTTTGTTCAAAGTCACTTTTGCTTTCTTCTTGCGATTTTTTGGTCGAATTAAAGCCTATTTCGGCTCGGCGCAACAGCTCCGATCCAACGTTAGAAGTTAAGATCAAAATTGTATTCTTAAAGTCTACTGTTCGACCTTTACTGTCGGTTAAGCGACCGTCTTCCATAATCTGCAACAGTGCATTAAAGATATCTGGATGAGCTTTTTCGACTTCATCTAACAAGATTACCGAGAATGGCTTGCGTCGAACAATTTCGGTTAAATTTCCGCCTTTTTCGTAGCCGACGTATCCTGGGGGAGCTCCGATCATTTTACTGACAGAGTGCTTTTCCATATATTCAGACATATCTAATCTAACAAGCATATCTTCGTCGCCGTACAAAGTTTCGGCTAGAGCCTTGGCGAGTTCGGTTTTGCCCACGCCTGTGGGCCCTAAGAATAAGAAAGCTCCGATTGGTCTTTTTGGATCTTTAAGACCTGCTCGTGAACGTCTAATAGCTTCTGAAACAATTTTAACTGCTTCTTCTTGGCCGACGATACGTTTGTGAATATTTTCTTCCATATGCAACAGCTTTTCTTTTTCTTCAATGCTTAGTTTTTCAAGTGGAATGTTTGTAGCTCTCGAAACTACTTTTAGTACTGCGTCCGGACCAACCGTAGGAACTTCTTCGAGTTTGGTTTTAGTCCAAATATCTACGAGTTCGGATTTAACTTGCTCTAGCTCTTCAATTTGTTTGCGTAGCTCGGACTTTTCGGTCGATTCTTTGGCATTTCTGAGCTGATCTTTAAGAGCATTTAAATTTTCTTCAACCTTTTTTAAGTTTTCTGGTTCTTTAACTTGTGAAAGTCTTACTAAAGCTGAAGCTTCGTCGATTAAATCAATGGCTTTATCTGGCAGAAATCTATCACTGATATAGCGATCAGACATTTGTACAGCCGTTTCAATAGCTTCATCAGATATTTTTACTTGGTGATGCTTTTCGTATCGATCTCGCAGTCCTTGAATTATTAATACTGTATCTTGTGGAGATGGCTCGTTTACCATTATTGGCTGAAAGCGTCTTTCAAGAGCAGCATCTTTTTCAATATATCGTCTATATTCATCCACAGTAGTAGCACCAACCATTTGTAGTTCACCTCTAGCGAGTGCTGGTTTAAGCATATTAGCCGCATCCATAGCTCCTTCGGCTGAACCGGCGCCTACAACAGTATGAAGTTCGTCTAAAAATAGAATTATTTGACCTGAAGCTTCAACAACTTCGGTGATAATATCTTTTAAGCGACTTTCAAACATTCCACGGTGCGAAGTTCCTGCCAAAATTGAAGCTAGGTCCAGCGCAAAAACTCGCTTACCCCGTAATGGTTCGGGAACTTGTCCATTCACAATTTTTTGAGCCAGCCCTTCGACAATTGCGGTTTTTCCAACGCCAGGATCGCCTATTAGTACTGGATTGTTTTTTGTTCTTCGAGATAGAATGTGAATGACTCTTTCTATTTCATCTTTACGACCAATTACTGGATCTAACTTTCCTTGAATTGCGAGCTGGGTTAAGTCGCGTCCAAATTTATCCATTTTTGAAGTTGCTGAAGCTTCTTTTTGAAGTTCTGCATGACATACTTCGCAAAGTGCGAGGTATACAGTTCTTCCATCTATTATTTTATTTGTTGAAATTACCGCGGGACGTTGTCCGCATCTATTACAAATTACCATCTGAAACTCCTTTCAAATTTGTGTAAAAAGAATTTAAATGAGCTCTTAATTAGCACTCTTCTATATTAGGTGATAACCGATTTTTAGTCAAGTAGTTTAGAAAAAAAAGCACCCGTTCCATCTCCTCACTTGTTATATCAAGGAGTATGGAAGAGGTGCTTTTGCGGGTTCGCGGCCTATCGATTGTTGAAACTCCCGTGCCGCGAAATCGCCAGACCGATTATCAGGGCGGCCACGAGTAAACCCGGGGCTACGCGATTGACTACAAAGTCTTTCTGCTCGGGGGTGATGTGTGCGAGGACATAATTGCCTGTTCCCAAAGTAATCCAAACTACCAGGCAAATCGTTCCCACGATGTACACAATCAGTCCTACAGTTCCGAGGAATGCTTCTACATCAAATCCTTTCTTTCTTAGCATCTTGGATTTTCTCCCTTGTTTAGAGTCGTATCTGTACCATTATACTATGGGGCCACAAGATAATAAAACTCAATGTTCCCAGACATCTCCAACAAAAACTGATGTTTCTGTAGGAACTCTTTTGATTAATAATTCTCCAGCGCGTTTCATTTGCTCGTCGTGAATTTTCGACCAATCTTCGGCTTGGTCTTCTCGAACTTCACAAACAATTTCGTCGTGAACGGTTAAAATTACATTTCCATCTACACCAGTTTCGTTTAACTTTTCTTGAATAAATACCATCGCGTATTTTGTAACATCGGCATTAGTTCCTTGAATAGGGTGATTTTTTGCTTGTCGTTCAATGTTGGAAATTTTCTTTTTGTAATCTGGATCTGATGGATCAGGTTTGGTATACCAGCGTTTACGACCCGCCGGAGTTGGACTGTATCCTTTTTCAACTGCTTCTCGAGCAAGTTTGTCGAGATATCTTTGAACACTTGGGTAACTTTTAAAATATTTATTCATGTATTCGGTGCCTTGTTCTTTAGTTACTTCTTGTTTAATTTCTGATCCGATTCGGCCGGCTAGTCCCATTGGTCCCATTCCGTACATCAAGCCAAAACCAATTGGTTTGGCGATTTGTCTCAATTGTGGATAAAGTTTTTTAAAATCAGGGGTATATGGTTTATCAAACATTAGTGAGGCTGTGTAAGAGTGAATATCTAATCCATCTTTTAAGGCTTTTATCATTTTTACGTCGCCAGATTCATTTGCAAGAATGCGCATTTCCATTGAAGAATAATCGGCTACTACTAATTTATATCCTGGAGCGGGCATAAAACAGGTTCTAAAAGGTACTTCGTCTGAGTTTCGCGGAATCTGCTGCAAGTTGGGATTTTGACAAGAAAAACGCCCAGTTGCTGCACCAAGTTGCAAAAAGTTAGGATGAATTCGGCCGGTTACTTTATTAATTTTGTCTAGTAATCCTTCGCCGAAGGCTGAAATTAATTTTTCGTAACCACGATAATCACGCAAAATTCTGGCGACAGGGTGTTGAGCAGTTTCTAAAATTGCATCTCCAGTAGAAGGAAGATTTAGACCAAGTTTATTATTAAACAATTCTAATAGTTGCACATTGCTATTCATATTAATTGGATCTGAGGCTTTTCCAAAAAGATCATTCTGATTTATTTTGTAGAGTGGTCTAATAGCTTCATAAAAATCTTGTTCAAATTTGTCGCGTTTAATGCGCAAATCGGCGATAATTTCTTTCCACTTTTTGGAATTTATTAAAATTCCTTTGAGTTCCATTTCGGCAACGACACGGGTTACAGAGAATTCTAACTTGGCTATATTTATTAAATTTTCTTTTTTTAATTTGTCGAGTTGCGCTTCAAAAACAGGAAACATTAAAAGAGTGTCTAGAGCAGAATAATCTAATTGTTCTTTTGTCATTGCTCCTGCAAATCCTGCAAAAGTTTTTCGAATTTCTTTTTCGATGTTTAAATCTAAATATTTAAACGAAAGTTCTTTTAAAGATGCTGGTTTAGCTTGCAGTCCTGCGGTTAAAATTGATTCACTCAACATCGTATCAAATATATTTGCAATTTCTGCTCCGGTTTGCAGTTTAATAAATCCATAGTCAAATTTTCCGTTGTGCATTAACTTTAATATTTTTGGATTTTCGATAAATTCTTTAAATCTTGGCATTTCTTTAAGATCTACTTTGCGCGCGTCAAAAATGTAGGATTTGGAAGCAGTTCCGATTTGAACTAACAAAAGTTTATCTGTGTAGGGATCAAACCCAGTACTTTCAACATCAAGTCCAATAATGGGTTCTTTTTCTAGAGCATCAAAAGCTTTATTTGCCGCATCTAGAGTTTGAATAAATTCGTATTCGGGTTTATCGGGGTTAAATTTGAGTTCCACAAAGTTATCTTACCACGAGAAATTTTGTTTGGATTTACAATGATTTTTTGAGTAATTCTCGTACAATTGTACTATCAGCTTTTCCCTTAGTTTCGCGCATTACCATTCCAAGTAAATATTCGATTGAACTTTCTTTTCCTGCTTTAAAGTCGGCAACTGCTTTTGGATTTGCTTCGAGGACTTTATTTATTGCTTCATCTAAGACTGTAGTATCAGTTACTTTGTTTTCTGACTCTTTCAATCTCGTTAAGAATTCTTCAGTAGAAAACTCTCTGAATTCGGGTTTATTTAAAAGTAAGTTAGCAGCTTTTTGTGGATCTATATTTGCAGCAACTAGCTCGTTGAATTTTTGTAATAATATTTTATTTTCTGAACCAGACAATAAATTCGCAGAACTTTCAGATAGTTTATGCTGGCTTGTTAAGGTCATTTTCAGTTGGTCTGGAAGTTGCGGCAATTCATTTTTTAAATCTTTCAAATATTTTTCGTCAAAAACCATTGGGGGAATATCTGGTTCTGGAAAATATCGGTAATCATGAGCCTCTTCTTTGCTGCGTTGAGATATTGTTGTACCAGTAGCTTCGTTCCATCCGCGATTTTCTTGGGCTGGAGTTTCGCCTTTTTCAAGTAACTCTGTTTGGCGAGTCATTTCGGCGCGAACGGCTTTTTCCATAAATTTAAACGAGTTAATATTTTTTACTTCTACTTTGTATGCTGGAAGTTTATTGGCTTTTTCGTCTTCTTCTGTACGCATAGAAATATTAGCTTCGAGTCTCATCTGACCTTTTTCCATATCAGCATCAGAAATATTTAAACTTCGCACAATATCTTGAATCTTCTTACAGAAGTCGATAGCATCTTCGAGTGATTTAAAAGTTGGAGTTGTAACAATTTCGACCAGCGGCATACCAGATTTATTAAAGTCGATTAAAGTTTGTCCGGTTTCGTGAAATGATTTGGCGGTATCTTCTTCGAGATGAATTCTTTCGATTTCAGCTTTTCCACCTGAATCTAGCAGCAAAAACCCTTCGGTACATAAAGGTTGTTTATACTGACTAATCTGATAGCCTTTTGGCAAATCTGGATAAAAATAATGTTTGCGATCAAATCTGGAATTTGCATTTAATCCGCAATTTAAAGCCAATCCTAATAATTGCGTCATTTTAACTGCATCGCCATTGGGAACAGGCAAAGCTCCAGGAAGACCTAAACAAACAGGACAAGTGTGCGTATTGGGTTCAGCTCCATAAATATCCGCAGCGCAGCCGCAAAACATTTTAGTTTTAGTTTTTAGGTGTAAATGAATTTCTAATCCTAATACTAGTTTGTACATACGTGGGTATTTTACTACGAAATTTAAATATTTTTTATACTCAATGTTATAATTCGAAAAACTGATAACACCACGGAGGTATTCATGTCAGGTGCAAACCATGCTATTACTGAAAAAAACGCCAAAAAGAAAATTGCTAAAAAGGATAGAGATGTACAAGACCGTGTGCAATCAAAGCTTAAGTTGCTCAATGGACGCATTTATGTCACGCGTTTTCGGGCATATTTTATTTTATCATCTGATGTTTTGAAAGAGATCCAAAATCGTCTTGAGTGTTTCGACTTTGATGACGGTTTTATCGAATTAGAACAGACAGTTAGCGAAAGAGGTGCAGGAACAGGTGAAAAGAAAAGAATTCCTTGGTTGTTGATTGGAAATGTTTTACTGGATGTCTGACTGTTTGCTTATAATTGGGAGCCTCTGCTGTTTGGGGGTTCCCTTTTTTAAACTCGCAACCCTAAAACGATTAGGCCGTTTTTTAAATTATCTACAGCTTGTTGTATAACAAAATATGGAGGTTCGTATCCGGCCTCGTGCACTAAATTATTTCGTACTTTGTGTGCTTCCCAAATTTTATTATATGTAATGACATCAAATTTATTTTTAGCATTTTTTAAGCGTTCGCCCATTGTTTCTCCGGCGACTACGTCTCGCAAAGCGTTATCCAAACATTTATCTGCGCTTATCAATGCTTGTTTAAGTTGGCTTGGGCTTTTTTGTTTAAGAAGTGCGTCTATGTTTTGCCATTCGGCTTTTATTTTGGATTCGGTCTGCTGTGATACTGATCCGCGGCCACTGATAGAAGGAAATAAGAGTTTTGCAAAAAAATCTAGCATAAATTTATTATATAGCATTTCAGGATTTTATCCGAACGGTTTATGTTACAATTTTAATTAGACTAAAACGCTATCTAGAGGAGGACTCCATGACAAAAAACTGGTTCATACGAAAATATCTGATTATTAGCGCAATTTGCTTAATAATCGCAGGATTCTTTTCTTGGATAACTACACGCGATTTGAACTATTCTGGAAAAGACGTTTTGACATATGCTTACAGCGGTATGCACTTGGAGGTATCAGATCCGGTTGTTGTAGAAGCAGCTTCGGCGGATGAATTTGACCTTACTAGTATTAATGGCAGCAAATTATCTGGGCATTCTGCACCTAAACCGTTGGGTTGGCAAAGTGACAAGTATATTCTTTTGGATAAATCGCCAATACAAGCAGGTAATTGGTATATAACTGGAGGATTTATAATAACCTTTCACATTACGAGCGAAAATCCTGTGAAAGTGTTAGTGGTTTGGAATTCTACCAATAAGGTGATACTTTGGATTTTTATGCTTATTGTAGGATTAGTAGTAGCTTTGATATTTGCATCAATGTAAAAGGCAGGCGCCTAGGGATGTACATTGTCCCGAAGGCGCTTTTTTTATTTTCGAAGAAAAGTCCTATTTTCGAAGAAAGGTCCTATTTATTTTCAAAAACTTTAGCTGTATTAATAAGTTTACTTTCGCTAAACTGTTGCCCAATCAATTGAACGCCAACTGGCATACCATCGCTAAAGCCGCAATTAATAGAAATTCCAGGCAAGCCAGCGATTGAGCTCGGTTCGGCTAAAACATCCATTAATTCTCCGAACATGGCATTTTTATCTGATTCACCTAGGGCAGTGGCTGTACAAGGCATAGTTGGGCCAATGATCAAGTCTACATTTTCGAATGCTTTATTAAAGTCATTAACTATTAAAGTTCTAACTTTTTGCGCTTTTGAATAGTAAGCATCGTAGTACCCTGCACTTAAGGCGTAGGCGCCGAGCATCATTCGTTTGCGAGCTTCAAAACCAAATTTGTCACGAGTTTGACCGTAGCGAATTCCGTCCATTCGCGCAAGATTAGAAGAAACTTCGGAACGTTGCAATATAGTGTAAACGGCGATGGAATATTTTGGAGAAAGCAAATCCATTTCGACAATTTCGGCCCCGAGCTCTTTAAATTTAGCAACGGCTTTTTCTACTTGTTCTTTTACGCCGGGTTCGAGATCGATTTCAAAATATGATTTTGGCTTTCCAATTTTGATTCCTTTTAAATCAGTTTTTATTGGCAAATAATTTTCAACAGG
>DATIHK010000050.1:0-4795 GCA_035480775.1 Saccharimonadales bacterium (SeqCode) | reverse complement strand
TTTGTTACATTGCTAGCTTTGGCAATTAAACTTTCAATATTTAAAGCAGGAGGAGTAACAGATCCAAATTTAATAAATGGCGTCCCAAATTTTTAAAAGATCTTTAATTTTCTTTTCTTTGGCAATTATTTTGTTCCATATCGCTGGAGCAGAAAACATTTCTTCATTGTGTGGACATTCAATTGAAGACAATCCAAATCCAACTGCATTAGTTTGTCCGGTTATTAGAGTTTTTAATGTCCTTATATATGCTGCGGGTGGAATATTTATCTGTATGGTTATTTACGGTGGAATCAAGTTGTCTATGTCTTTAGGTGATCCAAAGGGTTATGAAGGAGCGCAACTAACCTGGTTTTGGGCTGTGGTTGGTTTAGCTGTAGTTATTGGATTTTGGGTAATCCTTTTAGTTTTAGACAATATTTTTGGTTTAGGAATTGGTCCTGGTGGCCCGCAAGGCATTTTCCAAAGAATTGTCGATCAGTTTAGCGCGTTACTTATTGCTATTGGCGTTAACGGTGTTACGCCTTAAGTTTAATCTCCTCCCCAATTTACGTTAGTAAGTGCATGACTTAAGTAAGTGTATTCTATGCTGTTTCCTAAACTATCTCCGTCTATAGAATTTATGTTGTTTAATATTATTTTATATGTAACTTCGGGTTTCCAAGTATCATAATTGGGCATCATTACTAAAACATTTTTTTTGTTGTCAAATGCGACGACGCGTAATTTTATCGGTGGATTTACTTGTATAACGACTGATTTATAATCAACTGGTTTTGTAAATGTAAAACTAACATAGGCTCCGCCATCAGATGTACTACGCGGGCCACTTGGTGGATCGGTGTTTAAAAGTTTGAAAGCTGTTTTTGCTGGCGTGGTTGGAGTAACTGGTATTATTTTAACTGATTCAGAATTTTGTTTTTTACTGAATGCAAAAAGCGCTATTGTAATAATCATTAATACTAGTGCTGCTATAAAAATCCATTTGTATTTTTTTAAGTCTTCTTTCATATTAGGTAGTGCAGATTCCTAAATCTTCGGGTTTCTGCGGAGTTCCATTCTGCATAACTTCTATATGTACGTGATTTAGAGGTCCAAATAGCTTTGCCAATGGAGTTCCTGGTGCTTCAGCTGAAGCGGTATCGAGCCAGATTCCGTCTAAATGCGCCAAATACAATTTGTATGTAGTCCCGTCAGTATCTACTCCATCCAGTATAACTCCATAACCTCGAGCAGCTTGGAAAATAGAAAAACGCGAAGACACTTCCCATTTTGCTACGTGTCCGATTTTAGGTAAGTATACTATTTTGTCATTATTGGTGACATCGATGGCAAATCCATAATAAGGTTGTTGTGGTCCCCAGCGACCACCCGAAGTATTTGCAATGCGGTAGCAAGTATTATTGCTCAAACTACTGCTAGAAGGTGCACAAGCTGCATTTCCAGAATCTGGACATAAACCGGCATCCACCAAAGATACATAGGGAATTGAGTAAAAGCAGGTGCCGCCGGCAGCAGGGCTATTCCAATAGCTGGTACTTCCGTGTTCGAATTTAGCTGTTCCGTCGTCGTCACCTAAAGACCAAGTTGTTATCTGACGTCCGGCTGTATTATTTAACGGGCATGAAACACCTCCATCTGGAAGAATGGGAGGAGGCTGTGTCGTTGCACTTCCGTCTCCGGTCGGTGAGTTATAAGGTGTGCCGGTTACCTCAACGTGTGGAGTCGAAGACAAAAATCCACCAAACATAAATGCAACTATCATAAAAAATGCCACCGGAATTACTGCAAAGTAGAGAGCTCGGCGAACAAAGTTGTCGAAGTCTTTTTGGATTCCGTAAAAAAACTTACTAAAGTCACCTTTAAATAAAGCTTCGTTAAAACTTTCTATAAAGTTGACAACTTTTCCAACAACAAATCGGCTAAGATATTTTATAGCCCGGTCTACTATTGGTGCTACAGCAGTACCAAGCCCTGCCGTTATACCTGCAACTACAGCCGAAACTACTGCGGCCAGCATTTCGGAACCGATTTCAATAACGGCTTTTCTAAGTTGGAAGTAAGGGGCAAGAAGTTTTCCCAGTGTGCTTTCTATTTTGACTTGAATTTGGTTGGCATACGATGATAAGTGCTGTAATAGTCCGGCACGGGAGGCGGTAATAGATAGCAAATCTTTTCTAAATTCTTCAATGTTTTCTGATTGTTTTAAGAATTCAAAAAGTTTCTTTTTGTTGGCATCATTTATGAGAAGATCTGTAAATTGCTTTGAATTACCAAAACGATCAAGTGCTGTAATAGTTTGTGTATCAAAAATGCCTTTTTTAATAAGGAAGAGTTTTAGTGCTTCTATTTGTCTTAAATTGCCTGCTAGCAAATCAGCATCTGACGATCCTAGTGCTAGGTGAGCTATTGATGGATCGGTTGCCCGGCTATAACCAAAGTTCATAAGTCTAATTACATCTCCCATTCCTGCTGCATCCATGGTTTCAAGTCTTTTGTTGACTCCAAAGCTTCCTAATTGGCCATTCTCCATATACTTATAGAGACCTTTGGCACCTTGCATGTGAGATCCGCCCTCGAGTCTAAATGTTCGGCCTCCCAGCGAATACGAAACATGATGTGTTGGAGCAAGATATTTAAATGGCAGATGTCTAAATGAACTATTTCTTAAAGAGTCATCCATGTCATCGTCGTAGATTAGGCCAAAGTAATGAACTCTTTTTAAGGCTGCTCTTGTCATTTGTGCTGGAGTAAATCCATTCATGCGGTATCTGAATCGGGTCCAGACGTGCACTTCCATAAACTTGTCGCCGGTAAAGCTTTTTGCAAAATCTTTTGCTTCGTTGTATTCAAATAATCTTTTGGAAGTACGAAGTACTCGTTCCATGTTGTCGTATCGTTCCATGCGTCTTCCACCGGAGTTTGCGAGTTCTAATACTTTCCCAACTGCGCCATTGGCTTTATTGCCAAACATTTCGTTGTTTAAAAGATTGGATACAAATTCGTCTTCGATACCGTCAAAATACTCACCGGTAAATCTGTATTTATTTAGATTAATGTAACCGCTTACATTGCCGGCTAGTGCTCTGGCGGTTGCAGTGTTTGAAGTAGTTCCGGCTAATTGAGTTTTAGTTTTTTCTGCTACATCTTTTAAATCATTAAGATATTTTTCGTAACTTCTTAAAGAGTCATCAAGATTTTTTCTTTCTTGAACAAAAATAGCGTGCGCTGGAGTGCCAATTAAAGTTGCTTCGGCTGCGGCAAGTCTTGCTCTATGTTCATCCAAATTAGCCAGCGCTCTACCTGCAACACTATTCTGCACGACAGATCCTGTTACAGGATCTGTAAATGATGGTTTGTAAATTTTATCTAAAAGTCCGTCGCTTCCACCTGAACCCACGACGCGGATACTTTCTAAACCGCTTTTATCTTTTTTCATTTTTTGGGCGCCGTCGCCCTCTAAAAAGACTCTATTTAAATCATCAGCAATTTTGCCAAGTGAATTTGGATTTGTAGGTAAGCCTCTAACACCACTCATGTCTCGAGTTATCCCGACCTTTTCATCGAAAAGCACTTTATAGGCTGCCTGCTCATTGGTTAGTACAACACCATCTAGTGCTTTTTTGACATCATTTTGTATCGCCCCTGCCGATGTTTCTAGGAAACCGTTATACAGACCTTTTCTTCTACTTTGGCTATCCACACCTTCGACATATCTTAAGAAACCCTGCGCCGCATCTTCGTAGGGCAAAGTATCTTTTTTTCCTGCGGAAGTGCCATCTGGGTGAAATAAATCGTCTTGCTTTCCTCGTACAGCTGTATTATCAGATAAGTTAAAAGGATGAAACGCTGCTTCGGCGAGTTTATTTCCGGGCTCAAACCAGGTATCAGGATCGCGACCGGTAATTAGTGGAGTCCATAATTTTCTTTTATCAACATAGTTTTCCCAATCTTCTTGGTTCAAAATTTCATTTTTCCAGTTATTTAGTGTTTTATTTAGTTGTTTTTTAGGATCATTTACCCAATCAGCTGGGTTAAGACTTATCTTAAGCTGGGCACCCGGCTCTTGAGTTACTTCGCCTGTTTCAATAGCACGCTGCACATCGAAAGTTGGAGTTCGGGGAGTAGCAGCAACACTTAATTCTCGTTTAACATCTTCAACTGCCATTTCTATCACCCATTTTGGAGTATTAACAAGATCGACGTGAAACTGCTCGATAAACTGAGTTACAACGTCAAAATCATATTCGTTTGGCTTACCTTGAACGAATTTTTTTATATCTCGTTGTAAAGGTTTACCTGCATAATATCCTGGATAAAATGGACTTGGAGTATTATCTCGACGTTGATCAGTTAAAAATGGATTGGCCATACTGTTCTATTTTATAATTTATAAGTGTAAAATGGAATGGACAGCTAATCTGTAGTAAAATTTTGGGGTATATTGTATTATTAATCAAGTTATGTTACTTACACTTCGTTCTAAAAATTTCAGAAAGTCGCTTATCATAACGTCATTATTGCTTGTGTTATCGTTGTCTTCCCGAAGTTTTGCAGTTGGAGCTTGCACGCCATCTCAATCCGCTTTTGAAAAAATTCAAGCTGCATTTCAAAACCTTGATGTTCGCCGAACTGTGCAAAATATGTATACCTCGTTAACAACAGATTCCTTAAGTCAGATCTTGGTTAATGGTAGCCCAGAAGACTTGGCCGGATGTGCTGCTTGGCTTCAAACTCAGCCACCTTTTGGAGGCGGATCTTATGCAAGTCCAACCAAAACTATCGATCTTGGTTT
>DATIHK010000049.1:0-3129 GCA_035480775.1 Saccharimonadales bacterium (SeqCode) | reverse complement strand
GTGAACGCTTTTTATTAATTTGTCAGTACTCTTTCTCCAAGTAAAGTTTGAAGCCCAAGAAATTCCGTTTTGGCCAAGCTCTTTTCTACGAGATTCACTAAAAAGTAGCATATTTATAGTTCTAGCAAAAGCTTCGACATCCCCAAGTTTTACCAAGTAGCCTGTGCTGTCGTGGACAACTGAGTCTATAAGTCCTGGAACTTCAGAAGCTACGACTGGCGTTCCACAAGCATTGGCTTCAATAATAGAAATCCCCCACCCTTCCATGCTCGATGGATATGCAAAAACCCAAGATTCTCCTAATAGTTTTGTTTTCTCTTCTTCGGATATACGTCCTAAAAATTCTACAGAACTTGCAACATCTAATTTTTTAGCTAGTTTTTCTAAATCTTCGCGGGTTTCGCCAAATCCAGCAATTCTCAATTTAGTATCAGGAGAATCTTTTAGAATTTCAGGTAGCGCACTTATAAGTACATCAACTCGTTTGTAGGCTTTAAGTCTTCCAACATAAGTAATTGATGGATAAGAAGTTTTTTCTGAAGCGAAAAATTTAAATGGTTCAATACCCGGATTAATAATTTCAATAGAATATTTTTTATCAAATCCAAATTCTTTCATATCTCGCTTTGTCGATTCTGAAATCGTCAACATTTTTACATTGGCATAAACCAAAGGCATAATTTTAGATTCCAATATTTTTGCAACTATTCCCATTGGAAGTTGAAGCAAAGACAAATTTAATTCTTTTAAAATAATTCCTTGGTGAACGTGAAAAATTAATCCGATAATTGGTTTGCGCACATATAATGGAGTAAAGAAAGGAATGCCATTTTCTGCGTCTATAACGATATCAAATTTATTTCTGAATTGTGTTATGTAGTACAAAAATGCCCATAAATAAACTGTGTAAAATCCTCCACGTCGAACAATTTGAACTCCATCAATTTCTTCGTAGCGTTTGCATTTGTGATCATTTCCACAAAACAGTGTAACTCGGTGTCCGTCTTCAACTAGTTTTTTGGCAATTTCGTGAATATAAACTTCAGCTCCTCCAGCCCAAACATGTTTAGTGTCTCTCCAGTTAAAAATTAAAAAGTTTAAGTTATTTGGATTTAGAGATTTCTTTTGTGGAACTGATTTAAAGGCTCCTAAAAAGTCGTTTATATTGTCGGTAAAGGTTTCAAAGTAATCGCCGTAAAAGTGCAAAAATAGCGCAGAAACTAAGTTTAATGCCCCAATAATTGTCATGACATAAATTACGCTTTGCAAATTATTGTGATACAAGGCAAAAACTATTACTTGAATAATGGCTAAGACAAAGCTCATAGCTGAGAATGTATATTTGTCTCTGGCTTGGTGATAACTGATAATGCTGGTGGCCATCGAAAAGCAAACCATTCCAAGTCCATAAACCGGTAATAAATATGCAACTGAGGCTATTTTTGAGCCAAACAATAATGGAGTTGTAAACCAACCTAGTGGACCGACAACTATATAAACCGCGATACTTGAAGCAGCTGATAGCAAAAACAATTTAATAAATGATTTGGAGTTGGTGTTTTCAGCGCCTTGATCTCTACTGATAATAGGAATTATAAATTGCGCAAATAGAGTTCCGACAAAGAAAATCATTTTTCCTACTAATGAAATAAGCGCATATTTACCAGCTTCATTTTGAGATAAAAAGTGCGAAGCCAAAATGATGTCAAAACTAATATAAGCAACAATTGAAAATCTTGACAAAAATGACGATGCAAAAAATTTATAAGGAAATTTTTCACTTTGCTCTTCTTCGATTGCGGCTTCACTGGTGTCTCTAATTTGTGACGCAAACAAATAGCCAATGGTAAATGAAACTAGTAACGAAACCGGAATCGCCACATAAATATAATCTTTGAGCCCAACCTCTACTAAAACAATTGTGACTCCCAACTTTATCAAATTTTCTATAATTAAAAGTGCAGCTAGAATATAAAACTTTAAATTGCCCGACAAGTATCCAATATCTACTGCAATTAGAGAATTGATCAATAAAACCGGAGTAAATATTAAAAATGGCAAAATACTGTCGTTATTAAAATAAATCTTTAAAAGCGGAGTTGCCAGCAACCACATAACTGTAATGACTGAGCTAATAACAAATACTTTCGATCTAATCTCTCTCCAAAATCCATAAATTGGACGTTTTTGCTTTCCAAAAAAATAAGCAGCTTTGTGAGTGATAGAACTAGTCAATGCAGATAATGGAATACTAGATAAAAATACAAAACTTCCAAATAAACTAATGACTCCAAAGTCTTCAATATTTAGACGTCGACTTAAGTAAGCGTTATAAATGTAACTCAAAAAGTTTGAAGCGATTCCGGCAAAAACTAAAACACTTCCACCTGCTAAACCAGAACGCAAAAAGTCTTTAACATTTTGCTTTTCGTAAATATCACTAATCCAAGAAGGAACGCTATCGATAATTTTGATTTTTTTTCTAAAGCTTAAACGGTTTTTGTTTTGAGCAAGGTGTAATCCGTGGTGAGTTTTTTCCCAGTGGTGTGGTTTAAATATGAGCTGATAAAATGCCATAAAAGCTGCAATACTCATAAAGACCCAATAAAATGGAATTAAAAATACATACTTAATAATGCTCCAATGTGCTCGCTTGGCGCTTCCGATCATATAGTTATAAATGTAAATAAAATTTCCAAAAATTAACGAAGTTGCAGCCATATAAAATACCCAAGATGGATATAAGCTTTCGATCGTTGGGCCGACATATTTATACAAAGTAAAATAGGCAATAGTTGCTAGCCACAAAAATGGATTAATCAAAATAAAAATTATTCTCATGCCAATAATTAATTGAAAAATAAAAGCATGTCGACCTTGCTTTTTTAGTAACGAAATTGGTTCACGCATATGAACCAAGTAAGTTTGCAGATAGCCTTTAATCCAACGTGATCTTTGGCGAATCCAGTTTTTGACATCACTGTTGGCTTCTTCGAGTGTGACTGAGTCAATAATGATAGTGTTATATCCTTCTTTAAAAATACGAACTCCTAAGTCACAATCTTCGGTAACGTTAAACGGATCCCAACCACTTAAAGATTTTAAATCTGCTGTTCTGAAGTGATTACT
>DATIHK010000048.1:0-20872 GCA_035480775.1 Saccharimonadales bacterium (SeqCode) | reverse complement strand
CATTCTTGAAATATTTGACGAAATTGTAGTTACTAAAATCTGACGCTCTTTTGCGTCTTCGAACAAATCAAAAAAAGTTTGATTTAGAGTGCTTTCTGATTTTGAATAACCTTCTGTTGTTGAACCTAAGCAGTCAGACATCAGACATAAAACGCCTTCTTGACCCAAAATCGCTATTTTAGCTAAATCTATTGGTTTATCTAAAACTGGTGTCCAATCGATACGATAATCTGCCATGTGCAAAACTGTTCCTTGTGGAGTTTTTATAGCAAAACCCATCGCTGATGGAACAGAGTGATTTACTCTAAATGCCGAAATTTTAAAGCTTCCGACGGTTATTTCTTCGGTATCGGGAGTTAAGAGATGAAATTTAACTTTATCTCCAATGCCTTTAAAAGCTCTGTCGTTTAATTTAACATTCAAAAATCCCTGAACGAGTTTGTTGCAATAAACCGGAATATCCATTTCTTTTAACAAATAAGGAACGGCTCCGATGTGATCTTCATGACCGTGAGTAATAAATAAACCTCTGATGCGATCGCGATTTTCTAAAACGTACGTCATATCAGGAATGACTACATCGACTCCTAACATTTCACTGTCGGGAAATCCAACTCCACAGTCCACAATAATGATATCGTTGCCGTACTCGTATAGCGTCATGTTTTTGGTAACACTTTCAGTTCCACTTAAAGTTATTATTTTTAATTTTTGTGAATTATTACCTTCTGTATTAAAAAACTTCATATTAGTTACATTAATCCTAAACCTTGTTGACCTTTGGGAACAACAGGCAAAACCGGAGGTTTGGCATTAACGCCAAATTTCCCTGTTTTTATCTGCTGTAAAACATCAGGAATTCTTAGAAAATCCTCTTTCAGTACCTTGGCCATTTCGGGATTTCTCAAAGCGGCAGCAGGATGATAAACAGGAAAAACAAAATACTTTTCGGTCTGTAAGGCTCTTCCGTGATCCCGACTAATTTTACCATCTTTATAAAAATAATTCATGGCGTATCTACCTAAAGTAACTATAATTTTTGGCTTTATAATATCTAGTTGCATTGTTAAATAAGGCAAACAAGCTTCAATCTCGTCGGGTAAAGGGTCACGATTTTCTGGTGGACGATGTTTGATGACATTACCTATCCAAACGTCAGATCGCTGCATTTTAATTTGGCCTAATAAAACGTCCAAAAGTTTGCCGGCGCGACCTACAAATGGGCGGCCTGTTGCATCTTCTGTGGCACCAGGAGCTTCACCAATAAAAACAATTTCAGAATTGATGTTTCCTTCTCCGGGAACTGCATTAGTCGCCGTTTTACACAATCTGCATTTTTGGCAAATGCGAACGTTTTTTTCGATTTCATCTAAAAGAGTTTTTTTATCCATTGGTATTAAGTAATGTATTTATTATCTTTCAGTAAGTTTAAAGCTCTTGTCATAATACGACGACGGCCCGATTGATAAATTTTGCTGATTAAAAATCCGGCCGAAGTATATTCGAGCCAAAAAAATTCATCAAAGCCGGTTTTTGAAATATCTAATGTTTGCGATTCGGATTGGATTAGATAAAAAAGATAAGCTTTGCCAATCATATTAATTTTTTCACCAGCGTCGGTTGCCAACTCATCCATATTGTACTTATCTGGAGTAAATTCCATTTTGTCTTCACCTATATACACGTATGGGTTTTTGGCTTGATTTACAAAATCAGTTCCTAGCTCTTCTGACATTTCACGAACTAGCGCATCTTGTGGAAGTTCTTTATTGCGTATCCCGCCTTGTGGAAAAAGCCAAAGTTTATATTCGGTTTTATACAACAGTAAAATTTTCTTATCGTTGACTATACAACCTACAATGTCCGGCCTGAATCCTGTTTTTCTAATTGCATCTATTTTTTCTAATGTAGGTTCTTTATTTTCCATATATTTTAGGTAGCCGCTACTTAGGCAGGTAATATTTTAAATTGGAGCTATCAATATAGACCGATTGAGACTTACCTTCAACTATTTCGCGAGCTACTTTTCGGCTGATTGATTCTAATGTTCTGCCTAAACTTCTAATTCCCGAATCAAATCCAAACGGTCTAATTATTGATGGCCACAAATCTGGTTCAATTTGCAGCTCTTCGGGCTTTAAACCCGATTTTTCTAAAATCTTTGGAAACAGATAATCTCGCGCTATAACTAATTTTTCGTTATCGGTATAAGAAGGCATTTTAATAACTTCCATACGATCCATCAATGCTGCAGAAATTGTTCCGGTGTTGTTTGCTGAACAAATAAAAAGCACTTCAGATAAATTATAGGGGTAGTCTACGTAGTGATCTCTAAATTCAGGGTTTTGATTTGGATCCAAAATTTCAAGAAGTGTGGCCATAATATCTGAGCGCAGTCCTTGCTCACCACTTGCCTTTTCAATTTCATCTAGCAAAATTACCGGATTGCGCACTTGCGTTTTTATAAGTGCCTTTATAATTTGGCCGGGCTCAGCTTCTGGAAATACTTTACTGCGCCCCCGCAATTCTAAAGTCGAACCAATAGCTCCCATAGCAATACGAATAAACTTTCTTTCTAAAGCCTCTGCAATCGAAATTGCTAAAGTTGTTTTACCAATTCCTTGCAGACCTACCAAAAGCAAAATTGGTGATTTAGCAATCATATCTTCGCCACGCTGTTTAATCAAAATCATCGTAGACAAATATTCCAAAATACGATCTTTGACGTCTTGCATTCCGTAGTGATTTTTATCGAGTACTTTTTTAGTAGATTCAAGATCAAGTTTATCAATAGTACGAGCATCCCAAGGTATAGTCGCTATTACATCTATATACCGAGATAAAGTATCGTATTCAGAAGCGTAGTGGCCGAGTTTAGCCATACGATTAAGACGATCCAACATCTGATCAAGACGGTTCGCTAAATCTTCAGGTAAACCTTTAGTAGTATGAATTTCTTCAGAAAGTTTCTTTAATTCTTCAAATATAAATTCAGTTTCTTGTGCCATAACTCATTCGCTGAAGAATCTTTCGAAAACAGATCGCACTGCTGTGCTCAAATGTTTTCTCAAGACTTCAGCTCATTACTAATCTAATCAATAACGACCTCATTGTACCCTGTTTTCAAAACACCATCTATTGTGTTTTTTAGAGTATTTCCAATTTTATAATTCTTTGCATCTTTTAATACTTTTTTACCCGAATCAGTCATAATAATGACTATTCCTAAACCTTGCGGTTGTAGTGTTGCTTTGGCCTTAACATATGACGGATTGAGCAAAATATTTAATGAATCTTTATTTTTTGCACTCAATGCTGCGGCTAGTACTGTTTCATTAGATCCTACAACCAAAAAATCTCCGTCAGATTTAAACTGCGCAAAATTAGCCAAATTACTGTTAAGAATTTTAGTTAAAGCAGAGTTAGTCGGGTATTTAATGACTAAACCCCAATCTTCACCTTGACCATCTTTTAAAGTAAAAAGTACAAATGGTTTGTTTAATACTTCGGGAATTGTTGCGAATAAATCACTATAAACATTAGTTTCAGTTACTCCTGCCAAAAAAGTTCCGATATTATTTCCAAACACATATAAATCTGTTTCGGCTGGAACATATTGATTTAAATCGTCTGTTTCAAATGGCTGACTTGTGCCCGACAAAGGAAGATCTACAACATAAGCCTTACTGCTTTGTGAGCTTTGAGTGCTTTCATTAAGCGAAATTGGCGCTTGTATAACAGGCGTCGACAGCGTATTTCCACGCTGTAATAGAAAAACCAGATTTTCAACATCGATTAAAACTACAGCAAAGGCGACTATAAATAAAAAGGCCAAAATTGCTTGTGGATGTAAAAGATTTGAAAAAAAGTGTGAGTCAATTTTAAAGGGTAATTTATCCTGCTTGGTTGAAGCGTTTGGATTATATAGCTTTACAGTAATATCAACTTGATCATTAACAAGATCTTTAGGAAGAACAACTCCGCAGTTAGAGCAGAAATAATGGTCGTGATTACCCAATTCTTTATTACAGTTTGGACAGATTCTTAAAAACATTGCTTATATTTTAGCATTCTTCGCGTCGTATAACTTTGTTTAAAGTTAATAACGACTATTTCGATTGCGATCTCTAGAACCTCTGCCATCTCGAGATGGACGTTGTGGTCTTTCGTAACGGTCGTTCGAAATTTCTGCATTTGGATCAAGTGCCTTTATAGATAAGCTAATCTTGCCGTCGCGACTAACATCAAGTACTTTAACTTTTACGGGGTCGCCGACTTTAACAACATCTTCAACATTTTTGACATAACCATTTGCTAGTTCGCTAATATGTAAAAGACCGTCTTTTCCTGGAGCTACTTCTACGAATGCACCAAAATCTACGATTTCTTTGACAATTCCATCAAGAATTTCGCCTGGTTTAAATTCTCGGGTTAAATTATTGATAAATTCGATAGCTTGTTTACCATTTTCTTCGCTTATTGCTGTAACAACAATTGTGCCGTCTTCTTCTATAGAAATTTCAGACATAGTTCGTTCTTGAATTTCTTTGATTGTCTTTCCACCAGAACCAATTACGACACCGATTTTTTCAGGATCAATCTTGGTAGTAAATGTCTTTGGAGCATACTTAGAAACTGTTGCTTTTGGAGTTTTTATAGTCTTTTCCATTTCGTCTAAAACATGCATGCGACCTTCGTGTGATTGTTCAATAATTTTTGGTAACAAATCCATTGGAATGCCTTTGATTTTCATGTCGGCTTGAATTGCTGTAACACCAGTGCGTGTTCCGGTCATTTTGAAATCTAAAAAGCCAAAAGCGTCTTCTAGGTAAGCCAAATCTGTCATTACTAATTGCTTAGTCATATCTTCGCTAACGATTAAGCCGACTCCAACTCCAGCTACCATTTCTTTAATTGGAACTCCGGCATCCATTAACGCCAAGGTCGAACCGCAAGTTGCAGCCATAGAACTTGATCCACTAGATGAAAGTGTTTCTGAAACCAAAATAATTGTGTATGGAAAATCTTTTTGCTCAGGTATAACTGGTCGCAAAGCTTTTTCGGCTAACATTCCGTGACCAATTTCTCGACCACCGGTTCCACCCATTTTTCCGACTTCTCCAACTGAATATGGAGGAAAGTTGTAATAGTGAATATATCTCTTGGTTCTTTCACCATAAATATCTTGAACGAAAAGTTCTAAAGAGGGTGAACCCAAAGTAGCAACAGTCATAACTTGAGTAACACCACGGGTAAATAATCCGCTTCCGTGAACTCTTGGTAAAACTCCAATAGAAGTTGTAATTGGACGAATGTCTTTGATACCACGACCGTCTGGTCTTTTTTGTTCATCTAAGATTAAGTGTTGCAAAGCGTGCTCTTCAACCGCTGAAAAAGCGCGTGACATATCGGCTTTTTTGTATTTGCCTTCATATTTTATATAAATTTCTTCAAGAAGTTTATCTGCTTCAGTTTTTAACTTTGTTTTATCAAATCCTTGCCCAAGCATTTTAACAATTACATCTTTGGCAACCGAAGAAACATCTGCTAATAGTTCTGGGTTTAGAGCTCTAGAGTTATAAATATATTTTTTAGCATCCGGATTAACTTCTTTAGCAAAGTCAGAAATCATCGAAATTATTCCATCAATATGACTATTGGCGTATTCAATTGCCCCTAAAATTTTTTCTTCGGGCAAAATGTTGGCCTCAGCTTCTAAAGCTAATATTTTCTTATCGGCACCGACAAAAGATACCATCATATCTAATTCGGATTTGGTATGTAAATCTAATTTAGAAGGATTTAAAACGTATTCGTTATTAATATAACCAAGTCTGGTAGTTCCCATTGGTCCATCCCAAGGAATATCAGAAGCGTGCAAAGCAGCAGAAACAGCTATCATACTCAAAAATTCTGGATCTGAAGTATCGTCGAGTGATAAAATTGTTACGGCAACTTGAATTTCATCCATATAATCTTCTGGAAAAAGTGGTCTTATAGCATGATCAATAAGTCTACGAGTTATTACGGCTTCGTCGTTAGGACGCCCATCTCTTTTTACAAATCTGGAATTTTTAATAATTCCGCTTGCATACAATCTTTCTTCATAGTTTACCGTTAATGGAAAAAAATCAGTATCTGGATTGGATTCGCCCGATACAACTGTTGCTAACACTACAGATTCGCCGTAGGTCGCTTTAACAGCCATATTGGCTTGCATAGCGAGCTCTCCGGTTTCAAGAACCAATTTTCTACCTGCAAAATCTATTTCTTTTTTTACAATTTTATTCATATTTTCTTTCTTTTTTTACGGAAGAGTATTTGGAGATTAAGATATGGAATGCTGTATACGTCTGCTGCCTGTCCTAGCTTGCGACCTATACACTACTTCATTTCCTAATCAGTACTACTCTACCAAATTTATTACTTATTTCTACTTAGCTAGATCTAACTTTTCAATTAAGAAGTTGTATCTTTCTTCGTCTTTCTTTTTGAGATAAGATAACAATCTTCTTCTTTTATTGACCATTTGTAAAAGGCCTCTGCGTGAGTGATTATCTTTTTTATGGGATTTTAGATGACCTGTAAGTTTGGCTATCTTCTCACTTAATAGAGCGACTTGAACTTCTGGAGATCCAGTATCAGACTCGTGCACTCTATAACCTTTTATGATTTGTTGCTTTTTTTCTTTTACTAATGGCATAAACACCGATATTGTACCAAGATTACTTGTTAGAATCAACCCTTGCTTCTTTATAGGTCATGCCCACTAATAAAGATTTCGCGGTCTTTTTGCCCGGTAAAAGTCTCCACTCAGCAGCTTTCTTAAAAATGAGCGAACTTAAACTGTCGGCATCAACATCAATTATATTGATATTACCGTACTTTTGATTTTTAGAAGTGTTGTCTAAATTTACGATTTTGGCGTTGGCAAATTCGGTTCTTAGTTCGGTGTAGGTTTGGCCTAAGTCTTCAATAACTTGAGCACCAACAATAAATATTAAATCGAACTCGAAACCCGAGATTTTAGCTTTAACGCGGCTTAAATCAAAGTTTTTTGATACCGGTGAAACCACCAAGTGTAGAACCTCATTCTCTGTAGAATAACTGACTTTTGCAGCTGGAGTATTAGAATAGTCGATTAAGACTTCCAAATCGCGTTGTGACACAGTTGAGTCAATTTCTTCGCGTGTTATTAAGCCTTCGCATTCGTCAGGAATTTTACCAGTATGAATGAATATGACATGTTTTTGCTTGTCTAAAAGCATATAATAAAGGCCTACAGCAGCACTAAATGCATTTGCACCGGCCACTTTTGATGGTACAACGGCAATGCTGTGTGCATTTTCTATTAAGTCCGCGACATTATTATTATCAACGGTATTTTGTAATACGTTTTCTGACATTTGTATTTCGGGCGGTAAACTAAACTTGGAAATAAGTACTTCAGAGTAATAAAGCATTGTACATCAAAGGCCCTATAGTGTCAATTATCTGACTTCTATCCACTGGCCAGCAGCAATACCTTCGAATTGAGGCTTTAAGAGAATTCCACATTCATTGTCTTTACCAACTAGACTAATTTCTTCTTTACCTTTTTTGAGCTTTTTGATGTGACCGTAGTAAATTGGCAAATCTTCTTTGGTTAAATCTGCAGGATCTTTATCATAAATGGCTATGTGACTTCCTTCTTTTAGTGCACCGGCTAAAACTTTACAACCAGCAATAATGTCTCCAGATTCAAGTTTAAAAGTTTTTAAAACTTGAGCACGACCTTTAATTTTGGATTCGGCTTCAAAAGCAGTTCCTTCTAATAATGCTTTTAATTCATCAATAAGTTCGTAAATTGTTTTGTAAATTTTTACCGAAACATTTAAACTGTCGGCGAGTTCTGATATCGAAGGTGCGACACGAATATTAAAGCCTACAACTAATCCGTGAGCGCTTTGAGCTAATAAAACATCAGAATCTGTAATATCACCCGTAGAACTGAGCAAGAATTTTAATGAAAAAGTAGCACCAACCGAAGCTGTAACTAAGTTAGCGAGTTCAGCTTTAACGGCTTCTAAAGTTCCTTGAGTATCAGCGCGCAATACAATAGCAACAGTTTTTTTGGAATTTTTTCCGATTATTTCAACTTTATTTTGGTCAACAGATAATTCTTCGAGTTCGGAACCTTTTTCGACAATTAAATCTCCAACATTAGGAACATGGGTAAAGCCCAAAAGCTCAACTGGAGTCGAAGGACCAGCTTCTTTTAACATCCGACCTTTGTCATCAGTTATAGATTTTATATTCGCTGGAAGTCCACTTGCAGTAACTTTTTGACCATTCTTTAAAGTTCCATTTTTTATAATCGCAGAAACGACAACTCCGCGCTTGCGATCAATTTTGGCTTCAATGATTATTGCTTCTAGTTCTCCTGTAGGATCTGCTTTTAATTGTGATATCTCGGCAATTGCCAATAATGAATCTAAAAGTTTATCTAAATTTTTGCCTGATTTTGCAGACAACTCAACAGAAACGATATCACCACCCCAATCTTCGACTAAGATATTTTCTTGTGCAAGTTGTTGCTTAACTTTTTGTGGATCAGCGGCTGGTAAATCAATTTTGTTTATAGCCACAACAATAGGAACTCCTGCGGCTTTAGCGTGTTTAATAGCTTCTTGAGTTTGAGGTTTTACGCCTTCTTCGGCAGAAACTACTAAAACTACGATATCAGCGGCACGGCCTCCACGAGCACGCATTTGCGCAAAAGCTGCGTGACCTGGTGTATCTATAAAAGTTAGTTTTTGAGAATTGTGTTCGACTTGATAAGCACCAATGTGTTGAGTTATGCCACCGTATTCTGAAGCTGTAACATCGGTGTGGCGAATCGCATCAAGAATACTAGTTTTTCCATGGTCGACGTGACCCATGACTGTAATGATAGGTGGACGGGTAATATATTCGTTTTTAATTCCATCGTTTTTAGACATTGTATAGATTTATTCACTTTAAATAAGTGTTTTCTGCCCATTTTAGTTCTCTGACTTCGGTTCTTCTTTAGGTTCTTCTTGTGCTTCTGGTGTCTCTGTTTGTGGAGCTTCAGGCTCATGTGGAGTTTCTTCGGTCGGCGCAACTGGTTCTTCAACAACTTCTGCTTTTTCTTTGGCTTCTTTGATGTCGGCATCCCAGACTCCTCGAACTATATTTTTATCTTCATCTTTTTGTTTTTCTTCTAAAGCGGCTCCGAATAGTCCTGCTGTACCTTTGATATCAATTTTCCAGCGAGTAAGTTTGTTGGCTAATCTAGCATTTTGGCCTTCTTTTCCGATTGCCAAACTTTGTTGATCTTCTGGAACTGAAACAATGGCTCTTTTATTAGCTTGATCAAGTTCTACTTCGTTAACTTTAGCCGGAGAAAGACTTGAAGCAATAAATTTTTCGGTATTGTTTGAAAATGGAATAATATCAATCTTTTCACCAAAAACTTCACTAATTATAGCTTGAACACGAACTCCTTTTTGGCCGACGCAACTTCCAACTGGGTCAATTTTTTCGTCTGAAGAAACAACAGCCATTTTGGTACGAGATCCGGCTTCGCGGGCAATAGCTTCGATTTTTACGACTCCAGAAGCGATTTCTGGAACTTCGGCTTCAAATAGTTTTTTAATAAATTCTGGATCTGCGCGACTTACTATTATTTCTGTTCCGCGAGAACTGTCTCGAATATCTTTTATTAAAACTTTTAGTCTTTGATTTAATCTATATTGTTCAGTTTCAACTTGTTCTGACTGTGGAAGTATTCCATGGGCCTTGCCTAAATCGAGAACAACGACGCTGTTTTCCATTCTAAAAACGTGACCTGTAACAATAGTATTTAATTTGGATTTATATTCGTCTAAAACAACTTCTTTTTCGGTTTCGCGAATTTTTTGTAAAATAACTTGCTTAGCAGTTTGAGCTGCAATACGGCCAAATCCTGATGGAGTGACGTCTTTATCACTTTTTAAGATTTTGGCTTCGCCTGTATTAGGATCTAAATCGACAGTTATTTCTTCTAAGGTTGCTTCGTGGTCATAATCTTTACGATAAGCTGAAGCTAGAGCTGTCTTTATTGAATCCAACACTTTATCGACGGGTATACCCCGCTCGGTGGCTACTTGATTTAGTGCTGCGTTAAATTCTGTTATTGCCATAGTCGTTCGATAAAGATCTTTCGAAAACAGATCGCACTACTGTGCTCAAATGTTTTCTCAAGACATTATCTCACTTTCTAATCGCTATTCTATCAAAAAAGGCGGGAAAAACCCACCTCTACAATAAAATCATCTGAAATTTTTACCAAGCAAAAGCTATCACACTCAGGCTATAAGGTCAAGTATTGAAGCCTATTCGATGGTTCCTGCTATAATTACGGTCGACTCAGAAATCAACAACTTTAGTTTGAAAGGATTTTTTCATGGGAATAGCCTACCTGCTTCTTCTGTTCGGCACTTTGGCATTACTAATATACGTGTATAAGTACAAGAAATCCCAAATGGGAATTTCCTATCTGCTTCTCGCAGCGGGATTTGGCACCTGGGCATCACTGATATATGTGTACGTGTACAAGATTTCCCAGTTCTCCATACCTGTTGCTTTTTTAGGAGCTTTGGCGCTTTGGACACCTACCAACTTCTTCTCCACCAAAGCACAAACAATAATTAAGAGCGTAACTACTGTACTTATTGTATTTTCTATTGCTTCGACACTGACGGACACTTTTGGTGGTTTGGTAATTCAACAGGCTGCTGTCAAAGATCCTATAAAACTTTTAATTGGACTTGTTCTGGGACTTATTATTATCTACTACGGATCGAAATCGAAAAATATAGATTTACCAGATCCTATGAGAGAAGTTGTCTTATATGGTGTTGGTGCTGCTTTGCTCGTCTGGTCGTACTTGCACCGTGACAATTGGGCACTTCTGGTTGTTGTGTATGGAATTTCAGATCTTTTAGGCGCTGTGTTGGTACAAAGACTCTTAAAACTAGTGCCAGAAAAGATTAAATTCAAAGTTGTCTACGAATTTTTGATTGGACTCGTTGCATTTGCTCCGGTCACTTTTTCTGTGGTACTGCTTTTAAGAGTGATCGGAAATATCGCAATTGCTGGCCCAGCTGCAACTATTATGAGCTGTGGATTAGCAACATTCGGAGTCACTTTGTTAACTTTCAAGTGGAGTGGCTTTAAAGGCCTTTGGAAAACTGTAAAACTAGAGGGATTAAAAGATGTAGTTTTTTTGGTAGTGGCAATTGTTTGCGTGGTCTTGATTTACCAAAGTTTCTAGCATAAGGTGCGTATAGACGATGCTTGTCTCTGCGCGCCTTTTTTGTTTATAAGGCATTATATTCTTCTAATAGCTCTTTTTGTTTTTTATTTAATTTCTTTGGAACCACAACTAGAACTTGTACAATGACATCACCTTGGCTACCTCTATTCATTTGGGGAAAGCCTTTACCTTTAATTCTAAATTGAGTTCCGTATTGAGTACCAGCCGGGATTTTAAGACGAGTTGAACCTATTCCGTCGCGTCTTGAAACATCAACCACCGGAATTTCTAATTCTCCGCCTAAAGCCGCCGTTATAAAATCAAGATCGGTGATTACGACTAAAGAATTGCCTGCGCGTTGAAAAGGTTTTGGCAGAGGTACTCTAAAGGTAATAAATAAATCGCCGTTTGGAGTATTGTTTGGCCCTGGGTGACCTTTGCCGGTAAAACGCATTTCGGTGCCGTCATTTATACCCGCAGGAATTTTTACCGTTAATGGACCAGTTTCAACTTGAACTGTTTTTTCAGCCCCGTGAACGGCGTCAGCAAAATCAATTTCCATTTCGTAATGCAAACTCTTGCCTCGCTTGGGTTGACGTTGTCCACCAAATCCTCTAAATCCAAAAAAATCTTCAAAAACGTCAAAAGGATCAAATCCTTCAAATCCCTCGCCATTGCCAGTATACGAATAAGAAAATGGACCCCACTGACCACCGGCACCTTGACCTCCTTGGCCGGCGTTACCAAATCCCCCAAAACCTTGAGGACCAGCTGCACTTCCAAATTGATCGTAGTTTTTACGTTTTTGTGGATCACCTAAAGCTTGATAAGCTTCGTTGATTTCTTTAAAGCGAATTTCAGCCGCAGCTTTGTTTTCGGCTTTAGCCATATCAGGATGGTGTTCTCGAGCCAACTTACGATAAGCCTGCTTTATGTCTTCTTGCGAGGAATTTTTTGGAACACCTAATATTTGGTAGTAATCTTTGTTTGCCATACAGTGGGTATTTTATCACTAAAAAAGCATTATCGATTCAAATTAATTTTCAGAGCCTATAGCTTTGATTGCTAGTGTAAATATTGTTATAATGGGGGCACAGCATACTTAACATCTAGAGATGTATAACGGAGGTTCGGATGATTAATTCAAGCAGTGCACTGGCCCTGGCAGGAGTTGTTCTGATCCTTGTCGGTATCGCTCTGATACTGCATGGACGGAGTAAACTCAGAGATGCAGGAACTGTGCAGGAACATCCTCAAACATTGGTACACGCACTACTCTATTTTAAGGTGGTCCCTATGCAGCAGTCGGCCCAGTCCAAGATTAACCTTGGAATCGCGGTATTGCTACTCGGAATCATCTTGATGGCCAGCGGCATCATCATCAGCATCTTGTAACTGTTAGAACGCGTATCGGAACTAGAATGATTATAGAGAGCCATGTACAGGTTTATAACCGTATATGAGCTCTCTCACTTTAAAAATGTATAAAAATTTATTCATATGGATTCACTTTGCCAACCTTATATGTTTACATACTTTAAGATGTACTTTACTATAATGTTTGTATGAAAACCGAAGTAAAAACAATTGTAGATGAATGGGACTTATTAGCAGAAAGATTTAATACACATAAAAGTGATGAGCTGGCGATACATCCAGACGCAGCAGTTAATATAGTAGTAGGTTGGCCAGTATTTCTTGAACAAATAAAATATCAATGTAAATATTTGGGCAAAAGCAGATTAGATATAATGGATTATGGGTGCGGTGTTGGTGACTTATGCAATAAGCTAGATGATATGGGACATCATGTCGTTGGCACAGATAAATCAGAAGTGATGCTTGGTCGTGCAAAAAAGAACTCATCAAATGACATCGCATTCTGTTTTACAAACGAATGCAGCATTTATGAAGGGAAAATGGATCTTGTTACATCAATGCATGTCCTAGACTGGATAGAAAATGTTGACGAAACTTTGTTGGAGCTATCTAAGTTTTTAAGACCAGGTGGATTGATTATATTTGCTGTATTCCCCAAGAAACATGTAATAGAATCATTGCAAATTAAGGATTTGTTTGAAGACTTTGATTCAGAAACAAATCCTACCAAGGGAGTTTGCAATTTTGATGGAATTAAGGTTCCTGTTTTTGTTCGGGAGCCTCGATATTACGATGACTTATTTGAAAAAATGAACTTTGATAAAGTTTTGGAATGTTATCCACCATTTCCAAAATCTTTCTTTAAAAAATACCATTGGACAGGTGCTAAATATCCTGAAATGGTAGTTTTGGCTTACAAGAAAATCTAATTTAAAGTAATTGAATATTTCTTCAAGAAGTACTCTGGATCATACGAAAGTTTAGCTTGGCGTAGACCCGACAATCCTGTATCTTGCTCAACATTTTGAAAAGAATATCCCTGATTAACAAAGAATCTTGCTACTTCATACTGCATCATAGAAACACAATCTTTAAAGTCTTTATTTGTTATAGCTCCAAAGTGACCCATTATAATTTTAGACTTTAATATTTCATTGGAATAATAAGTCACCATTTTATCGTCGATGAAAAGACCAAGATGTACACAGTTAAACTGACTTGAATATTTAAAAAAAGTTTCTACAATTGCAGCCTGTTGCCTTTGTTTTTCTTCGTCAAAATTTTTCTCAGCAAACCATTTCATATTTAGAGCCCTAATCTCATCCATAGTATCTGCATTTGTAACATCAAGAACTTCAACTTGATGACTTGGAAAGAAACCAGTAAATACATTTAAGTGATGTCTCAAAGTTCTAAGATCAGCGCCTTCGAGTTTAGTTAATCTGGGTAAAGATATAACATAATCATCATTGTCTCTATCGTGTGTAACCTTAAATTCATTTGTACTTTTAATTTGATTTATAACTACTTCAGGTACAAACGATAATGAGTTAAAGTCAGATAACAGTTTATGCAACGATAAATCAATTTCGCTTTCGCCAATAATGGAATACTGAAAATTATCCGATAAGTAATCTTTTATTTTAATGACTAAATTTCCGTTTAAAGTTGAAAAGCAATTACCTCCCATTGCTCCCCATGAAAGTATGCTTAGTAAATTGAAATCTGAGTAAGGTGGAAATTTATACAAAACTTTGTTGAAAAAGTCTTTATCTTCAATCTCGATTTTTTTAAAATCAGGGTAGATAGGTATCTTTGAACCCATAACTTTAGTTTATCACAATTAAAGATGACAAATATTGACACTTCTTAAATTTGTTCTACTATTATTGCAAGTATGTCTTTAAGGAAAGTTGCGACTGTAATTGCAATTGTTTTGTTTTGCGTCTATCTACTTTGGTGGCTATGGCTTGATCTGACCTTACCTCCAGACAGCAGCATGCACCACTTGTATTCCTACTCTTATGGAATTTTAGCAGGCTATGGAGGGGTGCTAGGTTTTATTATTGCAAATAAATACGGTGGTTTTAAAAGCGCAGTAGGTAAGTCTTTAATATTCTTCTCATTCGGATTATTCTGTCAATTTTTAGGTCAGTACACATATGCAGCACAATCATGGGTTTTTCATATTGAAAACGCTTATCCTTCTTGGGGAGAAATATTCTTTTTTGCAAGCGTTCCAAGTTATATATTAGGAGTTTGGTATATAGGTAAAGCAGCAGGTTCTGGTGTATCTCTAAAACTTTTAAAATTCAAGCTTATTTCAATAATCTTTCCTTTGATAATGGTAGCAGTTTCATACTATTTTTTTATTAACGGTCAGTCTATGGACGGCCAATCACAGATAGCAATTTTTCTCAATTTCTTCTATCCAATAGGAGAGGCAGCCTTTGTTTCACTTGCAATTCTCGCCTATTTGCTGTCCTCTAATGTTTTGGGTGGGGTTATGAAGCGTCGTGTAATCTTTATTTTGTTTTCTTTAGTCTTTCAATATGTTGCGGATAGTCTTTTCTTATATAGAACGATTCAAGGTACTTGGTATCAAGCCGACTTTAGCGAATTTATGTTCGCCATGTCTTATGCCTTAATGACACTTGCGTTTTTAGATTTCTCAAGCGTATTTGGTGAATTAAAGGATAAAAATTAATGCAACCAGAAAAACTAGTAGCAGATATAATTAAAGAGCAAAGTTTAATAATAGGCGAGTCACTTGCAAAAAGTCGTGCAGAAAGCACGGGCATAATTAAATTTAAATCGTCTAATATTGAAGACATTAGTATTTCTAACGGTTCACCTTCTGAAACAATTGAGAAAGTTGTCCAATCCTATGAACAAGTTTTTGGACAAGCCTCAGTAGAAGTATGCATTTCTGTAATAAGAAGGTTCCCAGCTGATGATGTAAACATGTTTCTACCAGAATCTCTTAAATCAAGAGTATTAGCTCGTTAATCTCCCAGACATTTTACGATAAAGAATATATAATAAAGCGAAGTGGAAAATAAAACAGACTTAACAAAGTCTCTTGCCGAAGAAATCTACAAACAAAATCTAGAGCTGCTCGAACAACGTAGAAGGGTTGAGCAGTTGCTGTATAGTGTTTCTGAATCTGTTTTTGCAATTAACGATAAATATAACTTCACACTTTTTAATCATATTTCCGAACAAATGCTCAGTAAAAAAAGAGACGAAGTAATAGGAACAAACGCCAAACAACTCATAATTCTAGAAACAGACAAAGGCGAACCAATACAACTAGAACAATTTTGTTTTCAAACTGATTTATCTAAAGCCGAAATGGAGGCTGTAGTATTGCACTCTACAGATCGAAGTTATTACATCAACGTAAAATCCGCAATTATCGAAATCGCCGATGGAACCAAAGAGTGTTTGGTGACGATGACCGATATCACGCACGAAAAAGAACTCGAAAAAACCAAAAACGACTTTGTTTCGGTAACTTCTCATGAACTTCGAACTCCAATGACTATTATTAAAAGCTATTTGTGGATGTTGCAAAATGAAAAAGGCGGTCCGCTTAGCGACAAACAAAAAGAGTATGTTGAAAAAGCCGTAAGAGGAACCGAGCGAATGCTGAATTTAATTAACGACACCCTCAATATTTCGCGTATCGAACAAGGTCGCATCGAGTTCCATATCGAAAAAGTTAACTATCCTGAACTGCTTGGCGAGCTCGAAGCCGAATTTAAAGTAAAAACTGACGAGAGAAATCTGTATCTTAAGATGGAAATTGATCCAAAAGTTTCAGATGTCTGGGTCGACCGCAATAAACTCCGAGAAATTTTGACCAATTTTGTTGGCAACTCTGTTAAATTTACTAAAATGGGCGGAATAACTGTAAAAGTCGAAATGCAAGATGATGGAATGGTTAAATCTTCGGTTATCGATACCGGCAAAGGAATAGCTAAAGAAGATATGGCCAAACTTTTTCACAAGTTTAGTCGACTCGATAACAGTTATCAAACTGTCGCCGAATCTGGTGGAACTGGCTTAGGCTTGTTTATTGTAAAAAGTTTAGTCGAAGCAATGGGTGGTGCAGCTGGTGCATTTTCTGATGGCGTTGATCGCGGAAGTACATTTTGGTTTACGTTAAGATCACAACCTCCTGAGACGAAAGCGGTTAGTTCGATTGCTTAAACACTTTGTACACAATGTATAATCCTTATATGCTAACTTTGGCTGATTTTAATGTTGAACGAAAAGAAACCTTTTTATCAAGTGGAACAAGGTTTGTTCACTTTTATCGTCCTAATATGCCTCTTTCGATTGATCTTGTTGCAATGGCTGGATCGAAATACAATGCTGAAGGCAAAGAAGGAACTGCTCATTTTCTTGAACATATACTTACTGCTGGTACAAAAGATTTCCCGACAAAAGACAAACTAGCGGAATTTATTGAAGACCTTGGTGGCTCTATGTCAGCATCAACTGGACCTCATAATTTGTCTCTCAAAGTAGCTGTAGGAGATCCAAATGACGCCGCATCGGCTATAAAACTCCTCTCAGAAGAACTACTTAATTCGTTGTTTGCAGATAAGGCAGTAGAATCCGAACGAAGCGTAATACTTAAAGAGTTAGGAACTAAAAAGAGTAATCCAGTTAGAATATTAGCCGATATATCAAGATCACTTTTATACCAAAAAACTGATATAGGACGTTCAAACTTAGGATCTGATGAGTCAATCAAAAGCATTACAAAAGACGATCTGCTTGAATTTTATAAATTAAATTTTAATTCAAATCGAATTGCTATTATCTCCAGCGGTGGAGCTGATTTTGAAAGCATGGTAGAACTATGTGAAAAGAATCTTTTACTGCCAAATGGTCCAAAACCTGACTATAGAAAAGAAATACCTATACTTAGGGATAAACTAATTTCGATAGAAAAATTCACTCAAAATGACACAGTAAATATATCTTTTGATTTTAGAAGTGCTTTTGGATTCGACAAAGATGTAAACGCTTTAATTATTATGGCGATGATTATAGGCGGGGGAAGAGCTTCTACTTTAAATAAACGATTAAGATATGATAAAGGGCTAGTTTATAGTGTAAAGGCTGGTGCTGCAAGCACGATCGATGCAGGATCATTTGGAGTTTTTACTTCAACTTCAAAAATACACGTTCAAGAGGTACTGAACATTATTTGTGACGAGATTAAACGCTTGAGTATAGTTGGTATTACACAAGAAGAACTAAATTTCGCAAAAAACAAAATAATTAAATCTAAAAGAATGTCCTTACAAACTTCGGAGTCATGGGTTGATTGGCATACTGCACATACTCTTTATGATGAAAGCAGCTGGACAATAGAAGACTACCTTAAAGAAATCAATAGTGTAACTATTGATGATACTAAAAGAGTTGCTTCAAAATATTTAAATGAAAACAATTGGTATTTATCTATGACTGGAGATATTGAAGAATCAGAGGTTAAAGTTTTGTTTGATACTTAATATGTAAAAAACACCTGATAAGCTAACTGCTGGAATAGAATCCAACTGCCAGCGTATCAGGTTCTTCAACTTACTCTTCCTCCGACTGCGAGTCGTCGCGATCGTCTCCTGCGGTTGCCGCTTTGTCGTCTTGTGCTTGATCATCAGCGGCTTGTCCTGCAGCGACTTCCGTGGCACTTTGATTCGGATCCATTTCGAATATACCTCCTTTCCTTAAGATTTTATGTTAGGAAAATTCTATAACTTTTAGAGTTAAAGTCAATTTTACAATTTAAAAAGAAGGCGAGCCCGTCGGCCCGCCCTGAATGACAATTCATTCAACAAACGTTTGTTTATAAACTAGATTATCTAACAGCATCCTTCAATCCTTTTCCGGCCTTGAAAGCTGGTGTTTTACTTGCAGCGATGTGAAGAGGAGCTCCAGTTTGTGGGTTTCGTCCCATTCTGGCTGCTCTGGATCTTACTTCAAAGGTACCGAAGCCGGTCCATGTTACTTTTTCACCTCTTTTTAAGGCTGTCATAACTGTGTTTGAAAGAACATCGAGAACTTTAGCTGAGTCGACTTTGGTAAGTCCACCTTTATCAGCTACTGCGTTTACTAAATCTTGTTTGGTCATTCTAAAACACCCCCTTTCAATACAGGTTGCCTGGTGGCATTAAATGTTTAGATCGAATCTAGTAATTACTTTATTACTTATGTCTAATAATACACTCCTGAAGGCTTTATTGCCAGTACTTTCCCACTCAAATTTTTGATTTGATGCCGTTAAAAATTGTTTAATTATTATTTCTTTTTTAACTCCTAAAACTGAATCTATATTTCCGGTCATACCTATATCACTAACGAACATTGTACCTTTTGGAAGAAGGCGATTATCGCAGGTCGGAATATGTGTGTGTGTTCCTACAACGGCAGTTACGCGACCATCAAGATAAAAACCCAAAGCTGCCTTTTCGCTTGTAGCCTCGGCATGAAAGTCGACTATAGATATTGCAATATTTTTATCTTTAACTTGTTCAAGTATGGAATCTATTGTTCTAAATGGATCATTTAAATAACTGTTTTGTCCTCCAAAAGATGTGCGGCCCATTAAATTGACTAACAATAAATTGCCGTGCTCTTTAAGATCAATAATCACTGAGCCGTTTCCGGGAAAAGGATTTGGATAATTAGCGGGGCGAATAACCGGAAGTGAATCTACAACGTCTTCAAAACCCGGATGCCAAAAAAGATGATCCCCGCCGGTAAAATAATTTACTCCTGCGTTCATCATTTCGTGAACGGTTTCTTCAGTCGCACCACGTCCGTGCGCAAGATTTTCGGCATTAGCTATTACAAAATCCGCACCTGTTTCTTTTTTTAATTTTGGAAGAACTTCTTTAACTGCATCGCGCCCCGGGCTGGCTACTATGTCGCCAATAAATAAAATTTTCATCTAGTTTTTTCTATTCTAAAGTTATCTACAGTAAACATATTCAATACATTAACTGGCTTTTTGGTAGATTCCCAAAAAATAAGTATCAAGGCAGCCAAAAGCGCAATTCCCAAAGCCGACAAACAACCTTTGAGCAAAGATTTTAAAATCTTTTCAAAGATAATGTAACTTATTGCGAATAAGGCAAGAACAATAATATATTGCATAGAAAACATCACTTAGCTGTCTCAGATACGCGCGTTTCTCGAATAACCGTAACCTTTACGACTCCAGGATACGTTTGTTCCAATTCTATCTTTTTTGCTATCTCTCTTGCAAGAAGTGCGGTTGAATAATCGTCGACTATTGTAGGTCTAACAAAAACTCTGACTTCGCGTCCGGCTGAAATTGCATAAGCTTTTTCGACTCCATCAAATGAATTGGCAGCGTCTTCGAGATCTTTCATGCGTTTTACATAACTTTCGTAATCTTCGGAACGAGCACCAGGTCTAGCACCACTTACATGGTCGGCCAAAGCAACAACAGAAGATTCTATAGAACTAAATGGTCGATCTTCGTGGTGTTCGGCAACGCAGTTTACTACTTTTTCTGATATACCATGTTTTTTAAGGTAATCTACGCCCAGCTGAACGTGAGTTCCTTCTTCGTCGTTAATTATTTTTCCGATATCGTGAAGCAAACAACCAAGTTTTACAACTTCCACATCGACATGAAGCTCTTGAGCGATCGCGACACCAATGCGAGTTTCTTCAAGAGTGTGCTCAATCATATTTTGACCGTAAGAAAAGCGGTATTTGAATCGGCCAAGCATTTGAATAACTTCAGGTGGAAGGTTGTAGACTCCTACGCGATGGCAAAGATTATCTCCTTCTTTGTACATGGTGTGCTCGATTTCTTGTTTAGTTTTGTCTATAATTTCTTCTATTTTAGCCGGCTGGATACGACCGTCTGCTATCAAACGTTCTAATGAAATTTTGGCAATTTCTCGGCGAACCGGATCAAAGCATGAAACAACAATTTCGCCGGGTGTGGAATCTAAATCGAGTTCAACACCAGATTTTTCTTCAAAAGATTGAATATTTCGACCTTCTTTTCCGATTATTCTGCCTTTCATATCTTCGTCGGGAAGTTTGATGCGCGAAGTTGTGTACTCCACGACGTAATCAGTAGCTCCAAAACGCATGGCATCTACAAGTATTTCTTGAGCTAGGTGTTCGGAGTTC
>DATIHK010000047.1:0-30018 GCA_035480775.1 Saccharimonadales bacterium (SeqCode) | reverse complement strand
TCAAGAACGCGAAAGAGGAATTACTATTACTTCTGCTGCAACTACTTGCTTTTGGCAAGATGTTCGTATAAACATTATTGATACTCCGGGACACGTTGACTTTACAGCCGAAGTCGAAAGATCTTTGCGCGTTTTAGACGGCGGAGTTGTATTATTCGATGGTTCTCAAGGTGTTGAACCCCAATCCGAAACCGTTTGGCGTCAAGCTGAAAAATATCACGTTCCACTATTAGCATTTGTAAATAAACTCGATAAAGTCGGAGGCGATTTTTATATGTCTCTTGATTCTATCCAAGATCGACTTTCAAAAAGTGCTTTAGCTGTGCAACTTCCGGTAGGAATTGAAGGCGATTTTACTACAGTTATCGATTTGGTCGAAAAAAGAGCCTTTAAATTTGAAGGTAAATTGGGAAGCGATATTGTAGAAGTCGAAATTCCAGAAAGTATGAAAGCAAAAGTCGAAGAATATCGCACAAAACTAGTAGAAAAAGTTGCAGAAGCCGACGAAGCTTTGATCGAAAAATATTTAAATGGTGAAGAACTAACTGTAGAAGAAATTAAAAAAGGAATTCGAATTTTAACCTTACAAGCCAAACTTTATCCGGTATTTTGCGGAGCTTCATTAGGAAATATTGGAGTTCAAAAATTGCTTGATGGAGTTGTTAATTATCTTCCGTCCCCGAAGGACGTTGGCGCCGTAAAAGGAACAAATCCAAAAACTGACCAAGAAATGGCGGTAGAACCAGACGAAAACGGACCATTTGTAGCCTTGGCATTTAAAGTTCAAACAGATCCATATGTTGGAAGGCTTACATTTTTTAGAGTTTATTCCGGAAAATTAGCCGCTGGAAATTACGTTTACAATTCCACCAAAGATCGCAAAGAAAGAATCGGCCGAATTTTGTTGATGCACGCAAATCACCGCGAAGAAATAAAAGAAGTTTCGTCAGGTGAAATTGCAGCAGCAGTTGGATTAGAAGCCGTTACCGGAGATACCATTTGCACCGAAGATAAGCCAGTCGTTTTAGAAGCAATCAGTTTTGCCGAACCGGTTATTGGGCTCGTTGTCGAACCAAAAACTAAAGCTGACCGAGACAAACTTGGTGAATCTTTAAAGAAATTTATTGAAGAAGATCCAACATTAAAAATTAAAACCGATCCAGAAACTTCTCAAACTATTTTATACGGAATGGGTGAATTACATTTAGAAATTATTGTTGATCGTATGAAACGCGAATTTAATGTCGAAGTTACCACAGGAAAGCCTCAAGTTGCTTATCGCGAAAGTATCAAAAATAAAGTCAGCCAAGAAGGAAAATATATTCGTCAATCAGGAGGTCGCGGTCAATATGGTCACGTTGTTATTACAATGGAACCTTTAGAGCGCGGTAAAGGCATCGAATTTGAAAACAAAATTGTCGGTGGATCTGTTCCTCGTGAATACTTTGGTCCAATCGAAAAAGCCGTTTTCGAAACTGCCGAAGCTGGAGTTGTCGCCGGATATCCAGTAGTAGATTTAAAAGTCACACTCATCGACGGATCTTTTCACGAAGTCGATTCTTCAGAAATGGCATTTAAAATGGCAACCTCAGAAGCCTTTAAATCGGCTCAACGCAATTCCGGTCCATATTTACTCGAACCAATTATGAATGTAGAAGTTGTGGTTCCCGAAGATTATATGGGAGATGTCATAGGAGATCTTTCAAGTAAACGCGGTCGCATCGAAGGTTCTGAAACTCGTGGAAATGCCCGCGTTGTCAGTGCAAAAGTTCCACTAGCTCAAATGTTTGGCTATGCCACCGAATTACGTGGAATGACCCAAGGTCGCGGTAGCTTTACAATGGAACCAAGTCACTACGAAGAAGTCCCCGGAAATGTTGCCGATCAGGTAATAAAAGGCAATCAAAAATGACGACTACGTCGTCTTTCTTCACTTCGTTCAAAAATAATCCAATTTGCATCGCTACATACCTTATAGTATAATTCCACTAAATTTACCCGTGCTCACTCTGAGCTAATAGCAATAGGAGGCAACGATGGCTACCAAGATCAACGAAACTCGCGATGTGCATGAGGCTCTCTCGCATTACTTTCAGTTCATTGAGCCATTTCTCATGCAACAGTTCGACGGCAACGAGCCCATCCAACGGGTCTTGGAGTCCATTCGAAACGCGTCCACAACGATGAAGGACATGACTCAGGCAACCCGCCAAGTCGTGGAAGCCCAGCTGCTTCGCAAAGTCGCTACGTTCGTCATCAAGTACCTTCAGCCGCTCGCCGACGCCGAGATTCAAGATCTAGACGAGTACTACGGCAACGGTGTGCAGAAGTGGGACGCCCCGTCTTTCGAGTCACACCACATGCAGAGTCAGGGCCGCGATGAGCATGCTCCCCTATTCATTCGGGCGCAAGCGTATTTCCTCGCCCTCGATCACGCCCAGCGTGTGCGCCGCTATATCGAGACCACTGCTGCGACGACCAAAGCGCTGTCAGAACTCGATGCCGCTCTCGCCGAACTCGACGCCCTCAATCAGCCTCAGCCCGAGCCCGCAGCCGTTCTGCAGCCCGTTATCAGCTCCAACGGTCACGAACCGCAGCCGGCCTAAGTTCTCACAACAGCAAGCGCAAATTCGCGTTCCAACTGTAATTTAACCAAAAAGGCGCCCGCGTGGGATTTTATCCACTCGAGCGCCTTTTCTGTTTCTACTATTACATATCGACAATTCACTTATCTTATAGTATAATAGTTGCAGAATTTAACCGCGACACTTTAGACCACCACGGAGGATTAGGCAATGAAGACTTTCAATGAAAGTTTCTCCCGCATCGGTGAGCATCTGCGGATCATCCAAAAGGCTATTCGAGCCATGGGTGCTTCGGACACGCTCAATTCGGCCAAATATCTCAAGTTCGATACGACCATCGACACGTTCTTGGCGGCAGTCTCTGCCTCGAATCTGTCTGATGCCTCGAAAGACCGAGAGAAGTTTGGCTGGCTTGAAGACGTCCTCTCCCGGCTGCTCAAGTTCATCGGTCCAGTCATCGAGAAGGCCACTCCGGAGATGAATCCCACCGACCAGGCGATTGTCATCAAGAAATTGGCAGACGCTCACGATCGGAAGGCGCTCAACGTGGTCGGCCGTCTTGGCACCTTGCGCGAGGCAATTCGCATTTTGCGCAATTTCCAGGAAGAGCAGCAACTCGCTCAGGAAACGCCCGAGGTTGCAGATTTCTTTAAGGCAATGCGCGACCTAGATGCGGCTTTGACTGATGCGGCTCCAACCAAGTTGCAGACTGCGTTGAACACCGTCAAGACCACGGCCCCAACCCCCGTCGCTGACAATAAGCCCGTCCCAGCGACCCCAGCGCCGACCGACCCGCCGAAACCCACGCTGCGCGGCAGTCTCGTTCCCAAGGCCACCAGGCCCGCTCCCGTTGCCACAGCCACCACTCCCCCGGTCCGCAGCAACGGCACTGGCACCAAGGCGAAATAACCGTTCGACGGCGAGCAGATTTAGCTTATTGCCCGCCCATTGATTTACAAGGCACCCGATGAAACAGAATTTTGTTTCGTTTGGTGCCTTGGCTTTTTTTCAAACCAATTTTATAGACTTTATCCGTATCTTATAGTATAATCCTGCTACAAAAACCCTTCGAAAGGAGGTCCCAATGAAGCACCTAAGGCAAGTAAAAGTCTTTGAGCATCTATTAGATTCGCTCGAACGAGTTCTAGTTGAACCTGATTGGACACGAGTAAGTGATTTGCAAGATCGCTTTTGGGTAGCAATTGATGCAGCTGGTGAAGATGATGGATGTGTTTGGCAGACTGTTCTCAATTTCAGCAATGATTTGTTCATTGTCTTAAATGCCATTGTTGATCGAATTGAACCAACTCTTAATTGGACTCGACCCGAAAAAATTAGTGAGCTTTGGGCTGTTGTAGATAACAAAAAATTATTCTTAACAGATCGCACTGAGGCATTAACCCAAATTGTTATCAAAATGGCAACATTCACACCTGTGTCAGTTGAAGACGAAGTCATTGTTTGATGCACTCGGTCAGAAGAAATTCCACCGGGTGCATTTTGTAATTACAAACCCCTTGATTTTATTTGAATAATCTGGTTAACTATGAACCTGACGCGGTATAATCCGTATCATTCAGTTGTTTTATTTATTTTATATTTTTGTTTTCAGTACTTAGGCACTGTCTAAGTGCTGCTGAGCTTTGAAAACAAAAAGAAAGGCAATTAATGGCCGAGTTTATTAGAGATAAGACGCACGTTAATGTCGGTACCATCGGTCACGTTGACCACGGAAAAACCACTTTAACTGCAGCAATTACAAAAGTTTTAGCAGGAAAAGGACAAGCAGAATATAGAGATTATGCTTCCATCGATAAATCACCTGAAGAGCGTGAGAGAGGAATTACTATCAATATTACTCACGTTGAGTATTCAACTGCGAAAAGACATTATGCACATATTGATGCTCCAGGACACGCAGACTATATCAAGAACATGATTACCGGTGCAGCTCAAATGGACGGTGCTATTTTAGTCGTTTCAGCTCCAGACGGTCCAATGCCACAAACAAGAGAACACATCTTGTTAGCTAAACAAGTTAACGTTCCAGCCATGGTTGTTTTCATGAACAAGTGCGATATGGTTCAAGATAAAGAACTTTTAGATTTAGTAGAGCTAGAAATTCGCGAACTCTTAACCAAATACGGATACAAAGGTGACGAAGTTCCTGTAATTAAAGGTTCTGCAACTAAAGCTTTAGAAGGCGATCCAGAAGCTGTTAAAGCTATTGAACAATTAATGGATGCTGTTGACTCATACATTCCAGACCCAATTCGAGAATTAGACAAGCCATTCTTGATGCCAGTTGAAGATGTCTTCTCAATTATGGGAAGAGGAACTGTTGCAACAGGAAGAATTGAAAGAGGAACAGTAAAAATTAACGAAGAAATAGAACTAGTTGGAATTAAGCCAACAGTTAAATCAGTTGTAACCGGAATTGAAATGTTTAAAAAGTCTATGCAAGAAGGTCAAGCCGGCGATAACGTTGGAGTTCTTTTGAGAGGTATTGAAAGAGATGCTATCGAAAGAGGACAAGTATTAGCTAAACCAGGTTCAGTTAAACCACATACTGAATTTGAAGCCGAAGTTGTTATCTTAACCAAAGAAGAAGGCGGAAGAGAAAAAGCATTCTTCACAGGATATAGACCACAATTTTATTTAAGAACAACCGACGTAACCGGAGAAATCACACTTCCAGCTGGTACCGAAATGGTACTCCCAGGCGATAACACAAAATTTACAGTTAAGTTAATTACTCCTGTCGCAATCGAAGATGGATTAAGATTCGCTATTAGAGAGGGCGGACACACAGTAGGTGCTGGTGTTGTTACCAAGATTATTGCTTAATATTTATGGCTACTAAGGCGTCAAAAGAAACTAAAATAAGAATTAAACTTAATTCATACGACAGTAGAATTATGGACTTAAGTTGTTCGAAAATTGTTGACGCTGCTATAAGAACCGGAGCAAAAGTCGTAGGACCAATTCCACTTCCTACAAGAATCGAGAGATTTACTGTAATTCGTGGTCCTCATATTGATAAGAGATCACGAGAACAGTTTGAGTTGCGTACTCATAAGCGAGTTATTGATATCTTAAATCCTACGGGATCGACGATAGACACTTTGTCGCATCTAAGTCTTCCTGCCGGAGTCGGCATTTCGATTAAGATGTAAAGTACGAAGTATGTCTTTCTATTTCGTGCAAGAAAATTGTGGATGGTGCCCCGCGGATGCGGGGCTAAGTCTTACTTCCGTATTAGCAAAAACCGTGATAAGATGCGCAAGATGTTAAAGATTAAAACATAAATAGAGTTAGGGCTTAGAGTATTTGTTGAGACGCCCTACGGGCGTTTTTCTTTTTTGGTCTAAAGACTACAGGTCTCGAGAAAGTTGCAAAATGGCAGAAATTATAAAAGGTAAAAAACTTAATATGACTCAACTTTTTATGGATGATGGAGCAGTTATCCCAGTTACCATTATAAAAGCAGACAACGATATCGCAGCTGAACTAGAAAATAAGATAGTTGACATTGTCGGAAAATCCAAAGGACATGGTTTTTCTGGTGGTATGAAAAAGTGGGGATTTAAAGGAAGTATGGCTACTCGAGGACAATCAGACACCCCAAGATCAAATGGATCTGTTGGTTCACAAACTCCAGGACGCGTTAGAAAAGGTAAAAAAATGTCAGGAAATTTTGGAAATTATCAAGTCACAATTAAAGGCGTAAAAATTTTGAAAGTGAATTCTGAACAAAAAGAATTTATGGTTTCGGGACCCGTTCCAGGGGCTCGAAATTCTTTAGTTAAAGTTACGGTGTTATAAAAATATGAAGATAGACGTTTTAGATACAAAAGGAAAAGTTTTAGAACAAATAAATCTTGATAAAAAGGTTTTTGAAGCGAAGGTAAATTCTGATTTAGTTGCACAATACGTAAGAGTTTTTCAATCAAACCAAAGACAAGGAACTGTTAAAACAAAAACTCGAGGTGATGTATCTGGTGGAGGAAAAAAGCCCTGGAAACAAAAAGGTACAGGACGAGCTAGAGTTGGTTCCAGTAGAAATCCATTATGGGTACACGGAGGAGCATCTCACGGTCCACAGCCAAAAGATTGGACTCTTAGAATGCCTAAAAAGATGAAACGCGCAGCCCTTTTTTCAGTGTTAACTTCCAAACTTGCTACCAATCAAATAAAAATCTTAGACAAAATCGAATCGAAACTTCCAAAAACCAAAGAACTCGGTGAATTATTAAGTAATCTAAAATTACAAGGCAGAACTTTAATTATCTTAGGTGATAAAAACGACAATATTAGAAAAAGTGCCGAGAATTTGAACAAAGTAGCTACAACCTTAGTCAGTACATTGAATCCATATGAAATATTACTTGCAAAAAATATTATTTTTGAAAAAGATGCAGTACATAAATTAGAAAAGAAATACTCCAAGTGAAATTAAATAACATTATAGAAAAACCAATAATTACAGAAAAAAGTACACAAGATGCTGAAAAGGGTAAATATACTTTTAAAGTAAAATTAGATGCTTCAAAAGGCGCAATCGCAAACGAAGTCAAAAATGTTTTTAACGTTGATGTAGTTGATGTACATACAATTATTCTAATGGGTAAAAGACGCCGACTTTTTAATAGACGAGAAACTATGAAATTGCCAAACTGGAAAAAAGCTATTGTTACATTAAAACCAGGTCAAAAACTAGAATTGTTTGCAAATGAAGGAAATAAATCATGATTAAATCTTATAAACCAACCAGTGCAGGAATTAGATTTAGAAAAACATTAGTCAAACATGTTTCTAAAAACAGACCTTTTAAAGCATTGACCCATACATTACACGGTCCAGCAGGAAGAAGTCACGGAACTATTGCGAGTCGCCATAAACAAAGAGGTTCTCGCAAACACTATAGAATTATCGATTTTAAGCGCGATAAACTAAATATTCCAGCAACAGTTGCAACAATTGAACACGATCCAAATCGTGGCTCAAATATTGCTTTGTTAAATTATGCAGATGGAGAAAAAAGATACATTTTAGCACCAGAGGGCTTAGAAGTTGGCATGAAAGTTTTATCTGGAAATGTAACAGAATTTACTCCAGGAAATGCCCTAATGCTAGAAAGTATTCCACTAGGTATGAGTATTCACAATATTGAATTAAATCCTGGTCAAGGTGGCCAAATTGCTCGCGGAGCTGGTAACAGCGCACAAATACTGGCAAAAGAAGGAAATTATGTTAACATCAAGCTTCCAAGCGGCGAAGTCAAGAAAATACTAGCAAAATGCATGGCAACAATTGGAGTTTTGAGCAATTCTGACTTAAGAAATATTAATTTAGGAAAAGCTGGTCGTAAGCGCTATATGGGTTGGAGACCTCATGTAAGAGGAGTCGCAATGTCAGATCCATCAGAGCATCCACATGCAGGTTCATATCGCGACAACGGAATTGGAATGCCTTCACCAAAATCACCTTGGGGTTGGAAAACACTCGGAAAGAAAACCAGACATCGCAAGCATACTAATAAGTTTATTGTTTCGAGAAAGACTAAAAAATGACAAGATCACTAAAAAAAGGTCCGTATACAGACCCAAAATTATTAGAAAAAATACAAAAAATGTTAAATAGCGGAAAAAAGACGTCGATAAAAACTTGGTCACGCAGATCAACAATTGTTCCTGAAATGGTGGGATTAACATTTGACGTTCACAACGGTAACAAGCACTTACCTGTATATGTAAGTGAATCGATGGTTGGCCACAAACTCGGTGAATTTTCGCCAACTCGTACATTTAGAGGACATTCAACCAAGAAGATAGAAACCGAAGCAGCAGCACCAGCCGCTCCAGCAGGAGGAAATAAATAAAGACTATGAATAAAGCTACTGTTTATGCAAAAACTAAAAATGTTCGAATCTCACCAAAGAAAGTAGCTCCTGTTATGAATCTAGTTCGCAACAAATCCTTAACAGAAGCTAAAATTCTTTTGTCATTCGATCGCAGCAAAGCAGCTAAATTAGTTTTGAAAACACTAAAATCAGCAGAAGCAAATGCTAAGCACAATTTAAGTTTGAATCCAGCTAATTTATATGTTGCAGATTTACAAGTTAGCGGCGGAACAACAATTAAAAGAATGCGCATTGTGGCACGTGGAAGAACTTCACCTATTTTAAAACGCACCAGTCATTTTATTGTTGGATTAAGTGAGGTCGAAGCCGAACCTAAGAAAGGCAAAATCTAATGGGACATAAGATACATCCACTTGGATACAGATTAGGTATTTCAGCAGATTGGAGATCTAGATGGTTTGCCGATAAAAAAGGTTATGCTGAGCTTTTTCTCGAAGACAAGAAAATTAGAGAATTCTTAAAAGAAAAGTTTGCTCAAGCTGGATTAAAAGTAATCGAAATAGAAAGATCAGCTAACGAAGTCAGTATTACTGTTAGAGTTTCGAAGCCAGGATTGGTAATAGGTCGCGGAGGCGCAGGAGTAGAAGAAGTCGAAAAAGAACTCAAAAAATTAACTAAAGCAAAAATTAAATTAACAGCAGAAGAAGTTAGAACACCAGAAATTGAAGCTCAATTAATCGCCGATTATATTTCACGCCAAATTAAGAGACGACTTCCTTACAAAAGAGCTATCAATGCAGCTTTGCAAGCCGCTTTAGATAAAGGTGCTAAGGGAATTAAAATTAGAATTTCAGGATTATTAAGTGGAGGAAACTCAATTGCTAGATCAGAAGTCTATAGAAAAGGTTCTGTTCCAACGCAAACTTTACGCGCTGATATTGATTACGCTCAAGTTCATTGTCAATTAATTTACGGAACAGTTGGATTGAAAGTCTGGGTTTACAAAGGAGAAAAAATTCTGTGAATTTTTTCGAGCTTGGAGATTTAGCTCACATAGGTGAGAAAGAGATTTAAATATGTTATTACCAAAAAAAGTTAAGTATCGAAAACAACAAAGAGGAATCAACAAAGGAATCGCCGTCAGAGGTGCTGAAGTTTCGTTCGGTGATTATGCATTAAAATGTGATGATCGCGGACTTTTAACTTCTCGCCAAATCGAATCGGCAAGAAAAGCGATTTCACACGAAACTAAAAGAGGCGGTAAGCTTTGGATCAGAATATTTCCTGACAAAGCAGTTTCTAAAAAACCAAATGAAACTCGTATGGGTTCCGGAAAAGCTCCAGCCGATCATTATGCAGCAGTTATGAAACCAGGTGCAATTATTTTTGAAATGGCAGGTGTTACAGAAGAAACAGCAAGAGAAGCTTTTAGAAAAGCCGCCAGTAAACTTCCATTAAGAACACGCTTTATTCGCAAGGAGGATTTATAAAATGACCGCTGCAGAATTAAGAACCAAGTCAGTCGAAGAATTAACAGAGCTTTTAAAAACAACAAAAAAAGATATTGAAAAATATGCAAACGAAGTTTTAAAAGGTAAAGATAAAAATGTAAAAAAAGCCGGTGGTATGAAAAAACAGATCGCAAAAATTAGTACAGTATTAAATGAAAGAAAATATTTGAAAGGAACAGAGGAAAAAGGAAAAAATGAGTAAAAAAACATTTACAGGAAAAATAGTTTCTACCAAAATGCAGAATGCTGTAGTTGTGGCAGTCGAGCTTCCAAAGAGACACCCAATGTATGGAAAAACAATCAAAAATACCCGCAAATTTAAAGCTCGCAACGAAACAGATGCAAAGTTAAACGATACAGTAGTAATAGAAGAAACACGTCCATTGAGCAAAGAAATAAATTGGATTGTAAAGGAGAAAGTCTAATGGTTCAGACAGGAACAGTATTAGTACCAGCAGATAATTCAGGAGCCAAAACTTTAAAGATAATTGGTATTCCTGGAAGTTCTAAGCGCAGATTTGCGTTTATCGGCGATGTGGTAACTGTTTCTATTTATGGAGTTACTTCAACAGGAACTGTAAAAGACCATTCTGTTGCTAGAGCTGTTATAGTACGCTGCACAAAAGAACAACGCCGCAAAGACGGAAGTTATATTAGATTTTCAGACAATGCAGGAGTTGTAATTGATAAAGATAACAACATGATTGGTACACGCGTTTTTGGTCCGGTTGCTCGTGAATTACGTGATAAAGGATTTTTAAAAATAGTTTCGTTAGCAAAAGAGGTCTGGTAAAGATGAAAATACATACAAAAGATAAAGTAAAAATAATAGCAGGAAAAGACAAAGGCAAAGAAGGCACGGTATTAAGAGTGTTTACTGACACAGGTCGTGTTCTTGTTGAAGGAGTAAATAAAGTAAAAAGACACGTTAAACCAGGAGCTGCGTCAAAAGAAGGCGGAATTATTAGTATCGAAAGACCAATCGCAATTTCAAATGTGATGTATATCGATACTAAATCTGGTAAGCCAGTAAAGCTCGGCTTCAGAATTGTCGACAACAAAAAATATCGAATTTCAAAAGAATCAGGAGAAGTAATTGGTTTAGCGGAGCAAGCTCCTAAAGCAAAAAAGGCAAAGGGGAAAATGAAGTGATGTTGTGAGAAAACATCCCGCAGCAGAAGCGAGGACTGTTTTCTAACAACCGCCACAAATTTTATATGGAACGACTACACGAAAAATATTTAAAAGAGTTAGCACCAAAACTTAAATCTGACTTAGGTTTAAAAAACGTTATGCAAGTTCCACGCTTAAAAAAGATTTCTATAAATACAGGAATAGGTGCTATTAAAGACAATAAAGATCTGCTAGAATCCTTTACCGACGAGCTAACAGAGCTTACCGGTCAAAAACCTTACATTAGAAAAGCTAGAGTTTCGGAAGCCGGATTTAAGATCAAAAAAGGCGATATTGTTGGATTAACGGTAACATTACGAAGTGAAAGAATGTGGGCGTTTTTAGATAAGTTCATAAATATTGTCTTACCAAGAGTTCGAGATTTTAGAGGATTGAGCACAACTTCGTTTGATAATTCTGGTAATTACTCTACAGGAATCCGCGAGCATGTTATATTTCCGGAAATCAACCCAAATGTTGTTAAGAGTATAAGAAGTTTGCAAGTTACAATAGTCACTTCGTCAAACGATGTCGACAGAAATCGAGCTTTGTTCGCAGCACTAGGTATGCCGTTTAGTAAGGGAGAAGGAAAATGAGGAGAAGTTTTGTGAAAGACACCCGCAGACCAGTAGGGCGCGGAACTGTCTTGAACAAAATTTCGAAGAATATATATGGCTAAAAAAGCATTAGTAATAAAACAAAAAAAAGAACAAAAATTTAAAGTACGAGAATATCATCGTTGTAAAATCTGTGGAAATCCCCGAGGTTTTATGAGAAGATTTCAAATTTGCAGAAAATGTTTTAGAGAAATGGCACATCTTGGAGAACTTCCAGGAATAAGAAAGGCAAGTTGGTAATATGACAACAGATAATATTTCGAGCATGTTGAGTTCCATAAAAAATGCTGCGATGGCCGGAAAGACCTCGGTCGAAGTTATGCATACAAAAGAGTGCGAAGAAATAGCTAAACTTATCAAAGAAAAAGGATTCGCCGATAGCGTTAAGACATTTAAAGAAGCAGGTAAAGCTTACAAAATGTTACACATTGATTTAGCTTACGAAAATGGAGCTCCAAAAGTTACCGACTTACGTCGCGTTTCTAAGCCGGGTCGCAGAATTTACAAAAAGAGTGTTGATATTAAAAGAGTTGTTGGAGGATATGGATTTTCAGTGATCTCAACTCCACGTGGAATTATGGCTGACAACGAAGCTCGCAAAAGAAAATTAGGTGGAGAAGTTGTTTGCATGGTGTACTAATATGTCTAGAATCGGAAAAATGTTAATTACAATTCCGCAAGGTGTCACAGTAACAGTAGAAAATACTGTAGTTAAAGTTAAAGGGCCAAAAGGTGAACTTAGTGTGACTTTACGACCTGAGGTCGAAGCTAATGTTTCAGGGCAAGAATTACGAGTAACCACTAAAGTTGAATCAAAAAACACTAGTGCTTATTGGGGATTAACTAGAGCGCTTTTAGCAAATATGGTAAAAGGTGTCACCGAAGGATTTGAAAAGAAACTCGAATTAATTGGAGTAGGTTATCGTGCAAAAGAAAATGGCAAAAACATTACACTAACACTTGGTTTTTCACATCCTGTCGAATTTCCAGCTCCAGAAGGAATTACACTCGAAGTTGTCGATACTCAAAACGTCACAATCAAAGGAATTGATAAACAACTCGTTGGCCAAACTGCCGCAAAAATCAGAGCATTTCGCAAACCAGAACCATATAAAGGTAAAGGTATTAAATATGCAGGCGAATTTGTTCGACGCAAAGTTGGAAAATCAGGTAAGGTCTAAGTTTAAGGAAATAAAATGAAAACTCAAATTTTATCAAGCAAAAGAAATAGACGAAAAGCAAAAATAAGAGAAACCATCTCTGGAACTGCAAATATGCCAAGATTATCTATCTTTAGATCTAACAAATACATTTATGCACAATTAATTGACGACGTTAAAGGTGTAACTTTAGTAGACGTTTTTGCAGAAAGTAAAAAATTACACGAAAAAGCAAAAAAATCAGAAGCAGCATTTGAAACTGGCAAAACTCTCGCAAAAAAAGCTCAAGACAAAAAAATATCAAAAGCAGTTTTCGACAGAAATGGTTACAGATATCACGGAAGAGTTAAGAGTTTAGCCGATGGCGCTCGTGAAGGGGGTTTAGTTTTCTAAACAGAAAGAAGATATGGAAGCAAACTATCAAGCACCAAAAGAATACGAAGAAAAAGTAATAGAAGTCAAAAGAGTATCCAAAAAAACTACCGGAGGTTCTTCGATGGGTTTTACAGCTTTAGTGGTAATTGGCAATAAAAGAGGCAGAGTAGGTTCAGCTTTAGGCAAAGCCAATGACTACGCTTCAGCGGTTCAAAAAGCCCTCCAGAAGGCCCGTAGAAGCCTTATAGATGTCAATTTGAACAATAACACCATATCTCATGAGGTAAGTGCCACATTTAAGGCGTCAGAAGTATATTTAAAGCCTGCTCCTAAAGGATCAGGTATTATCGCCGGAGGAACAGTTCGTGCTGTAGTTGAGTTAGCAGGAATCCGAGATATTTCAGGAAAAATGCTTGGCTCAAACAACAAAGCTGCAAATGTAATTTGCACAATCGAAGCTTTAAAAAAATTAAAAGTACCAAGAAAGACAAATGGAACTAAATAACTTAATAAAACTTAGAGGATATAAAAAACCCGCCAAAAGAGTCGGACGTGGTGGTGGAAGTGGTAAAGGTTGGCATACCTCAGGACGTGGACAAAAAGGTCAAAAAGCTAGAGTTGGTTACAATATTCCAATTGGTTTTGAAGGAGGACAAGTTCCTTTACACAAAAGATTTCCTATTTTGACTAGATTTAAAAGTAAACGAGGCAAACAAATTTTTACTATAAATTTATCTGTTCTTAATAGATTTGACGAAGGTCAAGAAGTTTCTCCACAAACTTTAGTTGAAAAACGCTTGCTCAGAAAACTTCCACGAAACGGTGTTAAAATATTAGGCAGCGGAGAACTTAAGAAAAAATTAACTTTGAAAGGGTTTTTACTCTCAGCTTCCGCCAAAGAAAAACTAGAAAAGAGTGGAAGCACTTTCGCTCCGCGCGAAGGCGATAATGTTCAAGATCTTTAAATATCCCGAACTACGAAAAAAAATCATTTTTACTCTCTTTGTTATTGTTGTCTTTAGACTCTTAGCAAATATTCCTATTCCAGGCGTCGACGCCCACAGAATAAAAGATTTTTTATCAGGTAATACTTTATTTGGGCTTTTTAATTTATTTTCAGGTGGAGGTTTACAGAACTTTTCTATCGCGACTCTGGGATTAAATCCATATATCAACGCTTCTATTATTATGCAGCTTTTTACGTTTGTTATTCCTCAGCTCGAAGAATTACAAAAAGAAGGTGAATCTGGGCAAGAGCGCATCAATATGTACACCCGACTTTTAACAGTTCCACTAGCGCTTTTGCAATCTTATGGCATGTATTTTTTACTCAACAAGCAAGGAATTTTGCCGGCGCTTATTCCATTAAAATTGGTAGTTTTAATTTTAACTATGACTGCAGGAACAATTTTATTGATGTGGATTGGTGAACTCGTAACAGAGTACGGAGTTGGCAACGGCGTTTCATTAATCATTTTTGCAGGAATTATTAGTCGCTTGCCGCAATATGGAGTTCAGTTTTATTCCACACTGGGCTCTCAAAATTTATTTAACGTAGCCATATTTTTAGTTTTGTCTGTAATTATTATCGCCGGAGTCGTTTTAGTTAACGAAGGAACTCGCAATATCGAAGTAGAATATGGCCGTAAAAACACCGGAACCCGCACCGAAAAAGTTTCTAATTACTTGCCAATAAAAATTAACCAAGCCGGAGTAATCCCCATTATTTTTGCAGTTTCGGTAATGCTTGTTCCGACGTTAATAAGTGGACCATTACTAGCCTCAAAAGTTGCGGCGTTACAAAATGCTGGATCATTCTTAACAGCTAACTTTACCAATACTTCTACTTTATATAATGTTGTCTACTTTTTATTAGTTGTAGGATTTACTTATTTTTATACTTCAGTGCAATTTAACCCAGAAAAAATTGCCGACGATATTAAAAAACGCGGTGGATTTGTTCCAGGAATTCGACCAGGTAGCTCTACAACCAAATACTTAAGCGGAGTTATAAATAAAATTACTTTACCAGGCGCAATATTTTTAGGAGCCATCGCAGTTTTGCCCTTTATAATTCAATCGGCTTTAGGCGTTTCGACATTTTCGATTGGAGGAACTAGTTTGCTTATTGTGGTTTCTGTAGTTCTCGAAACGATTCGCCAAATAGAATCTTTAATGGTTACTAAAAACTATTACACATTCTTAGAATAACAATTTAGATAGTATAATGACTGTATGTTCGACAAATTAAAAGACATAAACAATTTAAGAAAAGTTCAAGGCGAACTCAAAAAAGAAGCTGAGCAAATTTTTGTTAACGGAGAAAAGCGCGACAATGTAGTTTTAATTCGTGGCGATAAGCATATCGAAAAACTGGTTATAAATGGAGTTGAAAACAAAGAAATCAAAGATTTAATAAACGACACTATGAAAGACGTAGATAAAAAGCTCGAAAAAGTATCTCGAAGTCACTTAAGCGATTTAGGCATCGGTTTATGAAGATATTAATGATGGGTCCTCCTGCCTGTGGAAAAGGAACAATCGGAGAAATGCTTAGTAAAGAGCTTAGAATTCCTCTAGTATCTACGGGGCAATTATTGCGCAATTTAACTCCTAACTCACCTTGGTACGCCGAAATGTATAAAGCTATGGCATCTGGCAATTTAGCTCCCAATGAGCACGTCGCCGAAGTTTTAAAGCAAGAACTAAAAAAAGATAAATATGCTAGTGGTTATATTTTAGACGGTTGGGTTCGCCAAATGTCAGATCTGCAATTTTTTAACCCTGGTTTTGACAAAGTTGTTTTGTTAGAAGTTTCAGAAGACACAACTTTTAAACGCATTAGCGGTAGAAGAGTTTGTGATGTCGACGGTAAAAATTACAATATTTATTTAATGACTGCCGATGAATTAAAGAATTGCCCAGGCAGACTAACTCAAAGAGCCGATGATCACGAAGACATAGTGAAAACTCGTTTGGAACTTTATAGAAATCGAACAGAAGAAGCTATAAAATATTTTGAACGCGAAGGAATATTATTACGCATCAACGCCGAAGGCCCTCCAGATGAAGTATTGCAAAAAGTTCTGTCCGAACTAGGAAAATGACCACACTAAAAACACCAGAAGAAATAAAAGTAATGCTCGAAGGCGGAAAAATTTCTACCATGGCTTTACGGGGAGTTTTGTCTGCTATTAAGCCTGGAGTAACTTTATTAGCTTTAGATACCATTGCTCACGACATCCTAGTCCAGAATAATGCCAAACCATCTTTTACAACTGTTGATGATTATAAATTTACAACCTGCATAAACGTTAATGATGGAATTGTTCACGGCTTGCCAAATGGCTATAAAATAAAATCTGGCGATTTAGTTAGCATTGATCTTGGAGCTTTATACAAAGGATTTCATACCGACCTTTCTTACACCGTAGAAGTTAACTCTTCAAAAGAACAAAAATTTTTAAATACCGGAAGATTAGCACTTGATTTGGCAATTGCTCAAGCCAAAGTCGGAAATCATATGGGAGATATTTCGTCGGCGATTCAAAAAAAAGTTGAAAATGCGGGCTATACAGTTTCGCGGGATCTAGTAGGTCATGGAGTTGGTCGTGAATTACACGAAGATCCGTATGTTCCTGGTTATGGTTCTTCAGGCAAAGGAGTTTTACTAAAAGAAGGAATGGTTTTAGCAATTGAAGTGCTTTATGAAAAAGGCGATCCCGAAATAGTTGTAGATTTTGACGGTTGGACTATTCGCACCGCCGATGGTAGCTTATCTGCTCTTTTTGAAGCGAGTGTTGCGATTACTAAAGATGGTCCATTAGTTTTGACAGAATTTTAAATATAAAAAAACGTACACGGTTTTAGCTTTCGCTTTGCCGTGCACGCTAATGTAAATCTCTGACTGTTCAGTAATCTGTTCTGTCAGCTCCCCGTCGAATACTCATCCAGCGAAATCCGAGAGCGTATTGAACCAACGTAATTAATGTCAGAAATTTCAACCACAAAATCGGAGTTGGAAGTCCCCAAAACATCAAAGGCGGAATTACACTGAGTGCTACTACCCACATTAACATTCCATAAATTTGGTGAGCAACACCTTCGAGATATTGTGTAGGCCTTGTTTTGTATTCAGCCAGAAACCACAACACTCCTAGAACAGTTATGGCACCTTGCAAAAAAGCAAAGACAGTGTACGTAATGTAAAATTGATCTGCCGGTTGAATCCAGACACCCAAACCTACAATCGAGACAAAGCCAGCCACAATTATTCCTGCTGTAAACCAGCTTTTGAGTTGCTTCCACGTCTCTTGCTTTAATTGCGCAGTGTAATCTTTGGGTGGAACGCTGGCTGCCATCGTCGTCTCCTTTGCCCACGCACACAGTTGCGCTGATTAACCAGATGATACAACGTAGAAATCTAAGTGCAAAGGCCTAAAACATCAATAGACCTATAGTTTACAAGAGGCGATTTTGGCTGTATAATGACATAAATTTAACAACTAACCGAGAAAGCCCGGAAGGAGACCCACATGCACCGCAAACGCAAGAACCCAGTTTTGGGCATCGTTTTCGTTGGTGCCATGATTCTGTCCACCCTCGCCGTGGTTTTTTTTCGCAACTCCACCCCCGCTACCAACCCGACTTCTGAAGTGCAGGCAGCTGCGTCCGTGGCCAAGCTGGAATCCAGCTACGTGCCGGTTTCACTGGTTTTGGACAAAGTGCAGCCGATGACTCCGAAGGAAAAAGTTGATTTCGCAATGCAATTTCGCACAGGGACGGTTAACTTTCTCTACGATGCGTCCCAGACTGTTGCAGATGTCAACTCGCTTTCTATCTATGTACCATCGGTTGGAGTAACACCAGATAGCCTGAACAGCTTGTTAGGTTATATGGCACAGTTCAAGGGTGCGTACAATATGACCAGCTTAAATTACGTGCTGGCCCATTGGACGAACCACATGGACGATGTGGGTGTTAGTCACAACGACATTGGCGCCGCCGCTGCCTACGCTCAACAGGTAATTCGAGCTGCGATCAATGGCGAAGGTGTCATGTTCTGCAGACCAGACGATGGTTTCTATCAAGAGGCGTGTTTTTTCGCAGCTCGGATGGGGACCAAGATCTGGGGTATTTGGGTCGATCCACAGGGACGCCCGATTACCGCCTATGTCGCGAATCAAAAAGATCTTGGAGCTCTCACTACCAAGTATCTTCGCGACGGCTATACTCTAGTCACCAACGAAGACGACATCCCGCCAGACATCATCAAAAACTGGTTGGGTGGAGCAATTCCCACGTTGAAGTTCTACGTGTGGAGTCTTCAGAAAATGGCTGAGATGTCTGCAGCTGACGCCGGGGTTTCTGTAACTCAAGCGCTTACCAATATGTCTGCGGCGACCATGTGGTTGGACCCCGTTTCACCAGTAATAATCAGTCCGTGCCTTTTATCGCCGTCTCTGGCAGGGTGCGGAGCATCTAACAACACGTAAGAGAGGTAGGAGAACATGACGACAGTCGTTTCAACGCAGCCTCGAGTTTCGGAAGAGCATATCTACTCGGTGGCCGCTTGGATCAGCAACAACTTTCCGACGGAATGTCAGGCCTATGTTGTGGCTAAGTTCTGCTGGAAGCGCGGCATTTCACCGACACGGTATCGCTTAGTCATTGGTGGAATCGATCCAACCGAGTTCAAGAAGATCAAGGAGGCATATAATAGGTTCAAGAGCTAGACTTCGGATCATTTCTCGCAACCGCTTCGATGAAACTACACAACAGTGTGGAATTATCGAGGCGGTTTTTTTAGTTATGCCATGGAATTGTCTGACATAATTCGGCAAATCTACCCCAACTGAATACCATAACAACTAGATAAACCAAACTTAAAATTATAGGAGAAAAGGTTACTATATGTACAAAAATATTTTTGGATTGATTAAGCTTGTGTTTAGCTAATCCAAGCATTATTAATAATAATGGAGTTGATAAAACACCTAGGAACGGAAAAGCCATTAGAACTGCTAAATAAGAAAGCCCTGACTCAGCTCCGCCTTTGTTGACTATATAATCGCAATTTGATGAGAAAACTAGCCAATAACAAACCACATAAGAAATAACAACTGAGTAAATAAATCCTGCAATAATTTTAAACCCTAAAGAATTGCTTCTCATAGCTTTGAGCGCTAAAAAGACTACAAAGAATGTCACAGGAATAGCCATTAGGAAAAACTGAATAAGTCCCCAATCTAATTGATAATGATTAACAGATCTGGAAATAAATTCACGAAAGATTAAAAAAATAATCAAACTTGGAAGAATAAATGCAAGAATATTTTCTCGAAAGAATTTACTCACATTAAATAGTATATTGTGGACGTAATCAGATAGCAATGAAATTATTTGGGGTGACCGACGGGGATCGAACCCGTGACATCCGCCTCCACAGGGCGGCGTTCTACCGCTGAACTACGGCCACCATATCAATATGGAACATGCAGATTATAACATTGGAAGGTTAGTTAGTCTTGATTCTATGCCAGTTATCAAAATCCAAAAAGCGATCAGCGAGGGTGGAAGTGTATTTTTCACCAATTCCGTCTATGTATTTAGAAACGTAGTATTTAATATACGGGTGATACAAAAATATTGCTGGAACTTGGTCAACCATAACTTTTTGAAATTCGTTGTAGTGCACAACTCTTTTATCGTTATCGATTTCGTTGCGACCTTCTTCGAGCGCCCGATCAGCTCGAACTTGTGAAAAAGCAGACAGATTTAATCCTGGATAGTCTGCCTGTGTTGAATGCCAGTTGATATAACGATCAGGATCTAGACTTACTTCTTGGCCGTAAAGCAAAACTTCGAAATTGCGTGATTTTATAACTTGATCGTTTATTTTTGATGGATCTACTTTGTTAATTAATACATTAATTCCTAGTTTGTCTTTCCAAAACATCTTTATTTGATTTGCCAGACTTACATGTTCGGGAATATCAGGAACTGTAAGTGTTACTGTGAGGTCTGGAATTTGTTCCGAAAATAATTTATCGTAAGCGTCAAAGTTTAAGGCTTTGTCGGTAAAAATGCTTCTACTTATAGCTCCTTCAACCGGAATCCCTAAATCAATTGTTAAATCGTGCAAAGGCAAAACTTTTTGGAGTTTTTGACGAAGTAGCTGATCTTTTAGTTTTGGATTGCGGAGGTTAAAGAACAAAGCATAATAAACTCCTTCTAACGGAAAACGTCTTTCTGAAAAATTTGCCAAATCTTCTTTTTTAGTCGAGATAAAACCTTCGATTTCACCGAGTTTTGCAGCAGTTGTAAGTTCGTCTTGGTTGGCGTAATACCTAAAATTTAGTCTTCTGATATTTTCTGCGGAGTTATTGTGAACAAGAGTTACGCTACTGACGACCGGTCCGCTTTTTTGAACACGGACAATTCTGAATGGTCCGCTTGAAATAGGTTGCAAGGGGGTGTCATTTTCTTCTGAATTGGATTTCATGACACCAACCGTTAATAAACTTAAGAACGGCGAAAATTTATTTGGAAGTGTGTACCTAACTGTTAAACTATCGACTTTGTCTGTAGCAACTCCGCTAAGGTTTTGAATTTTAAAAGCTGAATAAATTAAATCATCAGAAGTTATTTTTGTTCCATCTGACCAGTATTGGTTATCTTTTAATTTAATGGTGTAGGTTATGCCATCTGAAGAGATTTCCCAAGTGTCGGCTAAATCAGGCACAAGAGTTCCGTAAATATCATATTTAAAAAGGCCACGATAGATAAGGCGGGAAATAGTTTTGTCGTTTTGAGTTTGTGCTTGGCTCGGAAAAAAAGATCTAGGTTGTCCAACAATTCCTTCGGAATATTGGTTCATAGGTGCAACAGCCAAAATGAAGGAGGTGATATATAGTATTAGGTTCTGGATGATTTGCATTTTTTTTACTAAAAAGGCGTCACTGACGCCCACCTTAGGCGGACTTTCTGTTGCATATTGTAGCAGAAAAAAGTTGTTTTCGCGCGGTTTAACTGTTAAAATTGCTGCGTTCTAGTTATGTTTTCAGCCTCGTAGCCAAATTCTTGGCCCCATCGTCTAATGGTTAGGACGCCGGGTTTTCATCCCGGCAACCGGAGTTCAATTCTCCGTGGGGTCACCATATAACTTATTACCTAAGCTAGTTCTAGATTCCAATACTATTTGAAACATCTATTGACAACCACTACAACTATGCGTAGCATATGATATATATCAAGCACTACTAGACAACGCATCACACTCTTTTTAAATCCTTCTATTGTTAAACACGCAAGAGCTCAAGCTATTGTTGAAGATGCTACTTTAACCACCTTAGTCGAAAAAGCCCTAATCAAATATTTACCCAAAGAAACCGTAATTAAAAAACCCGAAATCTGAAAACGTTTTACTTTTAATTCGCAACTTAAAACATTATTTATTTAAAATTTAACAGGAGGTGATTTAGAATGACAGAAATAACAACAGAAACAGTAACAACTCAAGAAAGTGCATCCAGTCCAACAAATCCAATAGTAGCAAAGCAGGTAAAAGTAGAGGCTACCAACTATCAAACTTTGGAATACTTTATATATTTCATGTTTGGAGTATTAGAAGTGCTTTTGGCTTTTAGATTAGTTCTTAAATTAACTGGAGCTAGTATTATGAGTAGTTTCGTAGATATGGTTTACGGAGTTTCCGGATTATTTATATTGCCTTTTGAAGGAATATTTCACCGAGCTATTTCACAAGGAATTGAAACCGCCTCAGTATTAGAACCTGCTACATTGGTAGCAATTGTAGTTTATGCAGTTGCTGCGTGGGGAATTATCCAATTACTGCGTATTGTTTCACGTGAAAAACAGAGTTCGAATTAGTTTATTTCTTAATGATTGGAGGTGTTTATGTCTATTATACTTTGGATTTTGTTTGGTCTTATCGCAGGTAGTATCGCAAACTTTATATCACCAAGCTCTCGTGGCGGTATAGTTGGCTCTATTATTCTTGGAATTGTTGGAGCTATAGTTGGTGGTTTTTTAGGTGAGAGATTATTTGGTGTTGGAGTTACAGGTTTTAACTTAACGTCTTTTGTAGTCGCTGTAGTTGGTTCGTTACTTGTTTTAGTTGTGAGTAGATTATTTTAATTAGAATCGCCGACCCATCCGGAAGGAGTGGCACCAGCATCTGTTTCATTGCAGACATGGCCATTGCAGAAGTAGATATCCCGCTCTGGTAAAAATGGAGTAAGATTTGTGCCTTTTCCGTCAGTATAGAAGAGAAGCGCACTATATGTTCCTACAAAAGCATTTACCATTTTAATTGGATGGCAATCAGGACCAACCGCTGTGCAATCTTTGTTGAGTGTTCCAAAACGTGTTGTATAGCCTTGGGCGGTGATTCTTCCAACTCTTGAATCTGTATCAAAGCCTGGCATATTGTCCCATTCTGCTGGAATTTTCCCAGCTATTTCATTAACTTGTGTAGTTGTGTTGTTATAGTTACAACCTCTAGGGTTATAAGTTACTCCACCATCTGAAGAGCAAAGATATATAAAAGTGAATGGATAAATTTGATCGTTCCAATCATATAATTGATATGTATCTCGAACTCTAAAAAATATTTGATACAAAGTGGAACCTACAGTTCCACTTCTGCCTGTAGGCTTTGCAGTCCAATTTGAAAACGCTCTAAGGTGTCTACTAACTACAAGATCACGACTTGCGCGGCATTGAATAACATTTCCAATACAATCTACCGAAAGATACGGTCCACTCGCACTATTGTATGTAGGATCTGGGCTATTTGGGTAAGCAAAATTAGTTCCTTGATATGGGACAACTTTCTGACCGTAATCTTCAAATTGTGTTGTATATAAATAACCGTAGTCTGTTGGATTACTGGAATTGCACATACGTAAAAGTCCAAGTGCTGTATGTACCCGAGCTTCTAGTTCAATAGCGTAATTTCCAAAGCCATGGTATTCCATTACTGCTGCATTTACGCCGTTTGTGGCACTTTCAAATCCATTGCAATTTTCTGGTGTGGCTAAAGTAGTTTGCCACTTAAAACCCCCGTGTTTTAACGTATTTTCCATTGGAGATGAAAGGTTTGTATGTCCAATTTCGACATTTCCAATAAGATTTTTTAAGTCAAAGCCCGGAAAAGTTGAGGCTACTTGTGCATTAAATGGATTTACACCGTGTTCATGATCATAATGACATCTGCGCACCGGATCCCAAAGTGTATGGAATTTTGTGTTGTCATGAGCAGCTCCAGAATCAGGGCAAAGTGGCGCGCCTGGATAGGGATCATTTCCCGAAGGTGTAGATGACGGTGTAGGAGTTGGTGTAGGTGTGGAAGTTGTTCCTGGTGTGGGAGTAGGTGTTGGACTTGCTTTAGTTGTTGGGGACGGTATCGGTGTAGGTGTAGGTTTTATCGATTTGATATATTCTGTGACTGTAGCTAAATCTTTTGAATTTACGTCACTATCGCAGTTTAAATCAAGCTTATTGGCACAGGTTTCAGATGAAATTCCTAATACATTGGAAGATTCTTGTATTTTTGAAAATAGTACGTAATAAACGCCTACAAAAATTAGGATTAAAACTATTAGAAAACCAAACTTACTCTTTAGAAAGGACAGAAACATATATCTAAAGCATTTTATGGTGAGGCGAGGTCGACTGTCAATGATTAGTGTCAGTTATTTTTAAGTTACTTTTAAGAATTATTCAAATCTTTAAAATCAACTTCCAAAAATCTCTAACGCCCATATCACTGGTTTCATCACTTTTTTCAGCAGGTTGAAATTTATTAAATACATCTAGCAAAACTCCACTACTAAATTTCTCCCAGATTATCTTTACCGAACTATCTGATCCTATTGGTAATAATAGAGCTCTTTGGTGTCGCGAAGTATCAGATAGAAATCCATGGTTTTTTAGAAAATCTAAATTGTCGTATTCTTGCCTACCAACCGGTTGGGCAAAAAATAAAAAAGCTCCTCCAACCGAATTATTATGTATTAATGCTTTAAAGGCTTGTTCACTAGGTTTTGTTACTTCGGCCGAAATAACTTGGTTTAAATAAACATGGTCGTAAAGTTCAACAACCTCTTTGTAACTTTCTGAAACAAAAAGTTTAATGTAACTTCGCTTTGAAATTTCTTTAATAAAACTTTCTGTAAATGGCGCTTGTCGACAAACGACATAAAATACAAATCGCTCTGATTTTGAATGTAGTTTTTCCATCAAATGTAAAAAGAACTGTGTTCCTACTGCTGCCCCAGAAATTGGAATTGCAATATTTATTTTGTTATCTTTTGTCGGATCATATTGATTTTGTCTGTCTGAAATTTGTTCATTATTGAGTGGTTTTGAAAAAGAAGGGACAATTGGATAAGAAGCTACTTCAATTTTGACAGCAGTCAGGCGCTCATTTTGTGCATATTTTTGTAATTCTGTCTTAGTTTCATGGCTTGGTACTACTATAGTGTCTGCTGTATCGACATACCACAAATATTGTGGAGAATCGTCAGTTACTTGAACTACTAGATTCACCTCTGTTTTCAGCTCTACTTCAATTTGTTTTTTAATTGCGCCTAGTTGATGTGCGAGTGTAAAGTGTGTCGAGACGATTATTATTTTTTCGAACTGGCTGTTTTGAGCTTTTATTACTGATGTAAACTGCATTAACAATTTACCGGCGTGTTTTTTTAGATAATTTCGGTACACACGGGTAAAAATTTTCTCGGGTAATCCTCTTTGCAACCATTCCAAAAAATATCTTGCAACAATATGTAAACTGCTAAATCTATGTAAAAATTCACTAGAACTTTCTGGAACTTCGAAAATTATATATTTTTGTTCGCTTGGTAATCCCTCAACAAGTGCATCAGTAACTCTTAAATGTCCGAGCCCTGTGTGTGCATATGTAAAAACAATAAGTGTGTCAAGCATAACTTTAGTAAATCAATTTATTATGCGTAGAATTAAGTTAAATTTCAACAACAAAACGCCAAGTGTTAAAATTAATCTGTGAGAAAGCTGCTCAATTTTTTAATTGTTCTAATATTCTTATCTGCAAGTTCAAAAGTATTTGCTGATGGAACTTATGCGAATCCTGGAACTGGAGATGCCGCAGATTGTTCTTCTGACTGTTTGACTTGGTCGCAATCTCCGGTTTGGATCGTTGATAAATACGGAAAGTTTATTATAACTACGCAATTGCGCCCAAATACTGTAACTCACTTTGCATTTTCTAATGATGAAGGTGCAAATTGGACACAAGCTAGCGAAAACTATCAGTTTTTTGCTCGTGGGTCTATGGCATACGATAGTATTAATGATGTATTACATGTTATTTGGAGTGGTACAGATTCTAATGACGGAATAATTTATCGTCGCTATTCAATCACTCGCGATGGGTCACACAATATAACTTCAATCCAAAGAATGGACACTGGAGTTAATTTACAACTGGATACCTCAAGTTCTAGAACTTTTGAACATCCAATAGCTTTTTGGGTTAATGACGGTTCAACTAATGGAAGTTTGGTAGCAATCTGGGCAAAATACGGATCTAATTTGACTGAAGTTCGCGGTTCGATGCGACAGCTATCAATGACCAATGCTGATAACACCCCTAGCAATTGGAAACCCTTAAATGGCTCAGCAGATTCTTTTGGAACCGATCCACCTGCTGTTCCGGCCAATAAAATCTACGGCTCAACTACCACAGGCTCATCTGGAGTTGCTGCAAAAATACGCGGCGGATCAGGTGCACATAAAGATGATTTGTATATTTTTCCATCTATTGATATCAGTGGTGGCGGAACATCTGCAATTTTGGCGTATAGAATGGCTTGGAATTCTACAAATAAAGATTGGAGTTCAGGTACAACCAATTTAGGTACACTTGGTCAAATAAATAGTGGTGGAGGTGGCTACGCCTACAAATTTCAACTTATTTCCAAACCGGTAATCGATAAAACCAATGATAAATTATATGTAGGCTGGGCGCGCTGGAAAGATAATACAGCGGGTGACACTGTTTCATTTGCTTATCTTAATAGCAGTGATGCGATTTCTTCTACAACAGATGTATATTCAGCTAACGGTACGCATTCATACGCACCAACACTCGACTTGTCTTACGATAACACTGGAAATAAGTTGTATATTGCTTACATTCTCTCAACTACTAACGGAGACAACGGTTCTGTTGATTACAAAACATACGATGGTTCAAGCCTTTCTTCACCGACAACTTTTTATACAACTCCCGGAGGTTCAGCAGGAAAAGATGGAAGTGCCGATATTCCGCAAATGATGGCAGACAGACTTTCGTCAAATGACAGAATATATATTGGTTTTCGTGTTAACGGAGACTTACCCCCTTCGGGCGCAGACCCACATACACTGGTTTTGGGTTACATACAGTTAGTCGCTCCAACTCCGACACCAACTCCAACTCCTACCCCGACACCTTCTCCAACGCCTGGACAAAAGGGAGCACCTCACGGCAACGATAAACATATGCCAGTTGTCTGCCCAGCCAAGAGACCAAATCAAATTCCTGTTTTAATTTCGGTTATTTCTGAGCTAGCTACTCGTGTAAAACTTCATTGGATTGATAGAAATACCAATGTTGCAAGTTATTCAGTAAGATGGGGAACAGATTCTAATAGATTGACTTCAAAAATTAATTATATGGGTCCTAAAGGAACTAGATATTACGAAATTAACGAGTTAAAACCTAATACCATTTATTATTTTCAGGTAAAAGCAAATAATATGTGTAGATCAAGCGAGTGGTCCAATAAATTTAAAGTAATAACAAAACAGTATTGACTTACATCTATATAAACTGATATAAAATATTTATGGCGAATAGAGTAGTACATTTTGAAATTGAAGCACTAGACACAGAACGCGCTAAAAAATTTTATTCACAAGCTTTTGGTTGGGAAATGCAACAACAAGGTGGAGAATACGGCGAATATGTTGTAGTAGTTACTGGTGATAGTAAAGAACCCGGTGGAATAAATGGAGGCCTTTATAAGGCTAGCGATAAAAAAGAAGTTAACGCATATCGTTGTGTAATTGCTGTTGATGATATTAATAAAGCTATGTCGGATGTAAAGGATGCGGGTGGAAAAGTTTTTGGCGAGCCAGCTAATATTCCAATGGTAGGACTTTTTGTCTCTTGCGAAGATACAGAAGAAAACAAGTTTACTCTTTTACAACCTTCTCCTGATATGATGCCTAAAAATTAAATATTTATTTTTTTCGTTCGGGAGTTTGTAAATAGCTTCCGTGATTCCTTTGCTCGTCTCCGGCTTTTTTAGATGCATCTTTTCGTTCATCCATTTTTTCGATCGCATCTTTCCAATTTTTTGTTTCTGCTAGTTCTGGATTATCTAATCCCGGATTCGACTCTGCATTATTTCTTGCCATATATTAAGACTAGCAAATAAACTATAGATTGTAAATTCTTGCCTTGTTAGTATAGCTTCATGTTTTGGTTAACATGGATCGAAAGTATTATAGACATTCTAATAACTGCGCTTTTCTTATATTCTATATTTTTGTTTTTAAGAAGAACCCGCTCTTATATGGTTTTATTAGGCTTGGCTATTGTTCTGGTTCTTTATATTTTCGCTAGAGCTTTTCATTTGCAGTTAACTTTATTGGCTTTACAGTATTTTGTAGGAGCCTCTGTTGTCATTTTTGCAATTGTGTTTCAAACCGAATTGCGTAAATTTCTCGAAATGTTGGGTTTAATTAGCTCAAGGCAAATTAGAGTTCGAGCGCTGGCAAATAAATCTCCATCTGTTGCAGAAATAGTGCAGTCGTGTGTGCAGATGGCGCAAGATAAAATTGGAGCCTTAGTTGTAATTCAAGGTAGAGATGCTTTAGAAACATTTATTGAAGGCGGAATTGCTCTCGACGGAGTAATTTCTGAAGAAGTTATTTTGAGTCTATTCGATCCAACCTCAGAAGGTCACGACGGCGCGCTTATTATAAACAATAACAGAATCTCTAAATTTGGAACGCATTTGCCAATGTCTACAAATTTTAACGAAATAGGCAAACATGGAACTCGTCACAGTGCAGCTTTGGGATTAACAGAAAACTCGGATGCTTTAAGTATTGTAGTTTCTGAAGAAAAAGGAAAAATTTCTGTTTGCAAAGATGGTAAGTTAAAAACTTTAAATGACTATTCGGATCTCGAAACCGAAATCAATAAATATATTCAAACAAAATTTGGTCGTCGCACCGAAAATATTATTGAACACATAGTTCATCATAATATTAAGTTAAAAATAGTTGCGTTAGGTTTTGCAATTGTTGTTTGGATTCTTTATACGTACTAGTGGATTAATGAAATCTTACGATTAAAGCTGCGATGGTACCAATTGTATAAGTAAGCATTGTGTAAGTTATAACGGGATATTTCAGATAGTCTTTTCGAACAGTCCAAAACAAATAAAGCGAAACAAACATTAATACCGCAGAATAAACCATTCCAACTAAAACGACGTCAAAGGCTGCGTAGGCGAAAATAGCGAATGCATAAATTACTGCGTTAACAACACTAACCAAAACATCTTTTTTTCGATATGTTGTGTTTGGTTTAAGTTTTTCTAAAAGCATCAAGGTCACAACCATTAAAGTTCCACCTATAAAATATAAAATGTTACCTGTGTAGTAATCATTAATAAAGAAACTGTTACACAACTTACCAGTAAACATCTCTGTATCGCAGAAATTGTTTAAATTAAAACTGCTTACTTCGTGCAATCCGTTACCTGTAGCATAAAAATAAATTCCTACCACAAAGACAAGAATTAGCCAAAAGCCTTTTTTAGTTTTTATGGTCTCAAAATTCTGAGTAACTTCTTTTAGCAATAAAAACGGAATAATCACAGTTAATAATATAAGAACTGTCATTTGAAATAATTCATGTAAACGCAAAAAATCGTAAGGTTGTAATAAGATTTTAGTTGTAAAAGAAAATCGCTCGATAGTTACTAAAATTACGCTTAGTGATGATAAACAAAAAAGTTTATTTATTTTATGCATCATAAATATTGTATACTACATTGTGTGTTCTATACTAACTTATCCAAAAAATTTTCTGAAAAGATTTCAGGGAACGGATAAAACTATGGATGATATAAATGTAGGAGAAGGAAAAGTTGTCAATTTAGATGGAAAAAAAGTCGCAGTCTACAAAAAAAGCGATAGTGAAACTGTAAAATTATCTCCTGTTTGTACACATATGGGTTGCGAAGTCGGTTGGAATAATAACGACAAAACTTGGGACTGTCCTTGCCACGGGTCTAGATATAATGCTGATGGAAGTGTCAAAAACGGACCTGCTATAGAAGCGCTTCCTAAAGTCAACTAAATTCCTATTAAAATTTGTAAATAAAAAAGGGAAGGGCAGCGATCACACAAAGATTTTAGTCTTTATGCTCACGCTGCCCAGCAAAGTTCCCTCTGAAGCTTGACGAAATGCCTTGACTCTGGGGGCTTGAACGGCAGGGCCTCAACCTTACGGTTGCTATCTATTGCTAGATACCCTGATCTGGAGTCTCAACAAATCATCCTTCTTCATTGTTCCGAGTAGGTGTCCTTTCCTGATCTCAACACTTAGCTCTTGGGCGGGTCGCAGGGGACGCAGGCTGTATGCTTGGTATTTCGCCGTGTTAG
>DATIHK010000046.1:0-1918 GCA_035480775.1 Saccharimonadales bacterium (SeqCode) | reverse complement strand
GGAATCAATTGCCGACTGCAGAGTATGCTTTGTTTTTGGCAACTCTAGTAGTGGTTGTGTATTTAATAAAAGTTCTGAAAAAACGAGTTGTGCTGATTTGAGCCCCACGGGCGCACCCAAAAAAGAGTGCGCCCGTCTTTTTACGTAAATTACAATAAACCTAAAAGTTCAGAAATTTTTACTCTCTTTTGCTCAGTTGTATCGCGATCACGTACTGTAACTGTTTGATCTTCTAATGTCTGATAGTCGATCGTAATACAAACAGGAGTTCCAATTTCATCTTGGGCAAAATACCTTTTACCAATATTTCCACGCGAGTCAAAAGCAACATTGAGTTTGTCGCTTAACATGTCAAAAACTTCTTTGGCTTTATTTACTATTTCGTCTTTGTTTGAGACTAATGGAAATACTGCCGCCTTATAAGGCGCCAAAGCTGGAGAAAGTTTTAGATATGTACGTTCACCATCTTCGACATAGGCATTGTCCAAAATCATAAAAAAGTTTCGGTCTAAACCCCATGTTGTTTCTAGAACATGAGGCAAATATTTTTCTAGTGTATTTGGATCGGTATATTCCAGATTTTGACCACTGTGTTTTTGATGAGTTTGCAAGTCGTAATCGGTGCGATAGTGAAGTCCACTCACTTCATCAAATCCCCAAGCAAACTTGTATTGAATATCTTCAGCGGCTTTGGCATAAAAGATTAATTTGGCGTGAGGTTTCCAACGCATTTTATCTTTGCTAATGTCTAAGATATTAAAATACCAGTTTTCGATTTCTTTGCGCCAAGTTTCAAATTGCTCTTCCCAAGCTTTTCCGTCAAAGAAATATTGAATTTCCATTTGCTGAAATTCAAGCATTCTAAATAAAAACTTTCCGGTAGTTATTTCGTTGCGAAAAACGCGTCCTTGTTGAGCAACTCCAAATGGAACTTTTACGCGCGAAGAATCTAAGATATTTTTGAAGTCGACATACATTCCTTGAGCAGTTTCGGCGCGTAAATACAATTTTGAAGCGCTGTCTTCGGTAGTACCTAACTGAGTTGTAAACATTAAATTAAATTGTTTTACAGGCGTCAGGTCGTTTCCTTCTGGAGATTTAATTTTATTTCCAATAATATAAGCGTTAAGTTCTTCGAGTGAAAGCTTGTCGGTATCAATCGGAGTTGTATTATTAGATTTGTGCCACTCGTCAATTAAGTGATCAGCACGAAACCTTTTGTGTGTAACTTTGTCTTCAGTCAGCGGATCTGAAAATCCAGATGCATGTCCGCTAGCAACCCAAACTTGAGGGTGCATAAAAATGGCACTTTCTATTCCTACAATATCAGAGCGCTTTTGAACGAAATTCTTCCACCAGAGTTCGCGAATGTTGCGTAAGAGCTCAACTCCCAATGGCCCGTAATCGTAAACATTGGCAAGTCCTCCATAAATTTCTGAAGACGGGTAAACAAATCCTCTTCTTTTGGCTAAACTTATAATTTTGGCGGAACTTACCGCCGAAACTGCTGTTTCGTGCTTGTTATTATCCATAAATTCCTTTCAATAAATTAATTATATGCTTTCTATGACTTTAAAACAGTTAAATTGGTCTCACGACCACCATATACAAGAAAATATTTAATTAAGACTTCAGATTTTTTCGACATTTGTCCCCTTATTGTTTCAGAATGAAACAGGAAGAATCTAGCAAGATTCTTCATATTCAGGGACGAAGAGTTAATACTCCACGCGGTTCCACCCTTCTTTTTGTCGTTTAAAATTAAATGACAAACACTTAAAGTTTGTAAATTGCTCCCGCTTTCCAAAGCGTTCATAGCTTTCTACATTTATATGTAAACATTTTTTGGAATTGCTGTCAAACAAAAAGTCCCAAAAGGAAGAGCATTTTCCCCTTGGGACTATCTAAAGTGCAGCAT
>DATIHK010000045.1:0-3440 GCA_035480775.1 Saccharimonadales bacterium (SeqCode) | reverse complement strand
TCTACAATTGCAGAAAATGTGCTTCCAATAATATCTGTCGAAACAATTGGTTCATAAGTAGCGTCAACAATTCCTTTGTAAAATGGTTTTTCTTTGGCTTCTAAAAATGCTTGATTAACTTCATCGACAGTTGTGGGTCGCGAAATTAACATTGTAACGTCAGAAATGGATCCAGTAATAATTGGAACTCGAATAGCTGTTCCATCAAATTTATTTTTTAAATCGGGAATTGCTTCGGTAGTAGCTTTTGCAGCTCCGGTTGTTGTAGGCACCATATTAAAAGCTGAGGCGCGGGCGCGGCGCATATCTGGATGTAATGGAGGAGGAGGTCCATCGACATTATTTTGTTCTGCAGTAATTGCGTGAACTGTTGTCATTACCGATTTTAGAATTTTAAATTTGCCATGCATGATCGAAACGACTGGTGAAATGCAGTTGGTAGTGCAAGAAGCATTAGAAACAATTTGTTGATTAAAATATTTGTCGTGATTAACGCCGAGTAAAAAGGTTTGCTCGACATCACTTTTTGTTGGAGCTGAAACCACAACTTTTTTTGCTCCTGCTGTGATATGCGCTTGCGAAGCATTGTTATCTGTAAAACGACCGGTACATTCTAAAACTACATCGACATTTAAATCTTTCCATTTTAATAAAGCCGGATCTTTTTCGGCTGAGACCAAAGTTTTTTTACCATCGACAACAATATAATTTACAGCTCCAGTTTTTTTGAAAAAGTCTTTGTCGCCTTTATTGTCGGACAAATGAGTTACAACTCCGTCTTCTTCGACTGCAACGTCGTGGGCAAAAATTCCATAAGCTGAATCGTATTTTAAAAGATGAGCTAAAATTCGCGCGTTAGTTAAATCGTTGATAGCAACAATTTCGACATCGGGTTTAGTTAAAGCGATTTTAAAGGAAGCGCGGCCGATACGGCCAAATCCGTTAATGGCAATTCTAGTGGGCATAAATATATTTTATCACAAGTAAATTTTAAAGGTTTTGTTCTAGCCAGCCTTTTAGCATGTCTTTGGGCATAGCACCGATTTTTCGGGAAACTTCTTTATCTTCTTTGACCAGAATATAAGTTGGGATGCTACGCACACCAAATTTATCTGATAACATCTGTGGATCATTTTCCACATCGATAACTTGAAACTCTACTTTATCAGCGAATTCTTTTTCTATTTCTGCAAATATAGGCTTCATGGCTTGGCACGGGCCACACCAATCTGCATAAAAATCTAAAAGTTTAACCATGATATTTATGATAACATAATGAATGCATTATGGAACGTTCTAAGTTTTATATAAAACTCCTACTTTTGCCAATTTTAATTTTGATCATAGTGTTTGCGCTATTTTACAAAAATTCCACGTCTGATGCTCAAGCAAGTAAAGAGCCGTTTAATACACCTGTGGCAGAACAGCTTTCTGAAGAGCAAGTGTATAAAGATTCAATTATTCTGCATTATGATGCCGAGCCAAATTGGCAACCTATTTCTACAGATTATTATAAAAACCAACCTTTAATTGATGGACAGGCTGCGTTGGTTGTGGATTTGCAAAGCGGTAACGCTTTGTATGAATTAAATTCTCGCCAGCGCCGAAAAATAGCCAGTATTACTAAAATAATGACAGCTGTAGTAGCGCTCGAACACAAAAAAATCGACGATACTATGACCGTCAGCCATAAAGCTGCCAATATTGGCGAAAACGTAATGGGTTTGAGTGAAGGCGAAAAATATTCTTTCGAAGATTTATTATACGGACTTGTTTTGATGTCAGGAAACGACGCTGCTTATACAATTGCCGAAAATACCGCAGGTACTACCGATACATTTATAGACTGGATGAATATGAAAGCTAAAGATCTAGGATTAAAAGACACTTATTTTACCGACCCTAGCGGCTTAGACGACAACACATATAGCACCGCGGCTGATTTAGTAAAGCTTACTCGCTACGCTTTAAAATTTGCCGAGTTTAAGAAAGTCGTTTCGACCTTTAGTTACGAAATTCCATATTCTGATACGCACAAATACTTGTATTTAGAAAATCAAACTAATTTATTAAAAACGTATCCCGGAGTTGCCGGAGTTAAAACTGGTTATACCGAAGAAGCTGGTTTGTGTTTAGTCACTTACGCTTCTAATGATAGTAAAGATGTTATCGGAGTAGTTTTAGGAAGTACTGATCGCAAAGGCGATATGGTTTTGATGTTAGATTATGGCTACAGTGTTTTAGGAATAAATATTGAACATCCGGCTTTGATTGTTAAGTGACAAAAAAACAGAGGATTTGAGAAGTATTTCAAATTTCGCAAATCCTCTAAAGCGATTCCAAAATTAAACCAGGCTCATTTTTAACAGGAGCTTTCGTAGTGGTGAACCTGCTTGTGCCCCCATTATGGTTCCATTTCCGCTAAGTCGAATTGTGCTAACTAGCATCGGAAATAGTTTAGCTCCTCTAAAACTTTCCAAATCCTCGGTGCACATTTGATAAAGCCAGAACTTTCGACCCGGATTTTCGACAAAGCCTGCAGTGATTTTGCCGCTATCGTGAAGATGCAGAACTATGGCGGTTGCAACTGTTCCCATATACAGGTTCATATTTTGCTGCAACGCGTATAGAACTACATCAGCTGGTGCGTCTGTCGAAAGTTTTAGAATTTTTTCGCCTTCTGGTGCTTCGCTGTGTCTGCGGACCAATTTTTGCAATTCGATTTCTGGTCGCTGACCACGCGTTCGGGCGACATAAACTACTGGTCGGTGCCGAAAAGTGTCTCGCCAAATAAGTCCTATCAACAAGCAAAGTAAAATTACAGCCCCTAGTAGGTAACCTACCGGTGGAATACTCATTGCAATCTCCTGCCACAAAGTCTCTCTACGGATATAGTAAAAATTTACGCTGGATATTTTAAATAAGCAATAAAGTAAAAATTTATTCGACTAGTTCTTTAAGAAGTGCTATCTCGCGTTTACTAAACTGCATTCTTGTTGTGCCGTTTTCTATGGATGCCATAGTGCTTTTAAGAATTTGTTGGCCCATTCCATTTAGTTCTGCGGCACTAAATGGAAGCTTTTGCACTATCGTGTTTCTGTAGCCATAATTACTGACAAATTGTCCGAATTCTTGCAGCAACTCATTAGATATATCATTTGGAAATCTCAGAACTACTACCGAATCTGCCCAATCTAGTGCCGGCTTAGCCTGTCCGGCGGCTCTAACATTATCCACAAAATCTATTTCTTTTTGTATTTCTAAGCCCAACTTGAAACCACCATTTACTTTGGCATTATTTTTTACACCCAATATTTCTGCATAATGATCCATGTCTGCTTGAGATAACTGTACTGAAAGGCCTTTTTTGTCTGGAGCTTTTTTGGGATCTGTTAGAGCAAGTAATAGCGTTGCAAGTTCTTGAGATGTGTAAGCTTTTA
>DATIHK010000044.1:0-7943 GCA_035480775.1 Saccharimonadales bacterium (SeqCode) | reverse complement strand
TCTTCGAGCTTGTTTCTCAATTGTTCTCGCACAGCTCTCTTGACGAGAAATTCATTTACGGATTCGTAACGAGCTTCAATTTTATCTTTATTTAGTAATGGTTTTAGAAGCCATTGTCTAAATAACCTTCCTCCCATAGCGGTAAGCGTTTTATCTAAAGTATGAATTAATGATCCCAAGTGCTCGCCTTCTCGTATTGTTGTGAAAAGTTCTAAATTTAAAATAGTAGAGCGATCGAGTTCAACAAATTCTTTATTGGTTTGGTGAGAAATCTTTTTAATGTGATCAACTTTGTCTTTTTGAGTAAATTTTAAATAGCCTAATAATGCTGCCGAAGCGCGTAAAGAATGTACATTGGATTTGCTTAAACCAAAACCATGCAAAGATTTAACTTTAAAGTGTTTTTGTAAAAATTCTTGCGGATGTGCTGCGTAGCTTTCCCAATCCAAAAAAGGAAATATATTTAAATTGCGGGATGATTTTAATATTTTTAACAGCTCAGAATGATTGTATAAAACCAAAGGCAATACACATTCTGAAGGATTTAGGCGAGTTAATTCGTTTGCTAAAATTTGCTCTAGATTTCCTAATTCATATTCATTGACTTCAAAATATCCTGTAGAAATATCGGCGACAGCAATGGCGAGTGTTTCTTCGTCCATGCTCAAAGTCATAATGTAATTGTTTTCTTTTTTTTCTAGAGAATTCTCATCAATTACCGTGCCGGGAGTTACAATTCTCACGACGTCTCGCTCAACTATTCCATGACCGTCTGGAAGTGTTAATTGCTCACAAATGGCTACTTTATAACCAGCTTTAACTAATTTATTTAAATAAGAATCAACAGCATGAAAAGGAACTCCACACATCGGAATTTTGCCATCTTTGCCGCGATCTCGCGCAGTGAGTGTTATGTCTAAAACTTGAGCGCCGATCTTGGCATCTTCCATAAAAAGCTCATAAAAATCACCTAACCTAAAGAAAAGCAAACAATCAGGGTATTGTTTCTTAATATCCATGTATTGCAGCATCATTGGAGTAGTAAAAACGTCTGGTTCCATAGGGATATTATAGCGGATTGGCTATTTGAACTTACTATTGCTATAGGGTATAATGTGAGTATACAAATCGACTATCTATAACCCCCATAGGAGGCTTAGAATGAACCGACGAATCAAGCTTGGAGAACGACAGTTTTTTGGGCGCCTGATGGCTATTGCAGCCTGCGCTGGCATCACTGGGTTGTGCTGGGTCACGCAAGAACAGCATTATTTCCCGGCCGGAGCCCGCCTGCTCATAGGAGTCCTCGGCTATGTCATCGTGTGCTACTACCTCGAACACACGAACGACCCAGACGTCCGACCCATCTTCATCTTCATCGCAGCCGACGCGGCCATTGTCCCATTGATTGGAGGCTACTTGTACTACCAGTTCTCCAATCTGGACATGGTCTCAATCGTCGCCGGCGGGGTCGCCTGGATGCACTTTTTCACCGCAGGCGTCCTTCTTTTCCCGGGCAAAACCTGGCTCACGCCATTCACCCGGATTTTCGTCCAGCGGAAACACATTACAGAATTCAACCTGTAAACGCTACTCCGCCGGAACCACAGGGCGTCACCCACTCAGAGAGAAATCTTTTCTGATGTGAGTGGCGCCCTGGTTCGTTTTCAAAAGGCTAATGAAGACTCTACTGACTCTTCTTTTCTTGCGGGGGCTTTCCGCTGCGAAAATAAAGAGCTAAAATACATCCAAATGAAATATATTGCCCCGCTAACTACCCAACCAGATAAAAGACTCTCTACATACATAAAATTGCTTAAACAAATAAAAAAATACGAATCCCCAGAAGGATTTAAAAATATTCCGTTTGACGAAAGTATTCTAGAAAGTGCACTGGCTTTAAAAAAACACATCGCAGGTAAAAACCTAAAATATATTATTGATATCGGAATTGGCGGAGCGAACTTGGGAACTAAAGCGGTTTATGATGCGTTGTTTGGATATTACGATGTAATTGATCTCAACCGATTTCCTAAAATAATATTTTTAGACACAATCGAAACTTCATTTTTAAACAAATTAATATCGTTTATAAAAACTCAGGTCAAACACGACGACGAAGTTTTAATAAACATTGTGTCAAAATCTGGAAAAACCACTGAAATATTATTTAATATGGGTGTATTGTTGCAAACATTTCCTAATCTAAAAAAGCGCGTGGTGGTTACTACTAATAAAAATTCGCCGTTATGGAACAAATTTGATCTTAAATTAGAAGTTCCAGAAAAGATTGGCGATCGCTATTTAGTTTTTTCAAACGAAGGCCTATTTCCGCTCGTTTGTGCAAATGTTAATGTTTTGGAATTACTCAAAGGCGCTATGCAAGCTTCAACCGATTGTTTAAAAAACTCTGACCAAAATTGTGCGGCTGTTTCGGCGACGGCAATTTATGAAACGGCAAAATCAATAAACGAAAACTTTTATTTTTCTCCACAGCTAGAATCGCTTGGAAAATGGCATCGACAGTTGATGTCAGAAAGTCTGGGCAAAAACGGAACTGGAATAACTCCAACAGTAGCAATAGGAACTACCGACTTACATTCGATGGCGCAACTTCATTTAGGCGGACCAAAAGACAAGTATTTTAATTTTGTAAGTGTAGAAAATGATAATGCTGTCAAACAAGCCATTCTTTTGGGAGTTTTACAAAGTTATGCTAAGCATATGCTACTTGTTTCGCAAACAATATTAGAGGATGTTTCAGAAAAGTCACTTGGCTATTTTATGCAATTTAAAATGTTTGAAACTGTATTTTTAGCTCAGCTCATGGGGGTAAATGCATTTGACCAACCCGACGTTGAAGAATATAAAGCTAATACCAGAAAACTGCTCCAAAGCAAATGATCTCAAAAAATCTTAAAACTATTTTAATACTTTCGTTAATATCTTTAGTTGGACTTTTTTGGAGTTTGTATCACATTGAATTTGGACTTCCACACAGTTTTCACGCTGACGAACCAGAAATAACTGAACTAGCGATAAAATACACTTTTGAATTTAAAGATGTTGTAAAAAGCAATAATTATTACAAATTAATTCCAGTTTCATACGTCTATGGCGCGCTACCTTCATATATTTTTACTATTGCAACTATGATTTTTACCAAAAGCTTAAATATCTTTGGAATTTCTTTTGACAAGACAACGCTATTTATCTATATGCGAGTGGTTAATGTATTACTGTCTTTTTTGATAGCGCCACTCGCAGCTTTTTTGTATTTTAAAGTTTTTAAAGATCGCGCTGGAACCATTCTGACCTTTTTTTTAGTTGCGCTAAACTGGAAATTCATTGTCCACGCTCATTATGTAAATGCCGATACACTTTTGACTTTGTTAGTTCTTGCGGCTATTACGTGTGCGTATTTTTATTCCCAAAGTGATTTTGAAAACAAGTACACAATTTTGTGTGGAATTTTTATGGGACTTGCTATCGGAACAAAGATTACAGCTGGCCTTTCACTAATTCCATTTGCATATTTGTATTTTAGAAAAAAAGATTTGGTGGGATTTACTGGTTTAATTTTAACTATTTTGTTATTTTTTATGCTGAGTAATCCTTTTGCCATAATTTTTCATGGTGATTTTGTATCTAGAATTTATCAATTGGAATTTAAAGAAAATGGCTTAGTTTTTGATTCAGCCGATGCAAATCCACTTAAATATATTTTAGCGTTAATTTTTATCGCCACTCCATTGGTTGCTGTCATATCCCTTTACGGCAAGTTCGTGGTAATTAAATTCTCAGATGCTAAAACTAAAGACTTTCACATATTTTTATTAGCTAACATCGCTGTATATCTGGCCTTTTTTTCGTTGAGTTCTAGAAATGTAGATAGATGGTTGCTGCCTATTATTCCAGTTGTGTTAATTTACGCAGCATATGGATTGGTTAAGTTAAAAAGTTGGCTATTGATTTTTGTTGATCTGGCCTCGTATATGATTTTGCCAGCTTTACTTTTACTACAGTTTCAAGTTAACACTCCAAAAAGCTCGGCGTATTTGTGGATGCAAAAAAATGTTCCGCAATTTTCTACTAAATATGTAGTAACCGAAGAAGGTCTAGACCCGATGAATAAATTGCAATTTGCAAGGGTTCATAAATTTAATGTGTATGAATCCGATAATGCTCAACTAGATTTTCCGCCAGATCCAAGTTTGTATAACTACGTCGTTCTATCGTCAAAGCCGATGGACTATTATAAAAATCCAATTGTTAAACAAAAGTATCCGTTTTATTTTGCGCAGTGGCAAGGTTTTGAGAATAAAGTAACTAATTCACAAAATTTCGAGCTGGTGCAGAGTTTTGTTCTTCCAAAGCCAAATCTAGTTAATTTATCTGACGTTTTTATATACAAAAATATTCAAAAAACCTTTAAATAAGAATTTGCATTTATGGTCATCTATACGTATTATGTGCTTAACAGGGCCCGTATAAAACACAAAGGATAGGAGGTGAGAAGAATGGCTTCAACGAAAGCAATACTGATTCTTATGAAAAAGAGCAGCTTCGTTGTTGCGCAGTTTGGCGATCCAGACGGAGAGGACGTTCCGATTCTGGCATTCATCCGTGGCGTCAGTGAAGACACTTTTTACTGGACGAACGGACCCATCGATATTCGTGATGTTTTAGCTTTTCGAGATGTTGAAGAATTTCCCATCTGGATGCTCACGAATATCCGGACAAATTTGGAGGCTTCGGCTGCGAGTATCTGCTATGCGGATCTGGCTGATGTTCTCCCTGGAAGCAGGATACCGTTCGCATGTTTACGAGACGACAAAACACGGGCCTAGCAATACAGAGACGCCGCAGGGCAAAAACCCCACGGCGTCTCAACTTTTTTATAGTCTATTTATACAGTTATACAGGCAAAAGTTTAGAGATAATCTCTTAAACGTTTACTTCGCGAAGGATGTCTAAGCTTGCGCAAAGCTTTAGCTTCTATTTGGCGGATACGTTCACGAGTGACTCCAAATTCTTTTCCAACTTCTTCTAAGGTTCTAGATCGACCATCTTTCAATCCAAAGCGCAATTCTAAAACTTTGCGTTCACGTGGATTAAGTGTTTCAAGAACTTCTCCGATATGACCTTTTAATAATTCTTGCGAAGCAGATTCAAAAGGAGACAATCCCACTTCGTCTTGAATAAATTCTTTTAATCTTGTGTCTTCTTCTTTTCCAACTGGAGTTTCGATAGAAGTCGTGTCTTGCGAGATTTTTACAATCTCGAGGGCTTTTTCGATTTCAATTCCCATAACTTTTGCAACTTCTTCTGGCGTAGGAGGTCGCTCGAATTTTTGCTCAAGTTCTCGCTCAATTCGCTTGAATTTATTGATAGTTTCAACCATATGAACTGGAATTCGGATAGTTCTCGACTGATCCGCTAACGCTCTGGTAATAGCTTGGCGAATCCACCAAGTTGCATAAGTTGAAAATTTGAATCCGCGTTTCCAGTCGAATTTTTCAACTGCGCGCATAAGACCAATGTTGCCTTCTTGAATCAAATCCAAAAATGACAACCCACGACCCATATACTTTTTAGCAATAGAAACGACCAAACGTAAATTTGCTTTAGTCAATTGATCAAAGGCTTTTTGATCACCTTTTTCGGCTTTTTTTGCTAATTCAATTTCTTGAGGACCTGTTAATAAATCCACTTTACCAATTTCTCGAAGGTACATTCTAACCGGGTCTGACGAAGCTGTTCCGTCCATTTTAATTTTGGATAAATCTATTTCGTCTAGTCTGGCTAATTTTTCGGCATCTTTTTCGGATTCAACATCAAAGACATCAACTCCGGCTTCGAGCAATTTCTCGTAAAGGTAATCGAGTGTATCGATGTTTTCTTCTGCATCTGGAAATAGTGCTAGAACGTCATTTAGTGTTAAGTAACCTTGTTTTTTTCCGTGAGAAATTAGTTTAGAGATATTAGCATCGCGTACGGCATCACCAGTATTTGGACCTTTTTTGGCTTTTTCACTTTTTGCTTTGGCTTTTTTAGCCTCTTTGGCTTCTTTAATAGGATCTGGTTTTACAATTTTTTCTATTTTTACTTCTTTAACTTGTTTGTCTGACTTTACAGCTTTTTCTACTTTGACAACTTTTTTTTCTTTTTTTTCTTTAGTTTTTTTCGGCATAAGGTGTGTTTAGATTTTCTGAATATTCCTTAAATTTTTTAGTTAACTCTTTGAGAAGCTTGGCATCTTGTTCCTTTTCGGCCTGTTTTATTTGTGCGTTTATATTTTTCAACTCGCGTTGTATCGTGTCACGTCGGACACGTGCGAAGGTTGCTTGTATTTCTTGCGCAAATGATTTCGGCTCTTCAGGTAAGTTACCTAAATCCCAAAGATAAAGCTCTTTTACTTGCTCCTGCAAATTTTGATCAATTGTAGCAATAAACTCTTGGATGTTAAATTGCTTAGTGCTTTTTAATTGCTTTTTTAAACTTGAAAATATTTGCTGCAGCGATTCATCAGTAAAATCTGCTTGTTCTAGCTTATACAGCAAGGAATTTTGGCTGTCAATAGGTGCCTTAAAAAGGAGCGCTAAAATATACTCTTCGGAAGAATTTTTGGGTAATTTACCTGATACAACGGCTAACGTGGGCCTTTCAGCAAAATTCACTTTTTGAGCAGAAGTTTTCTTAGAAAGTAGCTCCGAAACGACTTCTTCACTTACATCTAGCTCTTCAGAAATCTTCTTGATGTAGTGGTCTAGAAGCACTTTATTAGTAACTTGGGAAAAGTCAGCTACTAGTTCTTCGAGAATCTTCTTTTTACCTATTGCGCTGCGCTTATCATATCTTTTTACTGCTGTAGTCATTAAAAAGTCGTAAGCAGGAATAGGCTCGCTGAGCGCTTGTTTGGCAGAAGCTAGATCTTTTTGTATAAATTCATCAATGTCTTTGTATTCTTTGGTAATTATTGCAACTTTGATGTTAAAACCTTCTTTTTCGGCAAGAGCTATGCCTCGTTTCGCGGCAGCTTCTCCGGCGGAATCGGCATCAAAACAAAAAGTTAAATCTTTGGTGTAGCGAGAAATTATAGTTAATTGACTTACCGTTAAGGCAGTTCCTGAAGTTGCAACAACATTCGTAATTCCCGCTTGGTGAGCAGAAATGACATCCATCTGACCTTCGACAAAAATGCAACCCAACTTTTTAATTGCGACTTTTGCTTTATCTAAAGCATAAATGACGTGACTTTTCTCGAATACAGCGGTTTCTCCGGTGTTTAGATACTTTGGTTCACGATCGGTAATTGTACGACCAGTAAATCCCACGACTTTCCCGTCAATTGCCGTTAAGGGAAAAATAATTCTCCCGCGGAATTTGTCAATAAATCCTTGTGAATTATTTCTTGGCAGTGCCACTCCAGCAGCAACTAATTGCTCAGCTTTGTAGCCTCTTTTTGTTAGAGCTTTATACAGTTCATCCCAGGCCTCAGGTGCATAGCCAAGTTTGAAATCACGAATCGTTTGATCCGTAAGTTTTCGCCTTTCTTTAAGATAAGTTAAGCCCGGTTTGCCAATATTGTGTTTAGTTAATAAAAAATTGTAGTAGCTTGTGGTAAGGTGGTTTATTTCGTATATTACTTTCTTTTGTGCATCTAGTGTGGAATTGTAGCTGCGCTTTTCCAACTTAACTCCGGCTTTGTCGGCGAGAGTTTCAAGTGCTTGCGGAAAATCTACTCCTTCAATCTTTTCGATAAAAGCAAAAATATCTCCGGCTTCACCACATCCAAAACATTTAAAAATTTGCAATTCTTGCGAAACCATAAATGAAGGAGAATCTTCAGAGTGAAATGGACACAATCCTTTATAATTGCGTCCTGATTTTTTTAAAGTAACGTAATTGCCGACTACATCAACGATGTCGAGTTTTTGCTT
>DATIHK010000043.1:0-3562 GCA_035480775.1 Saccharimonadales bacterium (SeqCode) | reverse complement strand
TTTTACTTTTAAAGTTGCGAGAGAGTTATAAATACTTACGATATAAATAAGTGCTAATACTAAAATTCCTAACAAAATCATTATCATAAAAATCCTTTAACTAATTAATAAGTACATTTTACTCTAGTAGTCTATCTTTTCATACTTTTTTGGATTTCTTTCATAAACTCTTCGTAGGGAAGTGTATTGATAATATTTTTTGCTTCGGCGAATCCCCGACGGGCGACATCAATGCCGTATTTCATCATCAGTAGTGATTCAGTGTCGTGTGAGTCAGTATTGATTATCAATTTAATTCCGCGATCAATAGCATCTCGTACTAAATCATCGGCTAAATCTAACCTTTGGGGTTGCGAATTGATTTCTAAAATTTTGTGATTTGCTTCGGCTGCATCAAATACTTTATTCCAATCAATGTCTGCGCCTTCTCGGGAATTAATTAATCGCCCAGATGGATGTCCGATTATAGTTACATATGGGTTTTCTAGAGCTTTGACAAGTCTGTTGGTTATTGTGGCGCGGTCTTGATCCAAAGAAGTGTGGAGTGAGGCAATTACGTAGTCTAGTTGTGCCAAAAGCTCATCAGGAAGTTGCATCGTCGCATCGGCCAAAATATTTACTTCATAACCAAAGAGTAGTTTAATATTTTTCTCTGACTCGTTTATTTTGGCAAATCTTTCTTTTTGAGTTTTTATTATATCGGCAACCATATCGTATCCGCGAGTTTGAACGCTAGGAGCGTGATCGGCTATTCCAAAGTATTCATATTTAAGGCGTTTGGCAGCAAAAAGCATTTCTTCGAGTGTGTTTACTCCGTCTGAAGCCACCGTATGGGTGTGAATATCGCCCTTTATTTCTGAAAGTTCCACCAATTGTGGAAGTTTATGAGTTTTGGCTTTTTCTATTTCATCTTTGCCTTGGCGCAATTCAGGTGGAATGTAATCTAGACCGACTTTGTTATAAAAAGTTTTTTCATCTGGAAATTCGAGCATTTTACTTTTATTGTTTAGATCTTTGATTCCGTATTCATTTAGAGATAGTTTTTTGTCGAGTGCAAATTGACGCAACAAAACATTGTGTTGTTTAGAACCTGTAAAATATTGCAACATTGCTCCGTATGCTTTGGAGTTGGTAACGCGCAAATCTACTTGGATATCATTTTTTAATCGGCATCCTACTCGTTGTTCGCCGCGCACAACAATTTCGTGAATTTCGGGAAATTTAACAAAGTGTTCGATTGCACCTTCGCTGTTGGTTGAGCAAACTGCGATGTCTAAATCTCCGACTGTGGCCATACGGCGGCGTAAAGATCCTAAAGCGGTTACGTCACTAACGTAGTCTAGCTCTTTCATGTAGGTAATTATTCGCTCGGCTATTTCTTCGGCTTGATATAAAAGTAAGCGTGGCTTAACTGCCTTGTGAAGTTTAGATTCGGTAATTGCGTCTAAAATATCTTTTTCGGATTTTTCGCCGAAACTTTCGATTACTCTAATGCGTCCGGCCTCTGCCGCTTCGCGAACTTTTTCGATCGCAGTTTCGCGATCTGTTAGTTTAAATGCATTGGCTAATTTAAAAGCCTTTTTAGCTCCAATTCCCCGAATTCCAATTAAAACAAACATACCTTGTGGAAGATCTTTTTTTACTTCTTTGTATTCGACAACATCGCCGGTTTTAAAAAGTTCGTCGAGGTGTGCTTCGAGGCCTGGTCCAACGCCTGGAATTTCGCCTAGCCGGTGGTTTTCCCACAAGTCGTAGACGCTAGACGTTAAATTATCTATTGCGGAAATAGCGTTACTATAAGCTCTAACTCTAAATTTGTTAAAGTCTTTTACTTCCATAGCTGCTAACATCTCTTTTAAAATTGCGACAACTTCTTTGTTATTAAAACGATGAATTTTTTCCATATATACATTTTACATTACTTAGACAACATTTCATTGACCCTATATATAAGGTTTGGTACTATACGGTTAGTTCGAGGGGTAATCCCGCGGAATTTTTTGGGGGCACCACAAATTTACGTTTGTGTGGACACTCTCCGCAGATGCATCGCCTACGGCGATTATTTTGCATCTGCTTCGAGGGGTCGTAGCTCAGTTGGTTAGAGCGCTTCCCTGTCACGGAAGAGGTCGCGGGTTCGAGCCCCGTCGATCCCGCCAAAGATCGACAGTATTAAAAAATCAATAGTAGTTTCGCCATACTTATTTCTGCCTGTACGGCGCGCGTTTTATAAATTGTCCTTAACGGACGGTTACTAGAATGGGGGTGTAAGTAAATATATGGCAGAAAATAAAGGAACCCAATCTCCTAAAAACAGAGATGGACTGGCGTTAATTGTTGGAGGTTTGTTCATTTTAGGACTTGTCTTTGCAACTTACACTTATTTTAATCGCGCTAGTAATAACCCAGCCTCATCAGACTCAGGAATAGACAAACTTAAGCAAATAATATCTTCAAGTACTCAAAGAAACGCAGAAAACGTAGTAGTAGATGTAAATAAGCTAAATGAAAAAAACGCTGGATCTAATACCGAAGATCAAAATAATACTCAAAAAGTAGATTCAAATACTAACTCAAATACGCAAAATAATTCTATGAACAGCAACAATACAGCCTTAGGAACAGGTGGACCGATAACTCCAACCTCAAATCAAACACAATGGGTAGCAAATACCTACAAACAAGGCGACATTTTAAAGGGTAAGTACACAGTAAAGAGTGGCGACACTTTGTGGCAAATAGCAGTAGCAGTATATGGCGATGGAACTCAATGGACAAAGCTTTTACAAGCGAACTCGGCATCAATAGGAAAATTACCAAACGGTGAGCAAGCGTTAATTATTCCGGGACAAGTTTTAAACATACCGTAAACGGAACTTATCTGATAACTTAATAGTGAGATGCATCTAAAACCCCGCCGGGAGGCGGGGTTGATTGAAAAGCTGCGTGCGGGAGTAGCTCAGTGGTAGAGCGCTTCCTTCCCAAGGAAGAAGTCGCGGGTTCAAATCCCGTCTCCCGCTCCAAATGCAAAAGCAGATTTGGATAACGACAATAATATATTGACAAACGATATATAGTAGATTAAGCTACGGCTATATGAAACAAACTTCCACCTTATTTTTGAAAATTGTTATTTTGCTTGTTGCCATTGGAGTCCTTATAGTGATGCTCTGGTTTCCTCAAACTGAAGGTCGAGCTGCTAACTTAGATCCAGTCAGTATTTATAAAGATCCATTTATTATCTACATTTATTTGGCTTCAATACCATTTTTTGTTGGTTTATACCAAGCAGTCAAATTACTAAATTTCATTGATGCAAATAAAGCCTTTTCCCAAGGGGCAGTTAATACACTCATGATTATGAAATTTGCTTCGTTCAGTCTTATCATTTTTATTGCACTTGCTGAATTTTATATCAGATTTTTTGCTCATGGTGATGATCCAGCAGGGCCAATGATGCTTGGAATTATTGTATCCTTCTCAGCTGCAGTTATTGCAACGGCTACTGCTGTTTTTCAAAAACTTCTACAAAACGCTGTGGATATAAAATCAGAAAATGATT
>DATIHK010000042.1:0-18737 GCA_035480775.1 Saccharimonadales bacterium (SeqCode) | reverse complement strand
CTATTACTTTTGGTAGAAAAGGTGCAAGTGCTACTGGACATATTTTTAAAGCCGCAAATCCTAATAGAAAAATTTTATTTATCTTAGAGCCCGTATCTAGTAGTCAAAATATGGATCTTATGTTTAGCAAAGATTTAAATAGTGGATCTGTAACTCCGGCTAGTGTTTCGGCTGTAGACGCAGCGTTTTTGGTAAGTGGAAATGTTACTTTCGAATCTACAAACGATGCCCTTGATAATTCGGTAGTAGTTGATGGGCCACTTGTAGCTAAAGGAACAATATTCTTTAATAGAGATCGCGGACTAAATAATACGTATCCAGCAGAAATTGTTAAATACGATCCAATGTATTACGACAAGCTAACAAATCAAAGTCAAACTCCAGATCCGACCAATCCATCTGGAATTTCTGAAGTTAATGTTACATGGCAGTTAGGAGAATAGTTATGTATAACAAAAAACAACAAGGGCAAGCTTTATTATTTGTATTAATCTCAATGACTATTGCGCTAGCTGTAGGAATTAATGTTTCTTTGCGAACTATCTCGACTTTAGCGCGAACTAGTAATACCGACACAGCAACCCGAGTTTTAGCTGCAGCTGAAGGCGGCGCCGAGCAATTTGTTGTTAAGTCTAATCAAACTTTGTCAGGACTTTTAAGTACTTGTAATGGCAATTATGGAACTAATAACACTGCGGTTCCTGATTCTTGTGCGGTTAAGTTTGATACTAATTTATTAAATGCCGATCCGGTTAAAGCTCAAGCAGCCGTAAAAGTAGAAACATTTAGTTCGAATAAACCAAACGGATACGAAATTACTGTAAAAAAAGATAACGTTGGCGAAGTCAACTTAGTAGGCACCACTACTCCACTAACAGTTTGCTGGAAGCCTATCGCACCCGCCAAGCCTACGGATATTTATTTAATCTTCCACACAACATTGGGAGCTGTGGGTGCCAAACAAGGCTTAACTTCTAACGCAGTTGCGTCTCCATATAAGACTACAGGTTTTACGACCGCAGGTTCTGGTGGTGCTTCTGGCTATTCTTACTGTGTTACAACAGTTGCAGTTGTCAGTCCAAAGACATTGCGGGTTTATTCTTTACATGGAGATTCAAATGTTTTGATTCAAAGTAATTCACTGCCTGTGCAAGGATATAAAATAACTTCATTTGGTCAATTAATAAACCAAGGAAAAATAACAGCTACAAAAACTGTCGTAGTTTACAGAAGCAATCCATTTTTGCCTTCAGTTTTTGACGCCGGCATTTACACTTTAAATGATCTAAATTAAAAGCAATATTGACTTACGTTATCTTTATGTGTCAACATTAGCTTGTATGGATACCGTTCCAGCCCCGTCATCAAAAGGACCTAAGTATGCTAAATTACTTTTAGCTATAGCAATAATAGTGGTTTCTTTTGTTTTCGTGTATTTTTTTTATCCGCATATAAAATCAGTTCTTAATCTTTTATCACGTGAATCTTCTGTCTCAGAATCTGCACAGTCAACTGAAACTTCGAAATCAAGTGCATTTAAGAAAAATCTTCATATTATCGCAAATGGATGTGTTCATCTTGATCTGAACGCAGAGCATTTAGAAAAAGGAACTCTTTTAGATAGAAGTTCAAATTACAGAATTTATAAAATTTCTACAAAAAACTATCCAGAATTATATTTGGATGCAACTGACGAACAACAGATTTATAAAGTTTATGAAGACTGTCGCAAACTTATTCCTGGCGATTTAGACCCAAAAGTTAAATACGATATTGCAATTATTAAGCCGTCTAATAAACCAGTCACTATGGATTTGACTTATGATGGAAAGGATATCAAAGATGCTAAAGTACTCTATCAGAAAGAGTTAATTCTTTATGTATATTAAAAAGGGTAGAATATTAATAATGAAAAGAGATTTACTTAGTTTAATTGTTTTTGCGTTTTTAATATTTTCACTTAGTAATTCTACTTCGAATGCTTCTCATATTTGCGGTACCTGTCCTGCTGGAAATACCTGTGGATTTGATGGTCAGCAATGTTGTGAAACGCATGGATGTAATTGTTCTTGTACTAGTAATCAATGCGGTACTAATTCAGGTTGGAATGCCGCATGTCCAAGTCAATCATTATGTTGCGGTAGCAGTTGTAGTGATTCAAGTCCAAGTGCACCTGGTCTTATATCCCCTGCTACTGGATCTTATAATAAAGGTCCTACTGTAACCTTTGATTGGTCAGATGTGAGTTGGGGCACCGCCTGTAGTAATCCGAATAATACTTATAAACTATATATAGACAGAGTAAATGCCGCAAATCTTACGAATTTAGTAACGACAGTAGGTGCTAGTACAGCATCTTGGACAGTAGGATTACCTTATGTCACTTTCTATTGGCAAGTCGAAGCATGCAATGGTGCTAGGTGTACCAGATCTGGCGTCGCTACCTTTTTAGTAGATACAGCTCCACATGGAACTATAAGCGGGCCTGCCTCTGCTTGTATAAGTGTTCCGAGCTCTAATTTTGTTACCTCTATTACAGATTCAGAAAATAATATAAAGCAAACTCAAATATTTAGAAGACAAAGAGATGCTACAAATACAACTTGGTTTACTGGATCTACCTGGATTTTAGTAGGTTCTACAACTTGTGCCCCCTCCGCGAGCTGCAATACTACTGCATCATGGACTCCTGTGGTTGGTGATCTAGGAGATATATATAGAGTTGCTGTTAATGGTTATGACTCTATAGATGATGGTCAGAATATACCTGCAGAGGCGTATACCAGGTGCTCTGGAAATACCGACAACCCTGCAAATTGGTCGCGATGCGATACCGCTGCACCTCAAAATGATTATCTAGATGTAACTGTTGGGCAAAATGCTGCTCCTACTGCGCCAGTTTTGGTTTCGCCAGCGAATGGGGCTACAAATGTAGCTTTAATACCTACTTATGATTGGAATGCTTCTACTTCTTTTGGTTCTACTTGTGGTGGAATTGTTCAAGCCAATTCATATACAGTTCAGTACAAACTTTTTGGTGCTCCTTCTTGGACCAGTTCGCCAAATATATCTTCAGCTACTACGTCTTGGGTTTCAAATGTAACATTAGCACTAAACACCAAGTATGAATGGCGAGTTGGTGCAAACAATGGTTTCACAACTACCTGGTCACAAACCGCGAGTTTTTGGAATTTTACAACTTGTAATAATGTCGCTCCGGCAGTACCGGTTCTAGTCTCGCCTGCTAATGGTGCGACCGGCACAACTCTAACACCAACCCTTACTTGGAACGCAGCTTCATATGGATCTGTCTGCGCCAATGGACCAATAGCCCAAAATAATCGTTACAATTTAGAATATAGAGTTTTTGGTACTCCTACGTGGACCGATGTCTTTACGACTGCTACATCATATGTGATGCCTACTTTGGCTCAAAGTACCCAATACGAGTGGCGAGTTGGTGCCAGTAATGGACCTCTAACGAGCTGGTCTTCAGCTTGGGTTTTTACGACTTGCGGACTTACAGCTCCAACGGCCCCGACTCTTAGACCAACTACCTTTTCTGGAGCTACAGCAACTCTGACGTGGAACGGAATTTTGAGTACTCAATGGGGTGGTGGTTGTGGTGCTTTAGTAAAACAATACAGAGTTTATATAGATGATACTGTAACTATTGATGGAACAGTTAATGACGGTTCAGCTTTGACATTTTCTTTCGCTGGAGTTAGAGGCACGACACATCCTTGGTGGGTGGCGACATGGAATGGATCTGGTCAAACTCTTTCAGCTCAAGGAACCTTTACGATCCCCGCTTTAGTAACAGGTTATATTTGGAATTCTACCGGTCTAACTTGTGCTGCCGGCAGCCCTTCTGCAAATGAAATTCAACCTGGCGCAATACAACCATCTGGAATTACCGGCAAGGTTACTGACATTAGCTCTGTAGATCATGCCATAACTTGGAATCCAAATCTTTATACTACATATAGTTACCAAGTAGATGGAATACCACTTAGTGCCAGCAACCAGACAATTTGTGCAACAGTTCCTTCGCTTAACGCTAACTTTGCTTGGAAACTAAAGTGTCAAAATGCTACTCAGGTTGCTGACTTGGGTAATGGTTGTAGTTCAGTTGTGATAAACAGTGGAACTCCGACTATAAATATTGGATTCGATTACAGTTCAATCGGTTGGTATACAGCACTAGACGGCGATGTTATTGGAAACAATGTTAATTTAGGTGTTCCACAATCTGGCCAAGTTCAAGGTGGTTTTTCACCATATTTAGGCGCAGGAAAGAGTACAGTAATCGCAGGTGGCACACTAGCAGTAGCAGATTCAGCAGTTCCAGCCAATAATAGAGTTGATGTTTCGGGAACTTATGTAACTTCTGCCGGAACAAATACAGCTGCGGGGTGGTTAAATAATTTTAGCTTTAAAGAACCAACTACAACCATCACCGGTTTATGCAACTCTCCAGCTTTTCCAGCCGTAGTTCTGGATCCGAGTAAAATTTATAAAATTAATTCGGCGTGTTTAAACGGTATCTTAGGTGGAGATGTTACTTATTCGTTGTCGGCAGATGGCGTAGCAGTGGTTTATGTTTGGTTTTCCACTGATAGCACTATTACTTTTGGCAAAAGTGGTCACTTTTTCCATACTGCAGATGTAAATAAAAAGCGAAAGATACTGTTTATCTTAGAAAATGTATCCAGCTCTCAGCCTATGAACTTGGTGTTTAGTAAAGATTTAAATAGTGGGGCTATTACAACTGCAACCTCTTCACTAATAGACGCCGCCTTTTTAGTCAGTGGAAGTGTTAACTTTGAATCAAGTACGCCAACTTTAGACAACTCAGTAATAGTCGATGGTCCAATTATTGCCAAGGGAGGTATATCATTTAATCGTGATCGTGGAATAAACAACGGCTACCCGTCAGAAGTTGTGAAATTTGATCCGCTTTATGTAGACAAACTTTCAGATCAAGCCAAAGCAGCCGCAGCCGCTGATAATTCGGGGTTGTCTTTACTTAATGTTTCGTGGCAGTTAGGAGAATAAACATGTCAAAAAATATTTTAAATCAACAAAAAGGCCAAGCATTGTTATTCGTCATTGTTGCAATGACTTTGGCATTAGCTGTAGGCATTAATGTGTCTGTAAATACACTGTCGACAGTTTCTCGAACAAGTAATACAGATACTGCCTCACGTGCTTTAGCTGCAGCCGAAGGTGGCGCGGAACAATTTATTGTTATTCCTACCAGTACTTTAAGTACTTTAACCGCCACTTGTAATGGAAGTTACGGAGCTAATAATGCCTCAGTTCCTGCATCTTGTGTCGTAAAATTTGATACTAACCTACTTAGTTCTGACAATATTAAAGCTCAAGCGGTTATTACCGTTCAATCATATAATACAAATAAAGCTAACGGATATGAAGTTACTATCAAAAAAGATAATCTAGACGAAGTTGATGTTAGTACCTTGGCAGCTGCATCTTTAGACTTCTGCTGGTTACCTACTGATAATGCTAAACCAAGTGATCTATATTTTATCGTTTACAAAAAAGATGGAACTTTAGATATTAAAAAAGGTTTTAAAGGAGCTGTTAGACCTGCATTACCCTACAGTCCTACCGGATTTACCACAGCCAATGCCGGAAATGGAGGATATCACGATTGCGCGACTTTAACTGGTTATTCCACAGGCAATATTAAGAGATTAAGAGTGTACTCGCTTCAAGGAGATTCAAAAGTAGAATTTTTATCTACAGTTCTACCTACCCAAGGCTACAAAATAACTTCCTTCGGTCAACTTATAAATAACGGAAAAATTACTGCTTCGAAGACAGTCATTGTTTACCGATCTATCCCCTATTTACCAGGCGCGTTTGATGCTGGAATTTATACCTTAGGTGACTTAAATTAAGCAAACTGATTCCTTGACACAATAAAATTTGCCAGTCATACTTACATATAGATGAATGATACTTTGTTCATCTGCCCAGTATCATGTTTACATTGTTCTTATACAAACGAATATCGGAAGGGGGTGTATCTAGATGATAAAGAATCGTTCTTCCGAATCAGGTTTTACCCTTATCGAATTGTTAATTGTTATCGTCATCATAGGTATCCTTGCGGGTGTCGTTTTAACAGTTATTGATCCAGCAGGACAACAGAAAAAAGCAAGAGAAACTGTACTAAGAGCTACTGTTGAAAAAGCATGCTTAGCGTTAGCTGCATGTGGTCAAACTTCAACAGACGCTACAAACTGCGATACAAAGGCTGAAATTGGAGTACTTAACGTAAACCAAACTCCAACAGGAGCTAACTACTTTGTTAATGGAGCTGTTACCCCAGGTGACGTTGATGCAGTTGCAGCAAGTGCTACAGCTGACGTAATATACAGAGGAGTGTTGGGTACTTGTAGATTTGAATGTGATTATAACTTCAATACCGCAACAGCGGGTGCAATGAAGATTACAACTGCTAACCCAGCAGGTTCTGTGTGTGTTATAGGTGTTCAGTAAGATTGCATTTCAGTTGAATGCGCAGGTAACCCCTGCGCATTCAGAGAGTGGACAGAGAATTTATTAGATTAAAATGGATCAAAATAGACCAAATATTTATTATATACACTCACTACATCCTAGTGCAGGATTTACACTCATTGAATTGCTAGTTGTTATAGTTATTATAGGAATTTTGGCAGGCGTAGTTTTAACAGTTATTGATCCTTCTGGTCAACAAAAAAAAGCCAGAGAAGCTGTCATGCGAACAACCGTAGAAAAGGGTTGTTTAGCGCTTGTAGCATGTGGTCAAACTTCGACAGACGCTACAAACTGCGACACAAAAGTTGATGTAGGTATAAAAACTGTTAACGGAACTCCAGCAGGTGCTAACTACTTTCTCAATGGAGCCGCAGTTCCAAGTGACGTTGATGCTGGTGCCGCAAGTGCCACGGCAGACGTAATATACAGAGGAGTGTTAGGAACTTGTAGATTTGAGTGCGATTATAACTTTAATACTGCAGTAGCGGGTGCGATGAAAATTACAACGGCTAACCCAGCAGGTTCTGTATGTGTTGTAGGTGTACAGTAAGATGTCTAAAAATAAAGGTTTTACAATTATTGAATTACTTTTAGTTGTTTCATTGATAGCTATCCTCAGTGGAGTTACTTTAACTGTTTTAAATGTTTCTCAACTTCAAAAAAGACCGCGTGATGCACAACGTGTATCAGATTTAGGAAGAATGCAGACAGCTTTAGAATTATTTTTTGCGGATAACCGTGTTTATCCAACAGCTGCTTCTTGGGCGACCGCCTCTGGGGCTTTGGCAGCTTTAAAACCTTCTTATATAAGCGATATTCCTGCACCTCCCACTACACCGGCTGCAACTGGATCTGATCCTTGTACTGCAGGTAATAGTGGATATTTTTATATATCGGATGCAACTGGCAACAAGTATGTATTAGCTACAATTATGGAACTTTCAGCATCGGCGACCTCCAGTACTTGCACAGGTTTAAGTAATTGGGGTGGTCTTAGTTTGTGTGGAAGTCCAGTGGCAAATTGCTATGGTGCACAAAATCCCTAAAGATACTTTATCTCACGAAGCAGGTCTCACTTTAATAGAAATTCTGGTAGTTTCTATTTTAGTTATGATTTTGTTTACAATATTATTTATAGCTTTTAATCCAGTTCAATACCGTGCAAAAGCTCGAGACGAAAAGCGTTTATCAGATTTGTCCACTCTCGATCGTATGATTAATGAATACAACGTTGACCATAATACTTATCCAGATACTGTAAATACACTTAGAAAAAGTACATTACTGCCCGGTGGGAATAGCGGACCGCTTCAGAGTGTTACAGTTGGGTGGATAAAACAAAATCTATCAAGTTATGGTACTAAACTGCCAGTAGATCCAGTAAATGATGCTACTTACTACTACTCTTATAAACAAAATGGAACTTCTTACGAGCTCGACACAGTTTTAGAGTACTATACTGATAAATCTGCCAACGATGGAGGTAACAGCAGCACGATATATGAACTCGGAAATAATTTGACTTTGTTGTGACGATACCTTCGGAAGTGATATCATTAATTTATGTATATTCCTGCCCGAAATACTAAAACCACAGGCTTTACCCTAATTGAACTTCTTGTGGTAGTAAGTTTGATAGCTATTATAACGGGAGCTATAGTTCCAACCTTTTCAGCTTATATCCAAAATCAAAATGTCAGACAAGCCCAAGAACAAATAAAAAGTGATTTGCGCACAGTCGAAAACCGCGCACTTACAGGTTATGGTAATTCAAGTGGTACTATTCAATATTGGGGATTATTAATAAGACAAGATAATGCCACTAGTTACTACTACTTTTCGAGCGCAACTAATGATTTAGCCGCTTGTAATGCAGCTTCGACTGCAGAAAAAAGTAATACTATTCCTGGCAGTGTTGTGATACGTAACGGAGTGGCATCCAACTGGTGTATTTTCTTTTCATTACTTAATGGTGATGTTTCTGTTATCAAAGCTGGATATAGTTCTGGAGCATTTCCGGTGATTTCTGTAGGTTCGCAAACAGGAACTAATTGTGGTTATGTTTCACTTAATTCGGCAGGTCTGATAACCAAGACCTCCGCGGTAAATAATACATGCGAAGCTGCACCATAAATATAAATAAAAAAAGTAAAAATGAATCTGGAATGGGTTTAGTAGAAGTTATTGCCTCATTGGGAATAGCTATAGTTGTTATTACTTCGTTGGTTTCTCTAGCATTATTTACTTTGAGATCATCTCTACAAAGCAAACTTTTGCTACAAGGCACAAAGCTAGCAAACGAAGAGTTAGAATTGGTGCGAGCTTACCGAGATTCAACTTCTTGGACTTTATTTGATGCAGCAATGCTTAACTGTACTGCTTCGAATTGCTATATCGATTCTTCGATAACACCTTTAGGAGGCACTGAAGTATTTAATCCTGGACTTACAACACAAATTACTAGATATTTTAAAGCTTCTGATCCGACTTTAAATTGTTCCGGATCTCCTCTCGTTTGCGCAGGTGGTCCCGTTAATGCAAGTTCCACTATTATTAGAATTTCGGTCGAAGTTTTTTGGACTGTTGGAAGTACCACAAAATATGCTCATGTATACACCGATTTATCAAATTGGAGAGGAAGTTAATGAATAAACAAGCTGGCTATACTTTAATTGAATTACTCTTGGTTATTTCACTACTCTCTCTTGCAGTAGGAGTCTCAACAGATATTATCTTAACTCTTGTACGAAGTTACACAAAAACACAAGTTACTAATGAAATCGAACAAAATTCAAATTTTGTATTTTTAAAACTCGAAAAAGAATTACGCAATGCTCAAACCGTTTCGTCGGTTTCGGCAAATAGTATCAGTTTTCAAGATTCTACTGGAGCTACTATAACTTATGCGATTGTATCTGCTGGTTCGGGTATTTTAACTATTCAACGAAATGGTTCAACATTGACTAATACAGATTCAGTTAACGGCGTCACTATTACTTGTACTGGCTCCGCAAGTAGTTGTTTCTTGCAAGTTGGTGCAAGCCCCACAGTTATTGAAATTGATATGTCATTTAAGCAAGTAAATAGCCCTGGTGCTGCTTTTACAGGTAGTGTCGATTTAAATGACACTATAGTTGTTCGAGGAACTTATTAATGCCAGAATCTAAAAGCGAACAAGGACAGACTCTAGTTATCATAACTTTTTTAATGCTTATCGCTCTAGGTATTGGTGTGTCGATTTCTAACACTTTTTTTAAGAATTTAAAAACACTTTCTCAAACAGACGACTCTAGTAGAGCTTCTGCAGTCGCTGAAGCCGCTGTAGAACGTTTGTTATTGGTTTCGCAAGCTACTCTTCAAAATTATATTCAGTTTAATAATTGTGGAACAGCTTGCACGCTTACTATAAACAGCACAGACGGTATTACTGCCAGGGCTACTGTAGTTTTGAGCTATGTTGGTAACAGCAGTGCCAACTACGAAGTAAAACTGCAAAAAAACGAAACAACTGAAGTAAGTTTGTCTTCATATCCAAATACAACTGATCTTTCAGTATGCTGGAATACACCTTCATCTGGTCCCCTTCCCTCGGTGACTGCGCTGTTTTTTTATGGGGCAAGTGGTAGTTATTTAGCTAATAACTACGCTTATAACACACTCGGCTCATCACATTCTGACAACGGATTTGCCTCTCCCACAGCCCATTTTGGATATACTAATTGTTTTACCGTCACTGGTAATACAAATCCGGTGGCTCTAAGATTGAAGTCACTTTACGCCGATGCCGATGTTTTTGTTGTTCCAGCAACCAATGTGTCTATTCCAATACAAGGAATTTTGCTAGATTCAACAGGAACTGTTTCGACAGTTTCAAAGCACATTCAAGTTATAAAAAACTTTGCCTCAACTCCTACAGTTTTTGATTATATTTTGTATCAAAAATCTACAACTACAGCATTGTCTAACTAGCTAGACTTATGTAAAATAAGTACATGCCCATTATCGGATTAGATTTAGGTAGGCACAATTTTCGTGCTATTGAACTAGATAAAGAAAAAGGTAAGCCAGTACTCTTAAAATACGGTAACTCCGAAAATCCTAAAGTAAATCTAGACAACTCAGGAAAAGAAGATATACAGCTGTATTCAAACGCTCTCAAACAGTTTCTAGTCGAATCTGGATTTACCACTTCAAATGTTGTAGTAGCTCTTCCCGAAAGTTTGGTCTTTATGCGGGTTATAAAAACTCCCAATATGAACGAAAAAGACCTCAAAAATTTTATTCAGTATGAAGCCGAGCAATACATTCCCCTACCAGCAAAAGAAGTTAATTTGTCTCACCAAATTTTGGATATAGATCCTTTAGATAAGGGGAAAATGAATGTTCAACTAGTTGCCGCCAAAAAATCAACTCTAGAAAAGTATATAGAAATTATCAAAGGCGCTAAGCTCACTCCAAAAGCTTTGGAACCAGAAACTTTGGCTATTGCTCGTATTTTAGGAGATGCCGAAGACCACCCATCAGCTAGTTTAATCTTAAATTTGGGTTTTTCGAGTACCTTAATAATAATTACTTACAAAGGATATGTTAGATTTACGCGTACTTTAACTTTTGGAGGAGAAGCTTTAACAAAATCAATTCAACAAGATCTTTCTCTCGACTACACACAAGCTGAAGAATACAAAAAAACTTATGGTCTTGATAGTAGTCAGGCCGACGGCAAAATCTTTAATGTTTTAAAACCTTTATTTGACAATATAATCTTAGAAATTAAGAAATCTCGAATATTCTTTACAACACAGAATCCTAACGTTAATATTAACAGAGTGATTTTATCTGGAGGCACTGCCCTGATGCCAGGATTATTGTTCTACATGGCAAACAACTTAGATCTTGAAGTCGAACTTTCAAACCCTTGGAAGAATATTCAGTTGTCAGGGAAACTCTCTACTCAAAAAGACTTATTAATTCAGCAAGGTCCCTTATTTGCGACTTGCGCAGGATTGGCTTTAAAAGAGCTCTAAAAGTATATGTCTCAAAGTATTAACCTTATTCCACAACAAGAAAAGCAAGAACAAGTTAATGTTCAGCTTGTCGAAGTCAGTACGGTCGTAGCTATTGCAGTTTTTGTAGTTGTAGGGCTAATCAGCGGGTATTTGTTTTATCAATCTAAAACTATCAAAGATAAAATTGCCGCACACGAAGTCACAATTACTGACCTAAGATCTCAAATACAAAGTAAGTCGGATATTGAAATAATAGCTCGAAATTTATCTGCAAAATCTAAAGTATTGTCAGATATATTAAGTAGTCGCATTTATAATTCGATGTTACTAAAAGAGTTTCAGAGCAGGCTTCCCGCATCAATCACGATTGAAGATTTTAGTTTAGTCGGAAATACTGAAATTGATTTGTCTGGAAGTGCCGACACATATATCACAATCGCAAAATTTATAAATTTGCTAACCGACAAAAAATTTATTGGCGGAGACCCAGCGCTTCAGAATTTATTCACCAGTGTCAGTTTAAATTCAGTCACAGCTGAAAGTGCCGAAAATAGAATCAAATTTTTTATTGCAGTTACTTATGACAATAAGGCTCTGTTGAAAAAATGACGTTATATGTCTTTTCTAGAGGAAAAAGAAAATGAAATCGCCAATAAACATTAATGCAGAATCAATAAAACAACTATTTGTAAACTTTTTGGTACCTATTGTGGCTCTAGGGCTTACTGGTGCTTTAATCTTTTTTGTCATTTTACCTTCTGTCAAGGCTCTTCCAGGTTTGAAGAAGCAGCTTGAAGATAAAACTATGCTCGAACAGCAACTCAACACTAAAGTTGGAGATTTAAATAAACTTGTTAACTTTAAAACTGTCGTCGACGAAAATTCCTCATTAGTTTCAAATGCTTTGACATCAGAAGCTTTGGTTCCACAGCTTTTGACTCAAGTTGACCAAATTGCTCAAGATTCGGGATTAAAAGTAGACAAATTGAGCTATTCTTTTACAGATCCTAGTAAAGCGCCGGTAACTGATGCAGAAGCAGCAGTAAAGCCAGCTTTTTCTACAGTCAATGTAAATTTAGGAGTTTTGGGAAATGTAAATCAATTGATAACTTTTTTGAGTAACATCGAAAACGCCGCTAGATTAGTTGATGTAACGAGTTTCAGATATACCCTCAACGATAAAAGCGATGTAACAGCTTTGGATATGACTATTATCTTAAAATCTCCTTATGTGTTTGTAGAATCAAATGCCGTTACAGACGATCCTATAACTTTAAATATAAGTGATAAAAAATTTACTTCTCTAATGGATCGCATTAAGTTACTTAAGTTCTATCAAATTTCAGTTACAAAAGATTTTGGAGATCAAGTTCAAGAAAGTACTGAAAGTACTTCAAGCGTACATTAGTCGTTAGCGGTTTTGGTATTTTCTTTTTTATACTTCTCTATTTCTTTGTGATTTCCAGATAGCAAGACTTGTGGAACCTTTTTTCCTTTAAAATCGTCGGGCCTGGTGTATTGAGGATACTCTAGTTGATTTTCATTATGAGATTCGTTTGTTAAGGCTGAGTCTTTTTCTAACACACCAGGGATTAAGCGAGTAATGCTTTCCATGATAACCAGAGCTGGCAGTTCCCCACCAGATAAAACATAATCCCCTATCGAGACAATATCTGTTACATAATCTTCTACACGAGCATCGACACCTTCGTAACGACCGCAAATAAAAGTCACTTCTTGAGATTGCATTAATTCTTTAGCCATTTGTTCTGTAAACTTTTTTCCTTTTGGAGATAACAAAACTATTCTTTTGGTAGGAGCAAGTGTAGTTTCTGGATCAATTTCTAATGATTTAAGTGCGTTGTAAATAGGTTCCACCATCAAAATCATGCCTGTTCCCCCACCGTAAGGTTTATCATCTACAGTTCCGTAACTATCTAGAGCAAAATCGCGTAAATTACATAGTCCTACCGAGATCTTTTCTTTTTCTATAGCTCGCTTAAAAGGTAAGTTATTTAGATGTTCGGTAAACAATTGCGGAAATAGTGTAATAACGTTAAATTTGAGCATTTAATGCGTTTGTTTCAGCAAGTTCAATATTTACTCTAATATTGTCTTTTATAGCTTTGGCTTTGGCTAAAGATCGCAGACTTTTAATAGTACGACCTTCTTTGCCAATAACTAGGCCCATATCGTTTGGATTTATACTTATGCGATAGTCAAATATTTCACCGTTTTTTGTTTCGGTCACTACTACGGCGTCTGGATCGGATACTATTTGCTTTAAAAGGAATTCAATAAATTCTTTCATGCTTCTTATTCTTGTGCTTTAGCTTCTTCTACTTTTTTATTAGGTTCGTATTTTATGTAGGAATAGTTACCTGCCAAAAGGTCTACTACAGCTTTAGTTGTCATAGCGCCTTTATCTTGCCATTCTTTGAGTTTGTCTTTGTTGACATTTAATCCGTTTGTTTTTAACGCAGGATTATAATTACCTATTATTGAAAGGTATTTACCGTTGCGCTTATCACGGGTTGTAGAAGCTACAATTTTATATGTTGGAGCGTTTTTCTTTCCAACTCTTGCTAATCTGATTGTTACTGACATAACTCGAAGATTCTATCAGAGCTTTTGAAGTTTGTCTAATGCAGAAAAAGCGGCTTGTTGCTCGGCTTTTTGCTTGCTACGGCCTTCTCCGGTTCCAAAGAGATCTTTATCTAAATAAACTCCAACTTTAAAAGTTTTTTCGTGATCCAGCCCCCATGAGTCCATAACTTCATAAGTTGGAGTTATTCCACGCTTTTCTTGAGCCAATTCTTGAAATTTTGACTTAGCATCTTTGTATTTTTCGTTTTCAATTATATTGTCGACTTTGTGTAATAGCTCTTTTTCGACGAATCCACGGCAAAAATCTAATCCTGATTGTAAAAATAAAGCACCTAAAACAGCTTCAAAAGTATTCGCCAAAATGTATTCTCGAGATCTTCCACCTGATGCTTCTTCGCCATTAGACAATAAAAGAAACTCTCCATATCCTAAACGCTTGGCTTCTTCGGCCAGTGATGGTGTACAGACGATTGCAGCTCTAAAGTTGGTCAGTTCCCCTTCTGGTGAGCTTGGGAAGTGTTTAAATAAATATTCGGATGATAAAAGCTGCAGCACTGCATCTCCTAAAAATTCTAAGCGCTCGTTTGAAGGATTTTTATAGTCGGTGTGTTCGTTTAAAAATGATCTATGGGTAAATGCGGTTATGAATAGATTTTCGTCTTTTATTTCAGTTCCTAGTTTTTGACTAAGTTTTGTGGCATCGATATTAGGTATCATATTAAACCTTAATCTAATTTCTCAGATAATATGTCAAGAAGATCTGCAACTGACTCAATATTGTCTTTTTCTTCTACTAAATCTACTTGCAGAACGTCTTCAATCTCTGACAAGATTTCAACTAATTCCATTTCGCCGACGTTTAAATCGTCTTCAAAATACGAATCTTCTTTGATTTCGTGCGAATCTAATCCTGTTTTCTCTGCTATTATTTTTTTTACTGTCGAAAAGTATTCACTCATCTTTTTTTTCTTCTGAAGGTTGTGCATTTCTTGCTGCGTGCAAGTCAGCAACGCTTCCTAAAACTCCATTTACAAATTTACTACTAGTATCATTTCCAAACTCTTTTGCTAGTTCTACGGCTTCGTCAATGGCAACTTTTGTCGGTGTTCTATTACCGAACATAACTTCAAAGATCGCTACTCGTAATATAACTAAATCAATTTTAGATATTTTGTCAATAGGCCACTCGGGAGCACATTGCGTAATTATCTTGTCAATTTCGTCTCTGTGCTTTTGAACGCCATCGATTATAGATTGTGTTAGCTCAGGATCACTATCCTCACAGGATAAAAGATCTTTAGTAAGGTTTAAGCATTCGTTTAATGACGGATCAGAAAAGATCCAGCAAAAAATGGATGCTAAAGCCAGTTTGCGCGCTGAATGTCGTGGGTCAGCTTTAGTTTTCATAAACTAACAATCTCTCTCTATACCTCAATATATTCTTCTACGTGTGGTCTCTTGTATGCTTTTCCGTCTTTGGTCTTAACTACTTTTGTAAGCACTCTTTTGTAGTGCACATTACGCTTGATTCTTGTTCTGCTTTTGCTATGTTTTCTTTTAGGTACTTGCATATTAGTATTTTATCCTTATTTAGAGCCATAAATCAACCACTTGTTCGATCGCCGGATAATAAGGAGTATTAGCTGGGGTAATATATGTGTTTCGGTGGAATTTGTCAACTTTGTTGTTTTCTTTTGTATATTTGAGATGTATAACTATTACAACCTACATCAGGAGGAGCGAAATGCTACAAAGCCAAATTGATCTTTTTGCAGGGGTAAAATTGTCGGATCTTCCGCCTCTAGGAAGTACTCATTCAATACATCTCTGGGTTGTTGCTGAACGAAATTATCGAGTTGAACTTGTTCGAGTTACAGCAGCAAACGAAGTTGTTGTTGCCTTTAACGGCATTGAAGTGCGGGGTAAGCTATATCGAAATGGCCAAAACGAAGTATTTGCAGAATTAGCAAATGCAATTACCGTGAACTTTGGAAAGATATTAGTTATTACATGAGTACTGAAGTTAGTGCTTATGAGCAACTAATATTTGGATTAAACTCGCTTTTTTGGTACCTGCACTACTACACACTTAATGGCTATGTTAAGGCACAAGATCTGAGTGCGATTCCAATACCTTATCTTAAGCCGATTACTAAAAAAGGTCATAGGCTTTTTAGATTTAGGAATGAAGTTACAATTAGATTTCTTAAAGCATTTGAAGACACTCAAGGCGTTTGGATGGTTAAAGGGACAATCAATAAGTTAGATTTTATCGAACCAGTTTATCGAGATTGCTACGATAGGCCGGTAGTGTTTCTTCGTTGGGGATCGGGATTATATCTAAATTATAGATGTATCATTGTCGAAGCCGAAAAGGCGCCTCAGTAGCTCGAGGCGCTTCTCTTTTATTTTAGTCAAGAAAGCTTCATAATAAGCCTATGTCTGAATATAACCAATCGTATATAAGAGTTAAATTAAATAATGCTGCAAAAAAATTTGGTCTAACCGGAAATAAAAATTCAAATGAAGCAACAGATAGATTACCCCCAGGTCAGTATTTGACACAGCAATTTCCTATTTTGGATTTAGGCGAACGCCCACCACTTGAACTAAAAGATTTTACACTAAATTTATTTGGCGATATAGAAAACCCTATTACGCTCACTTCAGAGCAGTTTTTGGCCCTTCCTTCAAAAGAAATTGTTAAAGATTTTCATTGTGTTACCCGTTGGTCCAAATACGATCTTAAGTGGAAAGGTGTTGGTTTCGAAGAAATAGTTAAGTTGGCAAAGCCTAAACCCGAAGTTAAACACGTAATGTTTTTTTCACGAGATTTATATACTACAAACGTTTCGCTAGAAGATTGTTTAAAAGGCGATGTAATTGTGGCATATCAACTTGACGGTCAAGGTATACCACTACTGCATGGTGGACCTGTTCGAATTATTGTTCCACATTTATACGGTTGGAAATCAGCTAAATTTTTGAATAGAATTAGATTTTCGGTGCGTGATGAAGAAGGATTTTGGGAATCTCGCGGCTACAATAATCATGCCGACCCTTGGAAAGAAGAAAGATATAGTTAACTAAGAATTGTTAGATAACTGGCGCCAAAGTGTCTTTCAGTTACTATTTTTAAATCAGTTCCGTCGATCAACTTTGCCATATCTAAATTTTTTCCGTGAAAAAAAGCTACTAACCCTTTTGGCTTTAAAATCTTTTTGATATTTTTTATTAAAAATCTATGAGTAACTGTTTCGTAAAATGGATCTGCAAAAACTAGGTTGTATTTTTTATCTGTTCGAACGACGTATTTAACTGCATCTTTTAAGTAAAACTCGGCGTGTTCAGAAAACCCGCACTCTAAAATGTTTTGGCCAACGGCTTCTCTAGATGCGCCATTTTCATCTACAAAATCACACCAGCTGGCACCACGGCTTAAAGCCTCGATGCCTAAATTGCCACTTCCGCAGTACAAATCTAGACACTCTGACTCAACTACTCTGTCTCCTATTATTGAAAAAAGCGCTAGCTTTGCTATATCTTGAACTACTCTGATATTTTCGATTTCGGGAACTACAAGTTTTTTGTTTTTAGCCAAGCCGCTTGTTACGCGGATATTCATAAAATTACTATATCACGTATATGTGGATATAAAAAAAGCACTACGAACGGTAAAAAATGTTCGTAGCGCTTTGCAAGTTTTCGTTGTGCTTCCTGGTTATTTGGGAAGTAAGGCTTTTATATTCTCAAAGATCTTGGTGAGTGGAAGATTACCGTCGATACAGTGTTTGGCGCGGTCGCAAAACTTAGCAGATGTGGTTATTACGACTGTATCTACACCTTTTCGTTCAGCGTAGTGTCGCAAGCGTGCCCAGGCTTCATCGACGTCTTGACCGGTAGTAATGATTACCAGGCTGTAGTTCTTAATTTCAAGATCCAAACCTTCGTTGCTGCTTTCGATAATCTGAACCTCGATGCCGTCTTGCTTCAGCACTTCGGCAAAGAGCTTGGCTGGTCCACACTCGCCGTTCGGTTCAACTATGAGAACTTTCTTTTTATCTGACATCAAAGCCTCCGAGGATTGGGTTAATCGCATTATATCACGCTCATAAGTATGTATCTTAGTTATTTCCTACAAGTTTTGAGTCTATTTCGAGCTTTTCTTTTAACGTTGGATAGCCGTTTAATTTTGGAAAAAAGTTTTGGGCATCTAATTTTGCTTTTTCGAGAGTTTCTAGGTCAGATAAATCGGCTACTTTAAAATTCTTAAAACCGTGTTGCAGAGTTCCGTATAGATCTCCGTAGCCGCGCATTTTTAAATCAATCTCGGCGAGTTCTATTCCAGAATCGACGTTTTCGAGATATTTTAAACGTTCATAAGCTTTGCGCGAGTTATTAGACATAAATACAAAGCAAAAACCTTCTTTATCCCCACGACCTACACGTCCTCGCAATTGATGCAAAGATGCCAATCCATAGCGTTCAGCACTTTCGATAACAATGATAGAGGCATCTGGAATATCTATTCCCACTTCGATAACCGGAGTTGAAACCAAAACTTGTATTTCT
>DATIHK010000041.1:0-3741 GCA_035480775.1 Saccharimonadales bacterium (SeqCode) | reverse complement strand
TTACTAAACCTTTTGCATTTGAAGGCGCTCAGAGAATGAAAAATGCCGAAAGAGGAATCGAAGACCTAAGAACAACTGTTGATGCGCTTATTACAATTCCAAATCAAAAATTATTAGACATTGCTGACGATAAAATGACTTTACTTGACGCTTTTAAAGTATCCGACTCAGTTTTGAATCAAGGTGTGCAAGGAATTTCAGATTTAATTGTTATGCCAGGGTTAATTAACGTCGACTTTGCTGATGTTCGAGCAATTATGAAAGACGCCGGTTCAGCATTAATGGGAATTGGTATTGGAACTGGTGAAGGTCGTGCAGCTAATGCAGCTCGAGCAGCCATTTCAAGTCCATTATTAGAAGTTTCAATTGCTGGCGCAACCGGAATTTTGTTTAACATCATCGGTGGATCAGATTTAGGAATGAAAGAAATTGATATCGCCGCCAATATTATTAGAGAAGCAGCCAGCCCAGATGCCAATATAATTTTTGGAACTACAATTGACGAAAGTTTACAAGAGCAAATAAAAATTACAGTTATTGCAACCGGCTTTGATACCGACATTCGCTCAAAATTAGGAGCATTCGAACGTCCTAAAGAAAAGCCTGTTCAAGCACCAGAACAGCCGCAAACTGAACAGACCAATCAAAATCAGACTCCAGAAAAACCAAAAAAAGATCCTTGGAACACCGAAAACTTGGATGACAACTCGCAATACGATATTCCGGCATTTTTGAGAGGGAAGTAAACTTTTTTAAGCAATTTCCCAGTTTGTTGTCAGCATCACTTTATTAAAATTTCCGCCTTGTAATATCAATTTAATTTCAAATATTTAACACTCCTTGTGACTTGTGTGCCAACTTTTTATGTGGTTAGATTTCTCTACGTACTAAATTTAAGTTTCGTGAGCCGACAATTTTTACTAGGCAGTTAAACGTTGTTGCCACATGAAATTTTCCTGCTATGAATTGGTTAAAACCTACTGACGCTGTTTCGTCCGATACAGATGTCAAAACAAATTACGCGTCTCCAAAATTAAATAGGCTTGAAAAGAACAAAAATATCGTTCTTTCAGAGAATTCTAAAAAGATTTTAGAAAAAAGATATCTTCGAAAAGATAATAACGGAATTGATGCCGAAACTATCGAACAAATGTTTGAAAGAATTGCCAAAGTTGTCGCTGCACCAGACGCTCCTTATAGAGATGTCGCAGCTACTGAAATTGAATTTTATAATTTACTAACCGAAAAAAAGTTTTTTCCAAATTCACCAACATTTACAGGTGCTGGAACACCACTTGGTCAGTTAGCCGCCTGTTTTGTTTTACCAATTGCCGATGATCTTGGAAAAGAATCAGACGGAATATTTTCTACTTTACGAGTTGCTGCACTAATCCAACAAGTTGGAGGCGGTAATGGCTTTTCATTTTCTGATTTACGACCTAGAAATACTATAGTAGCTAGTAGTAATGGTAAAGCAACCGGACCACTAGGATTTTTACACGTTTACGATCAAGCTTTTGGCGAAGTAGCTCAAGGAGGCGTTCGCCGCGGAGCCAACATGGGAGTTTTGCAAGTGGATCACCCGGATATTAGAGAATTTATAAAATGTAAAGGTACTGAAGGCAAAATTGCAAACTTTAATATTTCTGTGGCAATTACCGATAAATTTATGGAAGCTGTTAAAGCTGACACGACCTACGATTTGATTGATCCTCATAGTGGTAAGGTAGTTGAATCTCCTCGAGCTCGAGAAATATTTGAAATGATCGTCGACTACGCTCACAAAAATGGTGAACCAGGAGCTTTGTTTATAGATGCTGCAAACAGAACCAATCCAGTTCCACATTTGTATAAATTAAAAGCGACAAATCCGTGTGGTGAACAATGGCTTGGCCCTTATGAAAATTGCTGTTTGGGATCTATAAATCTATTAGAACTTTTAGATTCTAACGGTAATTTAGATTGGGAAGCCTATCGTGAAACTATCGAGCTTTCCACCAGATTTTTGGATAATGTCGTAACCGCCAACAAATATGTTCCATCAGTTCCACAATTGAGAGAAGCAGCCGAAAATGTTCGACGTATTGGTTTAGGAATTATGGGACTTGCGGATGTTATGTATTCTATGGGAATTAGATATGGAAGCGAAGAAGGTCAAGAATTCTCGGCACAAGTTGTAGAATTTATGAGATTTCATTCTATGAAAACTTCGGTTGCTTTAGCTGAAGAACGCGGATCGTTTAAGAAAATAAAAGGCAGTATGTATGATCCAGAAAATATCACCTGGACAATTCCAGCTCCATTAAAGCCTTACACCAGAGATTTTGGTAAACCACACTTAGAATGGAATGAAATTATGACTGGTATTAAAGCTCATGGTATTAGAAACGGTGCTCAAACCACTATAGCTCCAACCGTAACTATTTCTACAGTCGCAGGTGTGGAAGGTTATGGTTGCGAACCCTGCTTTGCGTTAGCCTACTATAGAAATGTTTATCAAGCAGCAGGAGATGCTCAAAAATTAACTTTAACTTATATAAGTCCACTTTTTGAACAAGCTCTAAATTTGCTAGATCTTGATGTCGAAACCCGCAAGATTATCGTAGACAAAGTTCTCGAAAAAGGTACTTGCCAAGGAATTGATGAGCTTTCTGATGCTGTGAAGCGTGTGTTCGTAGTTTCTTCAGACATTACTCCTGAAGAACACATTATGATGCAAGCCTCAATGCAAGCATTTATCGATAATTCGATTTCTAAGACGTGTAACTTTCCAGAAGGAGCGACTAAAGATGATGTTGCTAAAGTATATATGCAAGGCTGGGAACAAGGTTGTAAAGGTTTAACTGTTTATGTCACCGGCAGTCGCCAAGAAGTTGTTCTCGAAACTAAAGAAACTAAAGCTAAAAAAGACGGAAGTGCTACAGCAGTTGCAGTTGCCGCAGCTCCCCAAGTTAAGCACGAAACTGAACGCGGTTACAAACTTTCTGGCGCGACTTATAAAATAAACACTCCACAAGGAAAAGCGTTTATCACAATTAACACCAACGAACTTAGTCAGCCAATGGAAGTGTTTACCAACGTTGGCAAAGCAGGCACAGATGTAGCAGCGCTTTCAGAAGCACTTGGTCGATTAATTTCGGGATGGTTACGCGCTTCTGATGATCCGCTAAATACAGTTAAAGAAATTGTTGTACAGCTACTTGGTATCGGTGGTGCTCGTTCAGTTGGATTTGGCGCTAAGCGCGTCAGTTCAATTCCAGATGCAGTTGCTCAGGTATTAGCTGAAGAATATAAGATTCAAGTTCGTGCTAACGGCGCAAATGTGGTCGAAGATAAACAACCAAAAGTTTCTGTATTTTCTTATGTAAACATGTGTCCTGAATGTGGCAATTCTTCTCTTGTTCAGCAAGAAGGATGTGCCAAATGCTACAACTGCGGTTATAGTGTGTGTTAAAATGCATTCATGAAAGTGTATACAAAAACTGGTGACAAAGGAGTTACTTCGCTTTTTGGGGGAACTCGAAAAGCTAAGTCAGATCAAATATTTGATGTTCTAGGAACTCTTGATGAGCTCAATGCTCAGTTGGGATTTGTTTCTAGTTCTAAAAATAAAAAGATTGCAAAAATAGTTTTGCAAATTCAAAATGACTTGTTTGAGCTAGGTGCTCAAATTGCCAATCCAAAATCAGTTGACAAAAAAGCTTCAACGTCAGAGTTTGAAAGCATTATGGATGAACTCGA
>DATIHK010000040.1:0-2349 GCA_035480775.1 Saccharimonadales bacterium (SeqCode) | reverse complement strand
AGTTTTAGAGCATCATCTGTAGTTTTTAAAGTAAAAGCATTCTTTTGCAATCCTTGAACATTAAAATAATCAGTTTCACTACCTAGAGCCAAAACCAGATAATCAAAAGTATAGCGACTTTGAGAACGTGCCAGAGCTTGTTTATTATAAATATCTACTTCAACAATTTCGTCTTTTACTACCTCTACATGTTTGTTTTTAAAGATTTGATTTAGTGAAATGCAAACTTCAAGAGGGGAAACGCCAGTTACAACTCGATACAATAAAGCATGATACTCAAAATGGCTCATATTACTTACCAAGGTTATTTTAGAATCTTTAAGACCAGCTTTTTCGAGATCTAGCGCACACTTAATGCCAGCAAAACCTCCGCCAATTATTAAAATCTTTTTCATAAAACTACCTTTGCATCTATTGCCCAAGCATTATTGGCAGTAGAAATGACTGGATTGACTTCAAATTCTTGAATTTCAGAAATTTGTTCAGCTACAACAGCAACTTTACGAATCAGCTCATGGAGCTTGCCAAAGTTAACAACATCCGAATGTCGATAGCCGTTTAAAAGTTTAAATGCTTTCGAATTTTTTACCAAGTTTTCGATATCTTCGTGCGATGCCGGAAGCACCAACAAGTTTTTGTCAGAAATAAATTCTACAAAAGTACCGCCAACACCAAAAAGCAGAACTTTACCAAACACAGTATCGGTTTTAGTACCGACTATTACTTCGACTCCTTCAGTAATTTGTTTTTGAATAAATACTCCGCCTAAAACAGCGATTTTTTTAAAGGCATTTTCTAAGTGCTCGTGTGAATAGATGTTTTTTTCAATTCCGCCTAAATCTGTCTTGTGCAGCATTTGGGTGGCAGTTTTTAAAACTACTGGCCAACCTACAGAATTTGTAAATTCAGTAGCTTCTTCAATAGTTGAAACGTTTTTTGCAGGAGGAGTCTCAAATTTCCAAAGAGTTAATAAATTAGTAATTTCTGCCGCAGTTAGAGTTTTACGATTATCATTTTTGGCCTGTCTAATTAAATTAATAGTTTGGTCTACACTGTCTACCGGTATCGCAAAGCTAGCCGCCGCTAGGTTTGAAACTGATAAATTAGACCATTTTCGCCATTTAAACATTAAAGATAAAGTTTTAACGGCACTTTCTGGATAGTTAAAGGCCATAACATTATTTTTAGTTAAAATTTGATTTGCGTCTGTTGAAACTTTTCCTCCAATAAACGAACAAACAACCGGTTTTTTATATTTTTGAGAAAGTTCAACAATAGTTTGAGCCGTTTTTTCTATTTCACTCATTACTTGCGGAGTTAAGATCACTACTAAAGAACTTACAGAATCTTGGCTCAAAACAGTATCGATTGCGATTTTGTATCTATCGGCGAGTGCATCGCCTAAAACATCTATCGGATCTAAAATATTTGATTCACGGGGAAGATTGTCGGCGAGTATTTTATGAGTTTTGTCGTCAAATGAAGCGAGTTCTAATCCAAATTCTGAAACAGCATCTGAAGTAATTACAGCTGGACCTCCGGCATTGGATACAATAGCAACCGAAGCACTTTTTGGTGCAGTCAACTTAGAAAAAGCACCGCAGAGATTAAAGAGCTCTTCTATATCATGGCATCTAATTACGCCACAACTAGCCAAAGCCGCTTCTAATACTGCGTCTTCTCCGGCTATAGAACCGGTATGAGATCGCATAGCATTTTGAGACTGCTCACTTTTTCCGGGTTTTAAGATAAACATCGGGTGATTTTTGCTAATCTTTGAAGCGAGTTCTATAAAACGTTTGCCGTCAGAGATAGATTCTAAATACATGCCAATAGGTTCAGATTCGGTTTTGAGCTCTTCGTTAAACCAATAGTCTAAAATATCACACTCGTTCAGTACTGCTTTGTTACCAATAGTTACAAACTGATTTATGCCAATCTGATTAGTTTCAAACCAATCAAATAAACTCGAAGCCAAAGCACCTGACTGTGAAATAAAACGTAATTTGCCTAACAATGAAACTGATTTACCAAATGTAGCATTTAATTTAAGCGTATTATTAGCAAATCCCATACAATTAGGGCCCAGCAAATTAATATTATTTAACTTACAGGCTTTACTAATTTCAACTTCCAAGTTAGCACCTTCTACACCACTTTCTTTAAATCCCGATGAAAAAACTACTATGTTTTTGATGCCTTTTTGAGCAGCTTCATTACAACATCCAAAACTCCGACAGATGGAATAGAAACAATCACTAAATCAGGACTGTTTGGTAGTTGTGATAAATTTGCGTAGACTTGTAAATTATTTAGAGTAGATAAGTGTGGATTTACCGGAAACACTTT
>DATIHK010000039.1:0-3546 GCA_035480775.1 Saccharimonadales bacterium (SeqCode) | reverse complement strand
ATGTCTGACTGCTTAGGTTCAACAACAGAAGGTTATTCAAAATCAGAAAGCACTCTAAATCAAACTTTTTTTGATTTGTTCGAAGACGCAAAAGAGCGTCAGATTTTAGTAACTACAATTTCGTCAAATATTTCAAGAATGTATCAAATTATAAAAGCAGCAATTGCGCATAATCGCAAAATAGTCTTAGCCGGGCGGTCAATTGATCAAAATGTAGGAGTAGCTAAAGGCTTAGGTTATTTACCTTTTTCTGACGATGTCTTTGTGAAAGAAGACGAAGCTATGGATCATTTGCAAAAAGATTTAATTTATATAATCGCTGGATGCTTTGGCCAACAAGGGTCCGGTTTAGACAGAGTAAGTCGCCATGAACATTCCAACATCGAACTTGAAGATAATTCTTTGGTAATTTTTTCAGCTGATCCCAATCCACCAGGAGTTGCGCAAGATGTTGAGCGCGTAATGAATAATTTAACCTCTGCCGGCGCCGAAGTTGTTTATAGCAAAATTCAAGCTAACCTGCATGTATCAGGTCATGGAATTCGCGGAGACCTGACTACAGTTGCAGCAGTTGTTAAACCAAAATATTTTATCCCAATCGGTGGAACTATTACCAATATGCGCGCTTACACTAATATGGTTGGCCAACTAGGTGTCGAAAAAGAACGCGTTTTTGAATTGCACGAAGGAGAAAGCGTAGAATTTGTTGGCGGCAATGCCGTACTGGGTCCTAAAATTGCCGTTAAACCTGTTTTTGTCGATGGACGCAATGTTGGTGATGTTGGTCCAGAAGTTATGAAAGATCGTGGTCAACTTTCAAGCGACGGAGTTTTTGTAGTTATTATTCCGATTTCTAAAGAAAATAAAGTAGTAATTGGTAGAGTAGATATTGTCAGTCGCGGATTTGTCTACGTCAAAGAATCTAAAGCTTTATTAGGACACGCTCGCGATGTCATAAACAAAGTTTTAGATAAAAATAAAGATCACCTTGATGATTTCAATTCCGTGCGATATAAAATCGAACACGAAGTCGGAAGATTTTTGTACAAAGAAACTGGTCGTAATCCGTTGATATTAGTGCACTCCGTAACTATATAATTGGTCCAAACTTTGATATCATAAGCTTAATGCCAAGAGGAAGAAAGCCTAAACACAAGTTAAATTTTAACCTTAAAGCTGACGCTGCCAAGTCGATATTTTCCGTAGTTTTATTACTCTTGGGTGGAATCAGCTTTATAGCATTTTTTGCTCCTAACTATGCAATAAATGAAAAGGTTCTTTACGTTTTGCGAACTTTATTTGGCAATGCGGCATTTATAGCTCCGTTTGTTTTTATACTTTTGGGATTATTACTTATTGAACCAATAAAACTTCCGTTCAAAAATTATCGCGTACTGTCGGCTTTAGTTTTATTTTTGCTTTTGGCTGCGACAACTTTGCACGTTTTTTATTCTGGTGACAAAGCCGCTGATTTAATGCAGCACGGAAGTGGCGGAGGCATCGTTGGCTACAAAATTTCGCAACTATTGCGAAAAACTATTAGTGTGTATGGTGCTGTTTTAGTTTTATTGGCTGGATATGCTGTAGCAGGAATATTACTTTTTGATATTTCTCTTGACCAAACCTTACAATTTCTAGCTGAAAAGTTGGGATTAGCAAAAGATTTAATTCAAAAGAAAAACGACCAAAAAGATTCGAATATTGTAATAACTTCTGGAACTGATGTTATGACGAGTGCGTATCCCGGTGTTGAAAATCCAGCAAACGAAAGATCGCGTAAAATTAAAGAACCTAAGTTTGAAATAATTCCCTCGCTGTCAGAACCCGCCGGAGACTTAGCACTGCCATCGTTAAAATCAGATGGTATGCCTGCGATGCATAATACTTTGCCATACAGCGATAAAGTTTGGGAATATCCACCTTACGATTTACTCGACGAACAAGATCCAACTCCACTAGATAGTGGAGATGTTCAAGGTCGCGCCAAAATTATTATCGATACTTTAAGATCTTTTGATATCAACGTCACTATTGTAGAAATAAAAACCGGACCATCGGTTACGCAATATTCTCTTGAAGCCGAGGTCGGAACTAAAATTTCGAAAATCTCAAGTTTGCAATACGATTTAGCTTTAGCACTTTCATCTCCTACTGGATCGGTACGTATTGAAGCTCCGATTCCAGGTAAACCGTATATCGGAATTGAAGTTCCAAATAACAGCAGAGCTCTTGTTAACTTTAAATCGTTAATAACTGCTGAATCCATGAAGTCGGTTAAATCTAAACTTGGAATAGTTTTAGGCAAAGATGTCGGAGGCTTAACCCGCGTTTACGATATTTCCAAAATGCCTCATTTGTTAGTGGCAGGAGCTACAGGTTCTGGTAAATCAGTATTTTTGCATTCATTAATTTTTTCACTTTTGTATCGCTGTAGTCCACAAGAATGTAAATTTATTATGATCGACCCAAAGCGTGTTGAATTGGTGCACTACGCCGAAATTCCCCATTTGTTAACGCCAGTCGTAACTGACATTGACAAATCTCCGGCAGTTTTTAAATGGGCAGTTGCCGAAATGGAACGTCGATACAAACTTTTTGAAGCAGCTAAAGCTCGTAATATTGATAATTATAATGAAAAGTCAGGATTTCAAGCGCTTCCTTATATTATGATTGTTGTTGATGAATTAGCAGAAATTATGGTGGTCGATCCGGCCGGAGTTGAAAAAAGTATTATTCGTATTGCGCAACTAGCGCGGGCTACCGGAATTCATTTAATTTTGGCCGTGCAGCGTCCTTCGACAAATATTATTACCGGACTGATCAAAGCCAATATTCCGGCTCGTATTGCATTTAATGTAACTTCACAAATCGATTCGCGCGTTATTATCGATCAACCAGGCGCTGAAAAACTTTTGGGCAAAGGAGATATGTTGTGGGTGCCTCCTGATGTTCCAAAACCGGTCAGATTGCAAGGAGCTTTTGTTTCAGATAAAGAAATATCAAAATTAGTTAGCTATCTTAAAGGTGCCGGAGTTTCGCCGGAATACAAAGAAGATATCTTTAAAATTTCAGATCAAATGGACAATGCCAAGAAGAGCGTTTCAGCTGGTGGAAGTGCCGTCGATGAATTCTTTGACGAAGCTGTCGAAATTGTTACTTCATCTGGCAAAGCTTCAGCATCGTTATTGCAGCGCCGCTTATCTATAGGATATGCTCGAGCAGCTCGAATTTTAGATGAACTAGAAGAAAAGGGCATCATCGGCCAAGGAAATGGTAGCAAACCCCGCGAAGTGCTTCAGGGACCGCCTCCTGGGCCTCTAGACAACCTTGATTACCATAGTATGAATGAAGGCCCTGCGCCCGAAGAGATCCTGTTGACACCATTTCTTAATACCCTATAGCACTTGATTTTTAGGTAGTTTTTCGATACAATCGTATTAATATTCGTGCTACAACCCCTTACAGGAGATCACCATGAAACAAGGATACGCAGAACAGTACGGTACGCCAGTTGTCATTGTTGAAACAGGCGATAAGTCCGAGGAC
>DATIHK010000038.1:0-7268 GCA_035480775.1 Saccharimonadales bacterium (SeqCode) | reverse complement strand
ACAAAGTTAGCTCTGTGTAAACCAATCCGCGCAAACCATAATTAATTAACGGTTGTGTAACCGACAACGAATGTGAATCCGAAATTAAACAAACATCGGCTTTTAATAAATCTAAGTGCGATTCAATAAATGCATCTAGGTGGACGCCGCCAATTTCTTCTTCACCTTCGACCATGAACTTCACGTTCACTGGAAGTCGCTTATCTGTATGAATAAGTAATTCTAAAGCTTTTAAATGAGCAAAAAATTGACCCTTATTATCATCTGCTCCACGAGCATATAATTTGCCATCGCGGACTTCTGGCTCAAAAGGAGCTGATTTCCATTCATCAAGTGGATCGGGTGATTGCACATCGTAATGGCCGTAAATTAAAACAGTCGGATGTCCTTCAGCGTGTAGGTAGTCTGCATAAACAATTGGTTGACCGCCGGTTTCTAAAATTTGCAAGTTTTCAAGTCCTGCTTGTTCAAATTTATTTTTGACCCATTCTGCGCACTTTCGCGTATCAGCGTTGTGCTCTGATTGAGCAGAAATAGACGGGATTCTTAAAAGCTCTTTTAGCTCTTCTAGGTATTTTTCTTTATTTTGATCAATAAGCGCCAAATGCATCATTGTAGAATCTCCGAAATATAAATTCCGTCACGCATAATAACTTTTTCTTCGCCAGTATCACGCATGATCAAATTAATTGTAACTTGTTTGGCAATAATGTCGATGTGAGAAGGCGCATCCCACTTTGCTCCAGTCTCATCGGGATATGGGTGGCCAAAAGCAACGTGAACTCCAGGAAACTTTTCATCTTGCAGTAAATTCCCGATAAAGTGATCAAGACCTACTAAAGTTCCGACACCTAACTCACCTGCTCGATTACCATCAGGATATTGGTGAATGTAATCGTCGAAATCTTTTTTTATATTTGCATCATCACAAGAAACTAGGGTAATATAACCATCTTTTAATGACACTGTTAAAGGAGTTTTTAACTCGCCGTGTTTTTCTGAAAGGTCATCGCCTAAAACCCAAGCCACAAAAATCCCATTGGCTGATGCGGGACTGGTAAAGGTTTCGCCACTTGGTAAATTTTGCCACTTTTGGTTTGATTTTATTTTACCGTGACTGGGTATCCAAGCTAAATCTGGAGACAGGTCGAAGGTTGCATTTGTTCCAAACGGATCTGTAACTACAAGTTGTTTGGCTTGGCGACATAAGTCACAAACTCGATTGGTAACTTTATAAACCAAATCGTAATCTTTGTTCATTCCGTCTTCCATAAGTTGTTCTGAAATTCCAATCATATGAGCGTGACGACAATGCAAATCTTTATACAAAAAATCTACTAAAGGTCGACGAAAATCTGGTAACTCGCCTGGTTGACCTTGAGCTGCATAAATACTTATCGTAGGTTTAAATTGTTCGATTTCGTCTTTTAATTTTTGTGGAAGTTCTTGGGCGGGTCGTTTTATATAATTTTCTATAACCAATCGTTTTACATTGGGAGTTATTCTTTTTGCGGCAATTTCTAAAGCATTTCCGACCGAAAAAGTCTTTTCGTCACTAATAATTACTACACGATCTTGTGGAGTTGTTTCTAGGCACTGTGTTATTGCAGCTTTTGCACCTTGTTCTAATAGGCTCATATTCGTATATTAGTTGATTTTAAAGGATTTTCAAGAACAAAGCGCTTGGGGATGCGTAATAAAAACCCGCAAACCCAAGCGCCTTTAAAATGTTACATACTCAAGCGTTTTTTTGTTTTGAGTATTGCAGAAATTGTTCGAGCTCTTTTCTTATAATATAGTGGGCTTCCCGGTAAACGACCTTGATCATAAAGCTTGGCGTAGAACTGTCTAGTTTTTTCGTTTTCTGCTTCGACAATCTTTCTCAAACACTCTTGCTCTAGCCATTCTTCAAGTCCCACCCACCCAAAAAACAAAAGGCCAATGAGAACCATAGCAAAAGAAATGCCAATAAAGATCAAAAGCGGAGTTGCCAGTTCTGGATTTGAAATTTCTTCAGAGCTTAAATCTGCAGCTGTGGGAAACATAATTCCCAAAAAGGCAAAAATACAACCAAACATGCATAATACGGCACCTAAGTCACGTCTCATGGTTTATTCTCCAAGGTTTGCGAAAATTATCTTGATTATAGCAATCCCCTTGACAGTTACAATATATATTACTTATAATGTGAAAGTTATGACAGAAGTCGTTGCAATTAAAACTTTTAATTCCGGTTGGTATAGAAGAACCATTTTACTTGGCGTCTGATTCCGTGTTTTATAATTAATAAGTATTAAGCTCGGAACCAGATTCTGAGTTTTTTTTTATTCTGAAATTCCTTTGCGAGGATTTTTGTCTTGGCAATGGCATTTCAGAGAATTCTGAGGTTTAGCAGATATCGGGCGTTTGACAGGAAAACCCGAACTCTAAATGCCAAATATAATCAGAAAGGAGTATGTGACCCATGTACGGTTACGAGTCCGATCGGACCCAGATCGTCAGCGATGTTCGCGACATCTGGTACGACGTTCGCTAACGCGAAGGGTCGTCGTAGTCCAACTAACTACGTGAACGTGAAAAGCAGTGATGGTTGTTAACTGCAAATAGCGGGAGAGGAGGATTGATCTTGGAAGATGTACTTCCTCCTCTCCCGCCCTATTGTATCAAACCAAAGAAAGGGTTGAGTCATGAGCGAATCCACAATCGGCCAAATAGACACCAAAGGTCTTGATGCTGGCGGCGGTCGCGGTCCTGATATGAAGTGAATCGCTGCAAACCACCTACAGAATTCTAAACTGTTCTGTAGGTGGTTGACTTTTACAACTAACTTTTGCTAAAATTTTCAAATAGTTATGACGACCTCAATGGCAGCAACAAATTTTAATACTTATACATTTGGACTTCTTCTTGTTGTCATTTTTACAATGCTTAAATTCGGAGGTATCTTGTAACTAGCAATCAAAAAAAGAAAAGCACAAGAACCTCCACAACGGAGGTTTTTTTTATGCTTCTGGACAGAGCACCTTACATCTAAATATTCAAAAGCCTGTCTGATCCCGCACATCTTTGAGCATTCTTACCCGAATCTCAACATAATAAGGTGTGTGGAATTGGGCGGGCTTTATATAGAACTGGAAAGGACAAGGAGACTCGACAATGAAAGATCCCGTTTTTGTAGTTCACCCAAGTGATCGCGCTGCCATTGCGAGACTGCGAATCATGATGGAAGAAATTACGAGTGTGAAACGAAGCAATCGAAAGGACCCGTTCGGAAAAAGTAAAGTCAGTTTCCGCGAAGTATTTCGAGCACGTCCTGATGAGATTGCATTTTTCTCTTTGCCACGCGAAGTCACTTGGCCTGGAGGCACATTCCTCTGCGAAGTGCCCTACAAACTGCAACAACTGCACCTAGTCCCAGACTGGGCAATAAGCACTCCACTTTTGGTAGCTTGTCGCTCGCAAATGCCAAAACCATATTGCGAAAACAACACCATGTTGGGTCTGGCCGTGAAGTATGTTCGATGGAATCCAGCAAGCGATGCCCCTTGGAAGCCCTATTTTACTGAGGAACATCGCAAAGGATCTGGCTGGCAGCAATTCTTGAACTGGCAAGAAACGGTCGCACGCCTTCTTGGACAGCGCGAATAGCGCTTCCTAAAACTCCCAATCATCGCCAAATCAGCGCTGAGAGGGAGTTTTTTTATTCAGAGCAGCCAGCTCCCCACAATCCAAGATTATTTTTTTGAGCAAATATCTGGTCGGCTTTAAATTGCAGTCGATAAATATAAGCAGATTTATAAGTGTATTCATAAGCAAATCCCTGGCGAATCATTTGTTCATTTATAAAAGTTCCATCTGGCAAAAAAACGTAGCGCAACAGTCGGTTGTAAACATCTCTGTTCGCCTGAGTAACATCTGCTTGTAAAGAAACTTGCTGGCCAGTTAAATATTTTTTTAGTTTTTGAGATGCTTCGTTTCCGTAACATTCGATGGGCTTCACAGGATCTACAGTTTCTGGTGCGTTAATTCCTATTAAACGAACCCGTTCATTTTTGTTCTCAATTACAACATCAAAAGTATCTCCATCTACAACTTTGATTACATTATAAAGTGGTCCTTTTACAACCGATTGCGTGGATTGAGTACTTTCAGAACTTTCGTTAGTGATTTTGAGCGTCGGAAGTTTTGGTAAATTTTTTAAAATATAAATGCCCAAAAACTCGCATACTAGTATTAGAGCAACAACTACAAGTATGTATTTAAATCTTTTCATAAAGCGATTATAGACTATAATAAAAGTATGGCTTTGTGGATTTTACTAAGTCTTGGTTCTGCAGTTTTCGCAGCTTTGGTTGCGATTTTCGGCAAAATGGGAGTTGCGCAAGTTGATTCGACTTTAGCAACAACTGTACGAGCTATAATAATGGCTTTTGTTCTTATCGGAGTTTCACTCGCATTTGGAAAATTTTCTCAATTAAACACAATTAATAATAAAGCGCTGTATTTTATTGTCTTGTCTGGACTAGCTGGCGCAGCTTCATGGATTTGCTACTTTTTAGCTCTTAAACTTGGACCGGCTCCAGCAGTCGCCTCGCTAGATAGATTAAGTGTTGTTTTTGTTTTGATATTTTCTGTTTTATTTTTGGCTGATAAGCTAACTGTTAAATCAGGCTTTGGAGCAATTTTAATAACTCTCGGTGCTATTTTGATGACTTTAAAATAGCTGGAATCACTGCAGCTTTTTGTACAAATAAAGCGTCAAATGCTCCGGCACGCGCTCTACTCAGAAAGAACATATTTGTAGTGCTTTGATCAGTTCCATAAACTTCTGACACTGCAGCAGTATATCCAGCTTTTCTCACCATTTGAGCTATTTGATCGTTATAAACTCCGTAAGGATATGCAAAAGTTTCAACTTTTATGTTAAACGTTTTTTCAAGCACTAATTTACTTTCTGCAATTTCTACTTTCGCCTCTTGAGCGGATATAGCACTTAGTTTTGGATGATGAAGTGTATGCGCTCCAATTTCTACTAATCCACTTTTAATAACCTCTTCGAGCTGTTCATGAGTCATATAATTTGGCTTACCAATAAAGTCAGCAATTATAAATGCCGTTACTTTTACATTTTGTTCTTTAATAATCGGAAAAACGTCAGTATAAAAATCTTCATATCCGTCATCAAATGTAAGAGCAATCGGCTTTTTCGCAGGAGTGATAGAGCCATTTACAATATTAGGAATTTCTTTTACATAAACTGGTTCATATCCTTGACTTAGAAGTGTTCTAATCTGATACGAAAGCTCAGACGGAAGTATAGACAAGCTCTTTCTTATGGTATCACGTTTATCTTTTACAACTTCTACGTAATGATACGTAATTATAGGCAATTCTACAGAATGTTTGGCAAATACACTAAATTTTGTAGTCGGATTTGGTGAAACCAAGGTAGTGACTCCAAATTTAAAAGCGCTTTGTTTTGTAGCTGCAATATAACTAACAAACACTGAACTTATTGCAAGCACAGCTAAAATTGCCCAGATGTGTGGACTTACTCGATTCATGGCGATACTTTAACACATTTGAGTACAAATAAAAAAACCACAAGCCTTAATTTAGTGATTAATATAACAAAAACTGATATATTAACCGCATGCTTACGGCAAAAAGTCTTACAAAATGGTATGGAGATACCGAAATATTTTCTGACATTAACCTTAAAATTGGTAATGGTAAAAAAGTAGGGCTAGTAGGTCGTAACGGCTGTGGAAAATCTACACTTTTTAAAATACTAAATGGCGAAGAAGAATCTACCAGTGGCAATATAGAATCTCAGAATGAAATTTTCGGTTATATTCCACAAGAATTTAATTTTCCTGATGAGCTAGTCGGAGAATATTTAGAAAAAAGTTTAGAAAATTCTTGGGAAATTTATAAAATCGAGTCTCTGGCAGAGCGACTGCAATTTCACAATTTTGACCAATATCAAAAAATAAACACATTAAGTGAGGGCCAAAAAATGAAAGTAAAACTTATCGAAGAGTTATTAAAAAGTCCAACAACACTATTTATAGATGAACCGACAAACCATTTAGACATCGAGGGCATTATGTGGCTAGAAGAATATATAAAAGAAATTCCACAAACAATAATTATGATTTCACACGACCGATCATTTTTAAATCACACTGTAGACGAAATTTGGGAAATTGATAAACACACAATGTACCGATTCGTAGGAGATTACGATAATTACAAAACTGAAAAATTAAAACTGATAGACAGTTGGAATGAAGAGTATGTTCGCTTCTTAAAGAAAAAAGCACAACTAGAAAAACTTCTCGAAAACGTCAGAAAAATGAAAAGCGACAAAAGAGGAAATGCAGTAAAAGCAGCCAAAAAAAGAATCGAGCGAGAAGTTACTAGCCAAGAAAAAGAACTCTATGTCAGTAAAAGCATCGCAAGTGTTGCCTTTGATACCGATGTGCGTTCTTCAAAATTGATGTTGCGATTTAATAGCGTTTCTAAAAGTTATGGAACTAAAAAAGTTTTCGAAAATCTTGACTTTGAAATTCGAGGAAAAGAAAAAGTTTGGCTTTTTGGACCAAACGGAGCCGGAAAAACTACCCTTGTAAAAATGATTATGAACCAAGAACCTACAACCGAAGGAACTATACGACTAGGCGAAAATATAAAAATTGGATATTTTTCACAAATTCCATTGCAAAATACTACTAACGAAAACTTAATGCAATTTTTTACTAGAGAAACAGGATTATATGAAGGCGAAGCCTACGGAAATTTGAAAAGATTTTTATTCGACAAAGACGCGACTCGAAAACGAATTTGGCAATTAAGCCCTGGCGAACGTGCCAGATTTGCTTTTGCAATTTTTGCTTCTAAAAATTACGATTTATTAATTTTGGACGAGCCTGATAATCACCTTGATATAGACACCAAAGAAGTTCTAGAAAAAAGTTTGAGCGAATTTACCGGAACTTTATTGCTGGTTTCACACGATCGTTATTTTGTTGAAAGTGTGGGAATCAATAAAGTTTTGAATTTAAAAGATGGTAAGTTAAATTTTCTCTGATCTAACTTGCTAAAATAAAGTATGTTTTATTTAGTTTTATTAGTATTCGGAATAATTGGATTTCCATTAGCGTGTACAATATTTCCAAAGTTTCCTGACAAAGCCTATCCGTTTGCAAAAATATTGAGCCTACTTCTGATTTCGTACATTTCCTGGATTCTCAGTTCACTTTTTA
>DATIHK010000037.1:0-3762 GCA_035480775.1 Saccharimonadales bacterium (SeqCode) | reverse complement strand
GATAATAGTAGTTTGAAAATTAAATTTATTTGGATATATGCAATTACTATTTGAAGAATAATATAAAGTATTGCTAGACCAACTGTTTGGTCAAAAAAGCTTGCTTTTTGAATTTGTTCTTTTTTATTTGGAAAGCCTTTTGCTATTAAAATTAATATGATGATGAATGCACAAATAGCAATATTTATAACTACTGCAAGTATCGTTGATTCTACTGTAACTTGAATAAATAAATAGGAAATTTCAAAATGATTGTAAAACCCAAATTGGTAGAAATAAGACATTAGATAACCAACTACAGGTAAACTTGCTATAAAAAATGTTTTCTCTATATTTAACTTAGGCATATAGTGTTTTACGAACTTCCTCTATATTATGGCACTCCATCAGTCTCTGTCTCAACTCACTCGCACCATCAAAACCATTCACATACATCTTAAAGAACTTCTTCATCACTTCAAAGCGCTTGCCTTCTCCGTAAGTTTCAACATAAAGCTTGGTGTGTTTCAGTAATAAATCCAAACGATCTTGTACGGAATGCTGTGTAATGGTTTTTTCAAAAACCCAGGGATCGTGAAAGATTCCACGACCAACCATGACTCCGTCAACTCCATATAATTTGTGCTTTTCGACTCCATCGGCGTAACTTGTAACATCGCCGTTTCCGACTAATACAGTTTGTGGAGCTATTTTGTCGCGCAACTTAACTGCTTTGCCGATTTCATCCCAGTGTGCCGGAACTTTGCTCATTTCTTTGCTGGTTCGTCCGTGAACTGTTAGTGCGTCTAGACCTTGTTCTAATAAAAATCCGATCCAGCTTTCGGTTTCTATTTTTTTGAGTCCGATTCGGGTTTTTACACTGACGGGTAAATCGCTTGCGCCTTCTTTTGTTGCTTTAATAAGTTCAGCAGCAAGTGTTGGATTTGCTATAAGCGCTGAGCAAGCTCCTTGAGCTAAGACATCGCGAACCGGGCAACCCATGTTTAAATCAATTCCATCAAACTTAAATTCAACGGCGATCTGCGCAGCCTTCTTAAAGTTTTCTGGATTGGTTCCCCAAATCTGCGCAATTATTGGGCGCTGTTCTTGTGAGAATTTAAAATTGTGAATTACGCGATCGTAGCCAACCGAAGCCAGTGCGTCGGTGTTGGTAAATTCGGTAAACATTAAATCGGGCTTGCAGGTTTCGGCGACCATTTGGCGAAAAACGAAATCGGTGACGTCTTCTAGTGGTGCTAGAACTGTGAAGGGTCTATTTGGGTTGGCGGTTTTTAATTTCTGCCAGATATTTTGGGTGGCCATGAGGCGTATTATAGCTTATTTAAAAAAAATCCCCCTCAAGGTAAAGCCATGAAGGGGTTTTGTACTGTGTTGCTTGCGAACCATCTAGTTGAAAAATTCATCTAGAGATTCACGTGCAAGTCGCTGCCTTGTAGCAACTGGTGAGAGAACAGTGCCGTCGATAATAAATGTTCCCGTATACGTAACTCCCTGAATCTTGTGTTTTCCAGTATTCCACGTTACTGGAATTTTAAACCCCAAATAGCTATGTGTGTCGTACTCCACGATAGGAAAATCTCTGCTAAGCTGCAGCGCTTGATTTTTGTAGTTTATCCATTGAGCTTCTAACAAGTAGCCAGGTCTATCAGGCCATTTGATTTCACCTACTTGCTTTTTCATTTTGATTTGCCAGACGATAATCTTGGCAAACACAATGCCAATCATCAATATGATACCGGAAGCCAAAAACAGCACAACTGCAGTTTCGAGTGGGTTCATGTTGTTCTCCAGGTATAGAAGCGCGAGTTAAGGGCATTATACTATAGGTGTAATGAAAATGTTTGTCGGCTATAATAACTGGTTATTGTAATTTGACTAAAGACTAATCCAGACTATACTACCTGTAATTTAGAGTCTCAGAAAGGAGACTGCCATGAGCCAGCCTAAAAGCATTTTGATAGTTATTGTTAAAGGTGCAACAGCTGCAGCTCCTGCGGCAGCAACTGGGTGTGGTGGAATTATCACAGCAGCCGGTCTGGCAATGCTTTTTGTTTGTTTGGTAGGCGCAATGTTCCTCACTAATCCTGCAAACCAAGAGTCGATTCAACAATTCTTGCTTTTTGTTGTGTTCCCATTTGTGGTGATCGGTGGCTTTTTGCTTGTGGTTGTGATAGTGCTTTTGTCTAAACCTGAGAAAACTAAACAGTAACTTCAAAGATCATGGACACCAACTCAACGATACGAGTTTTACGCACATCAGAAGTCGCTCAAACCTCAACTTTCTTTGACGACGGAAAAGCCGATGTTGCTGTAATTGAACGTCGCGCTAGAGGAAATATTAAAGTTAGTTGCCATCTCTACGTAAGAGATCAAACGACTAAAGAATTACTCCTTTCAGATGATCGAATTCAAAGGGTTGGAAGTATAGGTCCAATTTCTTTGCTGGTGTGGTATGGAGATTTTGACTCACTAAAGTCGGCACTTATCGAACGACATACTGTAGATTTTGCAGTATAGTCGCCTTAACATCCACGAAGATCATTCACAGAAAGGGGTTTAGCCATGCCTCTATCATCAGAAGGTATGAAAAAGAGCTTGCTCCGCATCTTACCGTACCTGCACGCCCAGCCTACTACTGAGCATGTTGAAAATTGTTTGGAATTTGACGAAGCAATCGAAAAACTGCAATTGGTTGTTATCGATCACACTGGACATAAGCTTGTAGTTCGTTATTTGGGTGAAAAAGAACCAATTTACGAGCCTCTTTGGAAAGATTCATACGATCGAATTTACATTCGTGTTATCGACCATATTTCCAATCGGCTCGTCGACGTCTTTTTGCTTCCAGTTGGCGCGTAAAACAAACTGTACACAAAATGCCTGGCAGCTCTCACCCATAAATCTTGGTGAAGGTTGTCGGGCATTATTTTATTATTTCCAAATATTTTAACTAGTTAGCTTGTGTTAGTTGCAAAGTATTTACTATAGATTCGAAAAGTTGTTTGTTGCGTTCGTAATTAACCTGATCTCTTGGATCTAGCCATATCAAAACAGAACCAAACTTAGAATTAAATTTTAGATCATCATAACTAATTTGAACTGCTTCTTTATACTCTTTTATATAATCGTCGGATTTTGTTACAGTTTGTCCCGCCAACTTAACTTGAGTAGTAACTATATTTGTTGTTCTACCCATAAATGCTGCTGAACCACAAAAACCATCAGAATTTACATTAATCTCGATAGAAAATTTATTACACAAAGCACCAGGATGTTGGGGGTCAGGATTATTTCCTTTATAGATAAAAACAGCATATCCATTTGCAACAGGTGCTCTTATAACACTGTAATCTGCAGGATAGGTTACCTGAAAGTTTTCGTCCTTATAAACTTTAAATTTAGGAGTTTGTGACTTAAGCAGATAATAACTTGCAAAAGCGGCAGTTAAAACTATTGCAGTCATACCAATTAATTTTTTGTAACTCAACATATTTTAATGATACAACAAAAAAAGGCAGAAGCCGAGAATGTTGAGTTCTCTACTTCTGCCTTGCAAAAATTCGTAACTTATCTAGCGAAGAACCAAAGGCAAGTACAACAAGTTGCTAAAGCTGTTTGCTCCACTCACCTTTATCTGGTAGGTCGCATTGCAGCCTGTCTGACTTCCGGGGTAGGGCTGGATTCTTGCGAAGTAGGTATCTGACTGTTGAACTTGCAAATCTACTTCGGATGCGCGCCCTGAAAAATCATCGTTGCTATCTA
>DATIHK010000036.1:0-4853 GCA_035480775.1 Saccharimonadales bacterium (SeqCode) | reverse complement strand
ATATTTGAAGTTTTTAATAACAAAGTTTTAAAGCTAAAAAGATTCAGAATTAAAAATCTTAGACTGGGAAGTTTAGATACTGGACAATGGAGACTATTAACTGCCGAAGAAGTTAAAGATTTAACCTGATTACCATTTATACGCTTTGTGTAATATAAAATTCCAAAGTTTATCTGGAACTAATTTATGAATTGTCGAATAAAGCTTGGCGTCGTTACCGACTATATATCGTGGCGCTGGATTCTTGGCAGTCGCAGCTTTAAAAATAGTATCTACAACCGGTGCCGGGTCTAAAACTTTGGAAGTTAAAGCCGTTTTTGAGGTATCGTGCGTTTTATTGTATCTAGAAAAATAATTGGCTGCTAATTCTTTATATACTGAGTTTGGTGTGTTAAATGCTGCAGGATATTTTCGATTTTTTGAAAAATCGGTCGCAAATGACCCTGGTTCAATAATTACAACTTTAATTCCAAAGTGAGAAAGTTCAAAGGCCCAGCCATCTGATAAAGCTTCTAGGGCGTATTTGGAGGAAGAATATACTGAATGCATAGGAAAAACTACTAATCCACTTACTGAGCTTATGTTTACAATTGTTCCAGATTTGTGTTCGCGCATAATTGGCGCCACTGATTTAATCATTCGCACAACTCCAAAAATATTTGTGTTGTATTCTGCTTTAATTTCTTCAATTGTAAATTCTTCAACCGGGCCAGAAATGCCATATCCGGCGTTGTTAATTAAAATATCTATATTTTCGCCGCGATCTTTAAATTTTTGAATTTCGCGATCTATCGATTCTTGATCTGTTACGTCTATTTGAATAATTTGCAGTGCTAAATTTTCTGTATCGCGAATTTGAGTTAATTTTTGAGATCCTTCGCTGTTTGTTTCTCGTACAGAGGCAAAAACTTTATAACCATTTCTGGCAAATTTTAAGGCTGTTAAAAATCCAAAACCGCTTGAGGAACCTGTAATTAATACACTCTTCATCTTTTTACCTGTTGTTCAAAAGTTAAAATTTTATAATCTAATTCTTCTAATCCATTTAATCTATAAACTTCTATCGCAGGAAAAATCTTTTTGTCGGCAGAATTTAATCCTAAAAGCGCTATGCCTTTTTCTACTTCATCCCAAGATTTACCTTCTATTTCTAAAAACGGATCTAATAAAGGCCAAAAATCTATATCAAATGTTGAGTCGCCCAATATATATCTTATGCGGCGATTTTCTTCATAAAATTTTTCGACTAAACCCGTTTTTAAAATTATTTGTGCAGTCTTTTCAAAATCGCTAACTGTTATTTCAATTTCTTCCAGTCCGGCATCGTTTTTACCTTCTTTCATTCCCAAACGGCGTTTGTAAGCCATCGTAACTTTGTCTCCTTCGTCACGAAGTCGTAAATATGCTCCCATTTTATTTAAAGACATATCTGGATGATCAAATGTTTTGCGTTTGTAGATTTTGTCGAATTCTTTTTTGGCGCCTAATGCGGTTAATTTGGATTCTATTTCGGCGACATTAATTTTTAAAAATTTGACTTCAAATTCTTCCACGCCGATATTATATACCGGCTAGCGAATATTTCGTAGTTGCTTTCGTAACTCTTTATAGTGTGGAATCGTTTTTGCAACCAATTCCCAAAAAGCTTGTTTGTGGTTTAGTTCTTTTAAATGGCAGAGTTCGTGAACAATAATATAATCGGCTTGTTCAGGTTTTAAATATATTATTTGATAATTAAAATTTAAGTTACCAGCTTTAGAGCAACTCCCCCACCTCGAAGTTACATTTTTTATCGTAACTTTATTGATTTTAAAATTATAAAATTCATTAAATGTAGCGAGTCGTTCTAAAACAAATTCTTTTGCAGTGTGTTTACTGGCTTTGTAGTCATCTTTGCTTTTATGTGGAAGCATTTTTGGTTTTTTTAAATTTTCTTTAATGACTTTGTCGATCCATTCTTCTTTTTGTTTAACAAAATTTTCGGCAACATACTTTGGAACCCATTTGGGATATCTAACCAAAATAGTATTTTCGGTGTTTATTGAAATACTCATGCGAGTAAAACTTCTGGTTTGTTTGTACACTATCTGTAGCATCGACACAGTATATCGTGTTATAAATTAGATATGAAATATTTTCAATTAGTTTTGTTAATTCTTATATTAGCTAGTTTGTTAGCAATTTCTTTCTTTTTATATAAAATTGTGCAAAATAAACCTGTGATGGATAACAATGTAGTTTTGGAATCTTCACCGACACCTGTTGCTACCGTTGTTGTTACTCCTACTATTCCTACATTGACTCCTTCGGTAACACCAACTAGTGCACAAAAAGCAGGAAATGTTTCAGGAAAAATTTGCTACCCAGGAGAAGGCATTCCTCCACTAAAAATTTATTTACAAAACACGACTACTAATGCGGTTTTAGTGCAGTCAACATCTCAAAATCAAAATTCGTATTCATTTTCGAATGTAATACCCGGAACTTATTATGCCTTTGCGTATGTTAAAGGTGGAAATTTAGGTGGAGACTACTCACCTGCTGTTCCTTGCGGATTGAGTGTAAATTGTACCGACCACAAACCAATAGCAGTAAATGTAGTAAGCGGAAGTTCACTTACTAACATTGATATTTGTGATTGGTACGGTCAGCCGTCAGATGTTCCAGCACAGCCACAGCAATAAGCACTAAAAAAAAGCCCCTCACTTGAGGGGCTTTCTTTATCTACAAATCAATTTACTGAACGATCAATTTTCCGACCATTCCTTTTGCTCTGTGAGTCATAACACTGCAGTAATATTCAAATGTTCCGGCTTTATCGGCGACAAATGTTACACTGGCGGTTTGTCCTGTTTGAACTCTATCGGTGTGGGCGCTAAATTCATCATTTACCCAATCATGAAATCCGTTTGAACTGGTAAAGTTGATCTTGACTGTATCACCTTTTTTAACAGTAATAGTATTTGGAGTAAATGTAAAATTTTGTCCTGTTACGTTAAAGACTTTGGCATTTGCGTCATTTACTGGTAATTTTTTCATTGTTGTATTGTCGGTTGGAGATGACTGAGTTGTTTCATTCATCATTGCATTGGTCGGTTCCATGGCTGGACTTGGTGTAGTAGCAATATTAGGATTTGCCACTGGAGTCATCGACGATTTCTTGATGACTACAAAAGCACCTACTCCTATTAAAACGGCTGCAACTATCAAAACTATAACTAAATTATTCTTTTCCATAAAATTCCTCCTTTTTTCGAGTAATCTCGAAGAGACGCAATGCGTCTAAATAATCTTAAAAATGTGTACAAAGAAATATATAACATTTACGTTCACTAATCAAGGTTGGAAGGTTGGTGATATAATCTAAAAAATCCACAACCGGAGAATCTCAATGACAATCAAGACTAGTTTTGGATCTGTGTTTGTAAAAGGCCACCATCGTGTGAGCCAGCTAGATGGAGAATCTTGTCCTCACGCAGCATTTGCTACTATCGCTCAGCCGTTCAAGCAATTGAATGTGGCAAGTTTAGTGAGAATTACAAACAGAATGAAGGTCAACTACAAGCGGGATGATTTGGGACCACACCATTTGGCGTATCTTCAGCAAAGAGTACTACCTAAAAACAGACTTTTCGCGCATCGAAATACTACGCCAATGGATTTCTGGGGATTCTTCTCGCTCGGTAGAGCTGTAATAATTGAATGTCAAGGATTCGAGTATGCGCTTGGTTATAAAGACCTTCCACTTAGCCCAGCTGCCAATGCAGGCCATTACTTGGTTGGTTATGGGCTCGATTGGAACACCCGCACTATTCATTGCCACAATCCTGCCAGGAATAGCGAAGATCCGTTTTTAGTAACTTTTGAGGGATTAGAAAGGCGTCACTTTGATTTGAACAGGCATGAGAATTGGCGTCAAGAGTACATAAATGGTTATGACGTAGGCCTTGTGATGATGTTGGCGGCTCCTGGAGAAGATTTGATATTTCAAAATATGAATTGTTTTCCGGCAAGCCGTTATCCTTGGGGTGAAACTGATTGAGTAAAGTTTGATTGCAAAGCCGAAGCTTCGATGTGCTAATGCGCATTGATGTCTTCGGTTTTTTGTTTTAGTATTAATTATGTCTGAATATCCAAAAGTAGGAGTCGCAGCAATTATCACTAAGGGAAAAAAAGTTCTGCTTAACAAAAGAATAAATGCACATGGAAATAATACTTGGTCATTTATTGGTGGGCATCTAGAATTTGGTGAATCTATCGAACAAGGTGTAAAACGCGAAGTTTTTGAAGAGGTTGGAGTTAAGATAAAAATCAAAAAAATAGTTGGAGTAACTAATGACATTTTTAAGAAGGAAAACAAGCACTATATTACAATTTATGTTTCAGCAAAAATAATCAAAGGAACTCCCAAAATATTAGAACCCGATAGAATGATAGACCTAAAATGGTTCGATTGGAATAAACCACCCAAACCCTTATTTTTATGCGTTAAAAATTTTCGAAAACAAAAAATTAATCTCTTTAAATAAAAAAACGGAGTGGAAACAGAATTATTTCCACTCCGTAACTTTATCTTAAGAAATTTAAGACATAAATTTCTTTTTTAGTTTGTCAGATACTACAAACGAAGCAAATGTCAGTACCAGAGTAACGAACCAAGCTACGAGTACCATTAAACCTAATTTCATAATGCGCTCTTCAACCAAAACTAGTGAGCGTCCGGCTAAGACAAAACCTGTTTGACCATTGGCGGTATATTTTGATACTACGACTGCACTTCGAACGCCTTTCATCGGTTGCCAAGTAAATGATTTATCTCCGCCTTTGCTGACGGCATCGAAAACTCCAGATGG
>DATIHK010000035.1:0-11719 GCA_035480775.1 Saccharimonadales bacterium (SeqCode) | reverse complement strand
GTAGTGTTTCATACCACACCAGATGATAGCCCTATAGCCAATGTGCCTTCTAAATTTTACTTTCAAATAACTGATAAATCAAAACGCTTTGAACCAGACAAATGCAACTGTGATGTCAAAATAATGTTAGGAAATAAATTAGTGTTCCTACAACCACTCTTAAAATACAATAAATCTCCATCACTAAAGGTAGAAAGCTTCGAATATACTTTTACTAAAAAAGATACATATACAATTATTGTTAGCGGAACTCCAAAAACGCCGGAAGCTTTTCAAAGTTTTAAAGTTAGTGATGAGATTATGGTTTCACGAGAAGCAAACAGTATATCTAATACTCAATATCTAAGTACATTGATTCTTATAATTACTGCAATTAGTATCACTATTTACTTCCTTAAAAAACATCGTATATAATAAGATATGAATAAAAAATATTTGACAGTTGGTTTACTAATTTTACTAGCTCTACTTCTGGTAGGATGCGTCGCAAAAAATTTAAAAAATAAAATGGTGTCAAATCAAAACAAAGAAACTACTACAACCACTAACACTCCTACGACTCCAACAGTTGCAACTAGCGAAAGCTTTACAGGTAAAATAAGCGATCTTTTTAATTTAGGTAAAACCGTACATTGTACTTACAGTACAGACACGACCAAGGGAGATATTTTTGTAGCTAATAAAAAGATGGGAGGAGTATTTACAGTAACATCAAGTGATGGTAAAGAAATGTCTTCTAATGTCGTAAGCGACGGCGAATGGATGTATCTCTGGTCAAGTAGTATGCCTAATGGTATAAAAATGAACGTTTCTGATATAACTAAGTCTGATACTACAAATTCAAATACTTCAGCTACTGCAGCTTTGAATTCATCAAACAATTACAAATGTGACCCTTGGCTATTAGACGAGACTAAATTTGCCGTACCTACTAATATGACTTTTACAGATGCGTCATCTATGATGAAAGGCTCAAATGGGAGCGCCTGCTCTGCCTGCGATCAAATTAATGATCCTGAGGCCAAACAAAGTTGCAAAACCAACTTACATTGCTAACGAAAAGCCCCGCTCTCCGCGGGGCTTTCTTTTAGCTTTTAAGCTATCATAGTCAATATCATTCTACCCAAAACTACTAGAACTATTGCTCCTAGTACAGCCACGAAAACACTATACAGGTTAAACCCTGTAACACCCGGTTGTCCAAAATTTTGCATTATGTACCCACCAGCAATTGAACCAAGAATACCTAACAATATGTCGCCAAACAATCCTTGACGGCTATTGTTTTTAACTACAATTGACGCTATCCATCCTACTAGCGCACCAAAAACTAAGAATATTATCAAACTCATTCTACTCACCTCCTTAACACCTTTATACTAACTGGCTTGATTTAACAATTAATTAATTGTGTGTAAAATGTTTGTAAGATATGAAAAAGCACTATTTAGAGCTTAAAGATACACTACATAAAATGAATTCCACTTATACAGCGGTAAGCGGATATATTGAACTTATTAAAAAAGGAAATAATAGCCATTATAAGGCGCTAGAAAAGGCATTAACTGATCTGAAAAAACAAATAAAAAAAGCTAACTCGCTTTTAGCGAATAGCCAAAACCCCGAACAGAATGAATAAGTTTGTTTTTTGCGTTTTTGTCTATTTTTCTTCGCAAGTAACTGATATATACGTCTACAACACGTGTTTCGATATCAAATGAATTTTGCCAAATTTTATTTAGCAAAGTTTCGCGGGATAAAACTTTATCTTTATTTAAAATTAAGCATTCGAGCAATTTATATTCTTGAGATGTTAAATTAATTAGTTTTCCGTTTCTTTTTACTTCCATACTTTCGGTGTTCATTTCGAGATCTGCTACCTTTAATTTGTCGATCTTTTTATTTTGCTTAAGTGTCGCTTTTATTCTGGCAATTAGTTCTTCTGCTGCAAAAGGCTTAGTAATGTAATCATCTGCGCCTAGATCGAAGGCATTTAATTTATCTGACAGAGCTGATTTAGCAGTAAGAATTATGACTGGAAGAGCCGGATAGTCTTTTTTTATTTGGCTACACACCGATTCACCTTTTATATTGGGTAAGTTTAAGTCAAGCAAAACCAAATCAGGATTAATTTTTTCAATTGTTTTAATGGCATTTACTCCGTCGGCTAAGACTTTGACGGAATAAAAATTATCTGTTAACAAAGTCGATATAAATGTTTGTAAGTTTGCATCATCTTCTATGACTAAAATAGTTTGTAACATAGCGTCATAATAATATAAATTGCTTGATATATCAACTTAGAGGAAGAGAAATATAAAAAGTTGAACCAATATTTTCTTCACTTTCTACCCAAATTTTACCATTGTGTTTTTGTACAATATATTGAGCTATAAATAGTCCCAAACCTAGTCCAGATATACTGCGCTCTTCATAATTGCCCGCACGATAAAAAACATTAAAAACATTGCTTAAATTCTTTTTTGGAATGCCTATTCCGAAATCTTTTACCGAAATAACAGCATTATTTTGAAGCAGTTGCAAGCCTAAAATAATTTTGGTTTTTGGCTTGGAATACTTTACTGCATTAGATACTAAATTTGAAATGGCTTGACCAACACGTTCTTTGTCACAAATAAGAGATATTTCAACTGTTTTGTCTAAAACAATTGTATGTGTATTAAATGCAATTTGCGAGTTACGAGCGAGCGTTTCTAGTAAATTAGTTATACTTACTTTATCTTTTTTAATAGTTAAAGTACCAGAGTTTATTTGAGCAGCATCCAATAAATCATTTATTAAGTTTGTCATTTTATTGGTAAGCGCATTTATAGTTTTTAGATAGTTTTGCTCATTTTCGGATAACTTTGATTTGAGTAGCAGTTGCGTATAGGCTTTAATTGTAGTGAGAGGAGTTTTTAGCTCGTGAGTAGAGATTCCAACCCACATATCTTTTTGTTTCTCTAGCAATTTACGTTGCGTAATATCTCTAATAATGCCTAGTCTCATGGTAACTTTTTTATTAATAATTTTTGGTCTCTCGCGAATTTCACCAACTATATATTTGCCTTTTTGAGAAAATAATCTTGCTTCGACTGGTTTGGTAACAATTTTATTTGTTTCTTTGGATAGTTGTTCTTCAACTTCTTCACGCTCGGAGGCGTCTACTAAAACAGTTAAAGGCCTACCAAGTAAATCTTTTGTATTTAAATTCGTTATTGAGGTAACTGCAGAGTTTATAGCTTTAATTCTTCCTCTCAAATCTTTGCTGTATATAATATCAGGAGCTAATTCTACTAAAGTTCGATAATTTTCTTCATTGCTTTTTAATTGAGCTACTGCTTCTTTTGTAACTATAAATTGGCCTAATTGTTGCTTGAGAAGAGTTATAGTGCTTTTAAACAAATCACTGATTATGCTAGACCCACTTCCCACAAATTCTAGTATTCCTATTGTTTTATTTTCAAAAACGATAGGTAAGCTATATATTTTTATTTTATTTTTTTTAGTAATTTTATAAGTTCTAATTTTTTGAGTAAGGTCTTTCTGATAATCGTTGTTTTGAATTAAATCAGAAATAATAAGTTCGCTTTTACGGGATTTTTTACTCCAAAAAGTTAATATATTAAAGGCATTTTCGTCATTTAATAGCCAAACTATTCCGCCGTACCATTTAAATTTATTGCTTACAAGTTTAATGATTTGATTTAGTGCTTCCCTTCGAGTTGCACTCCAAGCGAAAGCTTCTAAAATTGCGTACCTTAATTCAGCTTTTTGTTGATTTTCCGAAAGTTTAGTTATTTCTCGAATGACGATTATTCGTTTTCCGTTCACTTCGATACCAGAATTATGTACATACACCATTTTTTGATTACTTGTGTGCACTAACATTGCACGCGTATTATTTTTTAATACCAGTGAAATAGCTTTTTGACTTTTTTCATCAAAAAATGTGTAAAGTTGTTTACCGACAACTTTCTTTGCTTCGATTTCAAATATTAATTTTACTGTACTAGATACTTTTAAGACGACTCCACTATTAGAAGTTATGAAGGTCGCAGCAGGGACAGTTTTTGGGAATTTATAAATAGACGAAATTCCTATTTGTATTCGTATATTATAGTTCAATTAGAGCGATTTGAAAAAGGCTCCTGAAACTAGGAGCCTTTTTTCTACATAGTTAGATTAAGCTGCATCGACATAATATCAGTTGCTTTGTGCGATTTTAATACATTTTTTACTTCATTGTCGTCACCATTAACTGGAGAAACCATCAAGAATGTTTGACCTTTTCTAATTTTGTTTTCTATTACCTTAGCTTCTACTTCATCTATACCAATCTCTTTTAAAGCTCCCAATATACCTCCAGCTAAAGCTCCTGTGACTGCTCCTGAAGCCGTTAAACCCGCTGCTCCGGTAAGTCCTAAGGCAGTAGCTAAAGGGCCAGCAACAAAGATAGCACCAATACCGGGTAAAGTAATAGCTCCTAGTCCAACTAATAAACCTACAATGCCACCTACAACGCTTCCAGCTACCAAGCCAGTCTGGACACCGTCAGATAGTGCATTTTTAACATCAAAGTTACGTTCTACCATATCTTTTCTAGTAATAAGCGAAACTTTGTCTGTGCTATAGCCCTTCTTATTTAAGTCTTCTAATGTAGTGTTTACATCTTGGACTGATTCATAAAGACCTGTAACGACTGTACTCATCCAAATCACCTCCGTAGCCTAATACTAGGAGTGAAATATTAAATAAAACTCAATGTGTGGTTAAAACTTTGTTAATTTGTTTTACTAAATAATTGATATCAAATGGTTTGCTTATATAACTTTCGACTTTTGCTTGCTTAGAAACAGCTTTTAAGTCTGGATTGGCTGACATTAAAATAATTGGAATATTTTTAGTTTGTTCGCTACTTTTTAGCTCATTTGCAACAGCAACTCCACTTTGGCCAGACAAGATAATGTCTAATAAAATTAGATCCGGAGACTTCTTTTTAAGTTGCTTTTTTAAACTAGTTGCGTCTGAAAATATTTTTGCATTGAAACCTGCGTCTTCGAGAATAATTTTAATTACTTCATTTATGGATTCGTCGTCATCTAGTATCCAAATATTCTTTTTCATATATTTTTAGCAAGAGTAACTGTAAACGAAAAAGTAGAGCCAACATTTTCTTTACTTATAAAGCTAATTTTCTCGCCTTGCATTTTTAATATTTCTGAAGCTATGTATAACCCTAAACCCAACCCAGGAAAAGTTTGGTGTAAATCAGATATATTTCGGTAAAATCTCTCAAACACATTTGCCTGTTCAGAAGATGGTATACCAATTCCTTTGTCTTTAACACTTATTATGGCTTTATTATTGTGTATTTCAGATTTTACAACAATTTCTTTGTTTCTACCGAATTTTACTGCATTAGTAAGTAAATTAAAAACGACCCAACTAATACTTTGAGTATCTGCAATCACAAGTAATTGTTTTTTACACTGGTTTTTAATAATGCTCTTTGGGTACAGCAACTTTATATCTCGGATGCAGTAGTCTATTAGAGTGTAAATATTAAATGTTTCGGTTTTGAGAGCGAAACTCTTTGAATTAATTCTAGAAATATCTAGCAAACTATCTACCAGCTGATTTAGCTTTGAAAGTTGTAAGTTTACTTTAACTACGATTTTTTTTGATGGAATATCTTTAGAAGCTCTAGTATGACGCTCCAAGAGTTGCATAAAAGCTTCAATAGTTGTCAGTGGAGTTTTGATTTCGTGACTAATTTTACTTATAAATTGAGACTTTTGTTTTTCTAGTTCTTTTGTTTCGGTAATATCAGTAAAAATTATTACTGCATATTCAACTTTATTGTGTTTATCAAATACCGGGCGAGCTTTAATTAATGACCACCTTCTTGATCCATCAATTTTATTTCTATATAAAACAGTAGTCGGAGTAGGGTATTCACCAGCTAATGCTTGTCTACCTGGCAAACTTTCAAGACTAATTTTATTTTCGTTCTGGTCAAATAATTCAAATTTATCTATAGCGGCTTTAAAAGCATTAATCGACGCTTTTTGCATTTGTACAGCTGAATCAAATCCACACATTTTGGCTCCGACATCGTTAACATATACGATTTTGCCACTTCTGTCTTGCACAGTAATTCCATCTGCTACATTTTTTAAGATAGTTTCAAATCTTTCTGTGGAATGTTTTAATGCTTCTTGAGCAGACTTCCTAACAGATATCTCTTTATGTAGTTTCGCGTATAACTTGTCATTATGAACAGCTTTCATTTAAACATAAATTGCAATATTCACCATCCATTCATCTAAATATTTATATGTTTATAGTGTTTGAAATATGTTAGAAACATATTTAAAGAATGTTAGAGCATAATCACGGTCATATTTAGCAATATTATCGTAAATAAAATAAGCTTAGTTAACTTCATAAATTCAACGTATACCAATACTGTTTTAAGAAAATAATTGTAAGGTTAAAAGTTTGTAAGTTTTTCTTCTAACTCATGGTTAACACTTCATTAATTATTTCAATACACAAATGTTTTATAAATGAGTCAGATAAAGGAGGTGATAGCACATGCCAATCGACAATCAAGACGAGAACAAAAAAGGTAAGAAAGGTGGAAGATCAGGCGACGGACAAGGAATGGACGGTACAGGACCAGATGACAATTTGTAAATCACTCAAAAGGGCGTCTTCGGACGCCCTTTTCATTTAGTTAGAGCTAATTACCTTTAAAAGAATCTTTACACTTTTTAAAATTGAATCAGATAGAACATCTAGATAGTCAGTATTACCTTTTATTGTAATATAAAATGTTCCTTCTTCGTCTTCGAGCCAATTCCAAGAAGTTTCACCATCAAAAATAATATTAGTCAAACCTTGCAGGCGTTTTGATTCAAAAAGATGAGCAATAATAATGTGCTCTAAAAGATGACCTATTTCTGTTTCGTGGACTTCTTCACAAAATGGCAAGTTTTTATGATTAAAACATTGCGTCTTAAGAACTTGGGGAAACTCTTGTTGCAAAAGAATATCTATTTGGGGAAAGAGCTTTGTAGAATTAATGGTACTTTTAAGTACTATGCTAGTAGATCGATTTAAATATTTTATTTCGTTTAAAACGATAGTAGAATTTGTAGATAATTGAGTATTAAGTAAAATAGTTTCCAACTCGGGCATAACTTAAGACTAACATACTTCTTACATAAATTTAACAATTATTTACGGTATACTTAACTTAATGTCCAATCCAGTTAAAGTTATAATCATTTATGCTTCTAATTCAGGAAGTACTTACCTAACAAGCCAGATTATCCGGGATATATTACTAGAACAAAACCTAAGTGTAGATTTAAAAAAAGCCGTTAACACAAAACCTGATGAAGTTTCAAATTATGATGTTGTGTTATTAGGATCTCCTAGTTGGAAAGTTAATGGAGAAGAGGGAAGTCCACACGAATATTTGCTAAGTTTTATGGCTGATTGCAAAAATGACCAATTTGCAAATAAAAAGGTAGCTGCATTTGGCTGCGGAGATAGCTCGTATCTGTTTTTTTGTGTTGCTGCAGACGTTCTAGATGCCTTTTGTCAAAAAGTTGGAGGAAACAAAATTCAAGATCCGCTAAAGGTTGATAGTTTTTATTTTGATCTGGACAACAATGTAGAAAAGGTAAAAGCCTGGGCAAACAAGTTAGCTCAAATGCTAGTAGAAAATAAAGTGTCTAGCTTAGTTTAAGAATATTTAGTATACAAACTCGCAATATCTCGTTTTTCGACTTTTACTTTGTCAATTTGAACGATTTGCTCTTCGTAGGTTGGCTTATCAACGTTATAAAAAACACCCACTGGAATTTTCTTTAAGTCCCATTCAAGAGATTTATCAAAAGCTGCTTGTTTATTTGTCGCGTCAAAGTCAGCTTCTATTTGATAAGTATTTTCTTGGTAGAAAAAGTGAGAATACATACTATTAAAAGTTACACATGGTTGTAATACATCTATAAACGCAAAACCTTTATGTTTATCGGCTTCTATCATTAAATCTGCTAAATAATCTATATCTCCAGAATAAGCACGGGCCACAAAAGTTGCTCCAGCGGTAATTGCTAAAGCTAAAGGATTTAAAGGCTCTTCAAAACTTCCTTGTGGGGTAGATTTGGAGATAAAACCTTTGGGCGATCGAGGAGATGTTTGACCGGTTGTTAATCCGTATATTGCGTTGTCGTGCAAAATTACTGTTAAATCATGATTTCGTCTGGCAGTATGAATAAAATGATTTCCACCTTCACTCAAGGCATCACCATCTCCAGTAAAAACAAATACTTTCAGCCTTGGGTTAGCTATCTTTATTCCTGAAGCGACTGGCAAAGCCCGACCGTGCAAGCCTTCAAATGACGATAAAGCTACAAAGTTGTTGATATGGCCGTGACAACCAATTCCTGCAGTTATAACAGTATTAGAATTGTCCCATCCTTCTTTGTCAGCGGCTTGCTTAAAGGCAGTCCAAATACCAAAGTCGCCACAGCCAGGACACCAATTTGGAACATTTTTAGTTTTTAAATTATTTAGTGTTTTCATTATTTATGAGTTTGACTATTTCTTCGGGATAAAACGGCCTTCCATCAAATTTTAGAAAATTATTTTTTTCTTCAAAACGAAACCCGGTTTTTTCTGCAATATATCCAGCCATTTGACCAGAATAATTACATTCAATATTAATTGCTCTTTTTGCTTTTTTTAAGAAATCGCCAATAAATTCAGACGGAAAGGGATTTAACCATTCTAAGTGCAAATAGTTGGCATTAGGTAGAGATTTAAGCGCCTCTAATATCGGACCTTTATTACTACCCCAAGAAATAAAACTTATATCTGCATCTCGCGAGCCAAATACTTTTGGCTCTTGCATATCGGTCTCTTCGCAAGTAGCGAGTTTTTTCATACGTTTATTCATTTGAGTAATTCGATTTTCAGAACTTTCATCTGAAAAACCAAAAACATCGTGTTCGTCTGAATTAGCAATAATATAATTTGAAATACCTGGAATTGTACGCGTTGAAACGCCAGTATCAGATTGTTCATAACGTTTGTAATCTACAATTTTATCTACCGAAAAGTTTCCACGGTCTATTTTAAAATCTTCGTATTCAAATGGAACAACACTCATATGACTTTCACAAACATATTTATCTACCAAAATTAAAACAGGAGTTTGATACTTATCAGCTAAATTAAAGGCTCGCAAAGCTAGATTAAAGGCATCTTCTACATTTCCTGCCGCCAATACTATTCGGGGAAATTCACCTTGATGAGCGTGTAAGACAAAGCGTAGGTCACCTTGTTCGGTCCAGGTTGGCAACCCAGTGGCTGGAGCTCCCCGCATTCCTTCAATAATCACTATAGGAATCTCAGTCATACCGGCGAGTCCATAGCCTTCTGACATCAAGCAAAAACCACCACCAGATGTAGCTACCATAGCACGAGCACCAGCAAATGAAGCACCAATTGCCATATTTATCGCAGAAATTTCGTCTTCTGGTTGCTTGTAAACAAAATTAAATTTTTCTTGAAATGGTGCAAGAATATGCAAAATATTTGACGTTGGAGTCATAGGGTAAATAGAAGTAAATGTCATTCCTCCTGCTATGGCGCCTAAAGCAGTTGCATCATTACCTGTTACCAAAATTTGTTTTACTACATTTTGCTTTTGAGATAAGATATTTTTACTTTTATACTTTTCTAGAGCAAAAGCAGCACCGGCTTCGCACACTTCGTGATTAATTTTTATCAATTCCTCTTTACCTGCAAATTCTTCGGCGATTAAATCTTTTAAATGCTGCATATTTGCTCCAAGCAATGCCAAAGCCGCAGCCAAAGCCACAGAATTGCGCATTACATAAGAACCTCCGGCTTGCTTTACAACTTGGGTAAATGGAATTGCATAAATATCAACTCCATCAGGAATATCGGCTACTTTAATATTTTGGTCTGCATCGTATAAGACTCCTGCGCCTTCGATCAATTCATTTTTATGCAAGTCGAGAGTTTGTTGATTTAGAGCAATTAAAAAATTGGTGGTTTGATACTGAGAATTAACTGGCTCATCGGCTACTGAAATCTGCATAACATTATGTCCGCCGCGAATTAAAGATGGATATTCAGAGTAGTCAAAAACATAGTAGCCAGAACGCATCGCGACTTTGGCAAACGTCGTTCCAGCAGCCATAATGCCAAATCCAGCTTCGCCACCGATTTTAAAAGTGAAGGCAGGTTTCATTGATTTATTGTATCACGCAGTTTTGCACGCGTGATAAATCTTCGTTTAATCATGCGCTACATTGCAAACTTCGCACGTCTCTTCTAAAACTTTTCCGTATCTTAAAACTGTTAATGCTTTCTCAAATGGCAAAAACAACATAAAATTCGACAAATCTCTAAGAAGCTTAATTATCCAAGCAAGTCTTCCATATAATTTAATGTTATCTGAAACAAAAACAGCCCAACCAGGACCAACAGGAATTATATATTGAGGCTTTTGTGGAATATATTTCTTATCGTGCTGATTTGTAACATCTGAAACTAACTGTTGAGCTACAAAAGATCCATCAATTATTGCTGTATGAGCCATTCCAGAATATTTTGTTGCGGCACCATCTCCTGCTATGTAAACATTTGTAAAGTTTTTGGCTTGGAGCAAATCGTTAACTATAACTCTTCCGCGATTATCTAGTTCTAAACCTTTAATTTGTGAATATAAATGGTTAGCTTTAACACCAGATGTCCAAACAACTGTATGTGTTTTAATTTGCATATCTTTTAAATAAACTTGGTCAAAATCTTCTTTAACAATTGGTTGGTTGAGATACACATTTACCCCTAGCAGACGCAATCGTTGTTCAATTTTTTGAGAAACTTCGGCTGGAAAACGGGGTATTACTTGAGATTCGCGCTCAAATAAATCTATGCTAACTAAAGAAGGATTTGTTTTATACATTTTTGCCAAACTTCTCGAGTAGGCGGCAAGCTGTGCCGACAATTCAACTCCTGTTGGACCAGCACCAACTATAACTAAATGCATTGTTTCGGCATTTTTTTCGCAATTACAAAATAAATTATGAACATGTCGTTTTAGTTTTAGAGCATCATCTGTAGTTTTTAAAGTAAAAGCATTCTTTTGCAATCCTTGAACATTAAAATAATCAGTTTCACTACCTAGAGCCAAAACCAGATAATCAAATGTATATCTGCTTTGAGAACTTGCTAGAGCTTGTTTATTATAAATATCTACTTCAGCAATCTCGTCTTTTACTACTTCAACATGTTTGTTTTTAAAGATTTGATTTAGTGAAATGCAAACTTCGAGAGGGGAAACACCAGTTACAACTCGATACAATAAAGCGTGATACTCAAAATGGCTCATATTACTTACCAAGGTTATTTTAGAATCTTTAAGGCCAGATTTTTCGAGATCTAGCGCACATTTAATACCAGCAAAACCTCCGCCAATTATTAAAATCTTTTTCACAAAACCACCTTTGCATCTATTGCCCAAGCGTTATTGGCAGTAGATATAACCGGATTAACTTCAAATTCTTGAATTTCAGAAATTTGTTCAGCTACAACAGCAACTTTACGAATCAGCTCATGGAGCTTGCCAAAGTTAACAACATCCGAATGTCGATAGCCGTTTAAAAGTTTA
>DATIHK010000034.1:0-9786 GCA_035480775.1 Saccharimonadales bacterium (SeqCode) | reverse complement strand
GGAGTCTATTTAAAATATTTTTCCAAATCGCGGGGAGTTGTAACTGAGCTGATGAAAACTTTACCAAACCTTTCAGCAGAAGAAAAAAGAAACCTTGGGCCACAACTAAATCAACTCCAAGATGAATTAAAAACTGCTATCGAAAAAGCTAAGTCTCAATATACTCAAACCCAAATTGACGACCCAAGAATAGATTTAACTCTTCCACAGCAACCAAAAAAATCAGGAATGCTACATCCGACTACACAAGTAATTCGCGAAATGAATGAATTTTTTAGATATTATGGTTATTCAGTTGCGGAAGGACCGGAAATCGAAACCGCCGAATATAACTTTCGCCGTTTAAACTTGCCTGAAAACCATCCGGCAACTGATTTACAAGATTCGCTCTTTGTCGAAGAACCCAACATTTTACTACGAACTCACACCTCATCGGTAGAAACTCGAGTTCTAGCCGACTATAAACCCCCAATAAGAGTTGTCACACCAGGTAAATGCTACCGCAATGAAACCGGTAATCGCACAAACAGTTCTTTCTTTTATCAGTTTCAAGGAGTCGTAGTCGATAAAGGGATTACAATTCAACACCTCAAAGCAACTCTCGAAAACTTTCACAAATTTTTATTTGGAGATGATGTCATTTTGAGATTTCGCTACAAATATTATCCTGAAGTTTCACCAGGCGTCGGAGTCGATATGCAATGCCAATTCTGCCATGGTGTCGGCTGCGAAGTTTGCAAATTTAGAGGCTGGATCGAAATGCTTGGCTCAGGAATGATTCATTACAATACTTTAAAAATGTCAGGTATTGACCCCGAAGTTTACACCGGGTTCGCTTTTGGAATGGGACTCGATCGCATTGTTATGCAAAGATTTGGCATTACCGATATTAGAAAGTTGTATGGTGGGGGATTGGTATACGCATGAAAATACCACTAATTTGGCTACAAGATTATATAAAAACTAACAAGACACCTAAAGAAATTGCGGAATCATTTACTGCTCTGGGTCTAATGCTTGATAAACCTATAACATCTGATAATGTCTTGGATTTGGAACACCGCTTCGACCGTTCAGATTGGTTAGCTATTTTAGGCTGCGCCCGCGATCTTGCAGCTTTTGAAAACACTCCATTAATCTATCCTGATCGCAACGCAAAACCAGGCAAACCCGCTACTTCAGAAACCAAAGTTAAATTAAAAGTAGATTGCCCGGATTTAGTACGCCGCTTCAACACTCGCGTATTCAAAAATATTACAGTTAAAGAATCGCCGGCTTGGATGCAAGAGAAGCTAAAAGCCTACGGACTTCCAACCATCAATAACATTGTCGACATTACCAATTTTGTTATGGTGGAATGTGGTCAGCCGATGCACGCTCAAGATTTGGCCAAGTTTCAAAAACGAGAAATCCACATTCGACTCGCCAAAGATGGAGAAAAAATAGTAAGTCTCGACGGAACAAATGTCGAACTCGATAAATCAATGTTTGTCTTAACTCAAAATGATAAACCAATTGTCATTGGTGGAGTTGTAGGCGGAAAAGTGACCGGAGTAGACGAACATACGACTGAAATAGTTTTAGACGCAGGAAACTATGATCAAGGAAATATTCGCAAAACCGCGCGTAAATTAAAAATTCAAAACGAAACAGTTTTGAGATACGACAAATTTTTAAATCCAGCATTAACAGAACTGGCGCTTGAACGTGCAACGTATCTTATCGAACAATTAGCCGGAGGAGAATATTACGAAAATGAAGATTATTATCCAAACCCTTATAAATCCAAAAAAATGAAATTAACATACGCCAGAGTTCAATTAATTAGCGGAATAGCGGCCAATAAAGATGCCATTAAAACAATTTTAACAGCATTAGAATACAAAAATATCAAAGAACATTCTGATGGATTAGAGCTAGAAATTCCATATTTTAGAACCGATATCGAAGTCGAAGATGATATTGTCGCAGATGTTTTAAGAATCAGCGATTACAAAAATATTCCATTAGCACAAATAAATTCGGCACCTCCAACAGAAATTACTTCAAAAATTTACAAGTTCGAAGAAAAACTTCGCGATGCCCTGATTGCTTTAGGAGGACACGAACACATTACCGATACTATGACTCAATTTGACGGAACAAATAAAGAGCAGATTTCTATTCAAAATTCATATGATCCAGAAAAAAATGCTTTACGAACCGATATTTATCAAACACTTTATCCAATTGTCGAAAACTATAAGAAGCATGGTCAAACAGACATTTTGGTATTTGAAATAGGCAAAGTTTATTTAAAAGAGAATAATAAATATCCAGAAATTCGAAAACTAACTGTAATTTGCAGTAAGCATAGCGATGTTTACGAAAATAGTGAGAATTTAAAAACAATTTTATCTGGTCTTTTTATGATTTTAGGAATTGAAAACGTTTCGTACAAAAAACAAGATAAAGTTGTGGAGATTTGGCAAAACAATCTAGATCTTGGATATCTAACCTACAACGCATTTACCCTTAACACCGAAAATTTGGTTCAATCAAAAAAAACTTTGCAAAGAGTTTCGGATAAGATTTCGCAAGATCTCAAAGAAGATATTTCAGTAAGTACAAAAATTGATTTCGAAGCCGGAAAAATTGTAGACGAAATAAAAACATTTGAAAATGTCGAAAAAGTCGAAGTCCTTGAAACACATTTTGCAGACAACAATGAATCAAAATCTATTTTATTTAGAATTACTTTTGTAAATCAGCAAAATAAAACAGAAATCATAAACCATCTAGAATCAAAACTGGGGATTAAAGTGAAGCGATAGAATCTAACCTCCAACATTTAAAGTAATTGATGCCTCACCTTTATTTCCATCTGTGTCTTGAGCTACTACTTTAAAAGTATGTTTTCCTTTTTGATCTGGAGTTAAATTAAAGTTATACCCATATGGTTCAGAAGAATCGCTAGTCACTTGGTTATCATCCATATATATTCTAACTTTATCTATTTCATGTCCTGCCGAGACTTCAGCATTTAATCTAAATTGATAACCAACAGTATCTCCATCTTTCTGAGTTGTAATATCGACATAAACATTATTAGAATCTTTAACATCTCCATTATCGTCAAACTGTAAATGAGAGGTCGTCAAAGGTGGAAAGTATTTGCTGTCTTTGTAATTTTCTTGAACCCATTTGTCTACATCATTCTGCCATTCTGGTAGCTCTGCAATAATTTTTGTGTAGTTTACAATTTTTGTTTGATCAGCTTGTCTGCAAGCGTCGTCGGCTAAGCGATGATCAGGTTTACAAATTTCTAGTTCTTCATACCACGGGCTTTTTGCAGTTGGCTCGGTTCCACTTACAAACCACTCAGGTCGAGTCGGATTGTCTTTATACGGAAGCATTCCTGTCAAAGTATCTACAGTAACTTTTTTAACATTAGTTGGAACTTCCAGCTTTTCATCTGGTTTTTTTGCAAGAAGTGCTGCCATCATATCGTGCCAAATAGGAGTTGCTCCAGATATACCAGAAGCTAAAACCGGATTCATTTTATCGTTGTTGTTATTTCCAACCCAAGCTCCAACTGTGTAAGTTGGTGTGAAACCAATTGCATAGTTATCGCGTTTATCATCGGTTGTTCCTGTTTTTACAGCTACACGATGACCAAAAATATTTAATAAGCTTCCTGGGCCAAATGCCAAAGAGCGAGCACCGTCGTCAGATAAAACATCAGAAATAAGAAAAGCAACATCTGACCCTAGTGCTTTTGTTCCACCAGTATCGCGCCATTTATACAGTTGGTGTCCTTGAGCATCTTTAACTTCTAAAATTGAAGTAGGTTCGTGATAGACACCTTTATCGGCAAAAGTAGCATAGGCATCGGTCATTTCTAAAAGTTTCGTTTCGCCGCCTCCAAGAGTTAGTGCCAATCCATAGCGATTTCGATCAGTAAGTGTAGTTATGCCCAGTTTTTCGGCTTGGCCAATCATGGCGTCAATTCCAACAATTCTTAAAGCTTTAACAGCCGCAATATTAATAGAGTTACCCAAAGCGTTTCTTAGCGACAAAGGTCCTCTAAACTTTCCATCATAGTTTTCAGGTTGATACGGTTTGTCAGGAGAAGCACCGGGAAAAGTTGTTGGCACATCTAAGAATGGAAAAGCTATTGTATAGCCTTGAGAAAGCATAGTTGCATAAGTAATTGGCTTAATCGTAGAACCAGGTTGTCTTCTAGCTAATGTAGCATTTAAAAATGGCTCAAAAGTACAGCTATTTTCACCGGTAGTTCCTGAAATACATCCTTCGGGCTCTGATTTTAAAAAGTATCCTTTTGATCCAACCATCGAAAGTATTTGCCCAGTTTTGGAATCTAAAACAATCATAGAACCATTACCAACATTCAAAACTTTGGCTTTTTCAACTTCGTCGGTAACAATTTGCTGAGCTTTTTCTTGCATATCCAGATCAAGAGATGTGGTAACCTGCAAACCACCTTGATCTACCATTTGATCTCCAAATTTATCGGCCAAAAGCTGTTTAACATAAAATACAAAATGCGGAGCTTTAAATGGAATATCAGAAGCTTGAAAATTTAGTACTTCTGCTTTGGCTTTTTTATAATCTTCGTCACTTAAAAAGTATCTCTTGCCATCAGGCCCCATCCAACCGCGAACATTCATCAAATACAAAACGTAGTCTTTTCTTTCTAATCCTGCTTCTGGATTGGAACCAAAATTAGAATAATAACTCGGGCGCTGAGGCAATCCTGCTAAATAAGCAGCTTCTGCAACAGTTAAGTCTTGTGGATTTTTATTAAAATACGAACGAGCTGCTGTAACAACTCCATAATTTTGTCCGCCATAAGGAGTTTCGTTTAAATACATCTGCAAAATTTCGTCTTTTTTATAACGATTTTCTAATTGCAAAGATAAAATAATTTCTTTTATTTTTCTGGAAATTGTTTGTTCTTGAGTTAAGAGAGCGTTTTTGACTACTTGCTGAGTTAAAGTTGATCCACTTTGCAGGCTCTGACCGGTTACCATATTTTTTACAGCCCGTGCCATACCTGTAAATGAATATCCTTGATGGATATAAAATTCTGCATCTTCTGCAGCTAATGTTGCGTGAATAACATTTGGAGATACTTGGTCAATTTTTATAAGTTCTCGGTTTTTATTACCATACACCTCATAAATTAATTTGCCATTACGATCATATATTTTGGTGGAAAGGTCTTGGCTACGCTCTAATAACTGGTTTGGATTTGGCAAATCGCGAGAAAAATAAGCAAATACTGCAACTGCGCCAAAAGTTCCGGCAACAATTCCAACCAACACAAAATAGGCTAGGTAGGTTAAAATTAAAAGCCTTTTGGAATAAAACTTGGATCCTTTGTATTTTGCTTGTACACGTCGCATAGGTGAACTTGAACTTTTAAAAAGCACGTTGATATTATAGCTTTTATACTCTCAAGGTTCAAACTTGAGTTTCGCATCACTATAAGGTATATTTGCATGAATCAGTACTATATGAGCTAGGAGGCCTAAAATGGCAGTCTACACAATTGATGGCAGAGCCGTTGAGATTAAGGCAGAGCGAGTAACCCCCAGCAATGATCGCGATCCTGCTGTAACTGTAACATTTAGAGTAATTACCGGAACATATGACCAACTTCTCACTGTGACGTTGTTTCCAAATGTTCCAGAAAATCGCATCGCAATAATGCCTGAACAAGATCCACAAGCTTTCCAGCAGCAAACACAAGTGACTTTCAGTAAGTTAAAAGCTCTTTTGCTCAGACTTGTTGGAATGGCCGCAGCGTGAGTTTTGCTATAATTACGCTTAAAATCCAGAAGATTAGCTAAGGAGGCGCGAATGGCAGCAATGGCATCCGTTACCGCAGGCGGAAAAGATGTTTTGGTAATTATCAATAAAGTTACAAGATCAACTGGTGACGACAACGACCCAGACACGCAAGTTAAAGTCGTTTTTCAAGTCAAACTGGATGGACGGGAACGATTCCTGATCTTGAGATACTTCCAATCAGAACCCCGTCGCAATCCACTTCTCGAGCAAAAAGAAGTCTTAAAAGCCTTCCTAAGATATGGTGGAGCAACTCCTGAAAGCGCAGCGGCTCAAGTTATCATCGATCATGTAATTGCTGAAACGAGCAGAAAAGAATTCGTCTACAAATAACAAGATTTTATGCAACTAATAAAATCCCCTTGAACCTCGAGGGGATTTCTTTTTTAGAAAAAACCCATATAATTGGTTTATGACAGCCGTCAACACAGATCCACAAAAAATAGATGAAGTTTTAAGTAGGGGAGTCGCAGAACTTTTTACTCACGATGAGTTGCGAAAAAAATTGCTCAGTGGAAAACAACTGCATCTAAAACTAGGAACAGATGTAACCGGTCCGCAATTACATTTAGGCCATTCAGTTGTTCATCGTAAAATGAGAGATTTTCAAGAACTAGGGCACAAAGTAACTTTAATAATTGGTGATTTTACAACGTTAGTAGGGGATCACTCCGACAAAGTAGACATGCGAAGCGAAACTAATTCCGAAGAAATCAAAAAAAACGAACAAACATATAAAGATCAATTTTTTAAAACAGTTTTAAAAGACCAAACAGAAATTCGACACAATTCCGAATGGCTTAGCTCGTTAAATTTTAACGATGTAATTCATTTAGCCAAACAATTTACTATTTCACAAATGCTCGAACGCGAAGCTTTTGCTTTGCGATTTAAAGATCAAAAACCCATTGGACTAGACGAATTTTTATATCCATTAATGCAAGGATATGACTCAGTAGCTTTAAAATGCGATGTAGAATTTGGCGGAACAGATCAAACTTTTAACTTATTGGCAGGACGCAAATTAATGCCAGCTTTTGGACAAGAACCTCAATGCGCAGTAGTTATGAAGCTTTTAACCGGAAGTGATGGCCGCCCAATGGGAAAAAGTTTAAAAAACTTTATTCCTATCAACGACAATCCAAACGATATGTACGGAAAAATAATGTCGATTGTCGATACAGTATTGTGGGATTACTTTGAACTCGTTACTCGAGTGCCAATGTCCGAAGTAGATCAAATGAAAAAAGAAGTCGAAAATGGCGCAAATCCTATGCAATTTAAAAAGCGCTTAGCGAGAGAAGTTGTAGAGTTTTATCACTCTAAAGATTTAGCAGTTGCAGCCGAGCAAAACTTTGAATCGACTGTGCAAAACAAAGAATTACCCGAAGAAATAAAAACAACAAATGTTTCTGGAAAGATGACTGTACTAGAATTTTCGAAACAAACAAATACAAGTGGGGCTTCTATTTCTTCAATAAAATCTATTATCGAACAAGGAGGACTTGAAATTGATGGTAAAAAAGTAACAGATATTAATGAGGTCGTAGATTTCAAATCAGGCACCGTTATAAAATTAGGAAAACGTGATTATACAAAAGTCTTATGAAATTTGAACAACCAGAACAAATTAGCAAAAAAAAGAAATTCAAAAAAATTTTGAAAACTTTAACTAAAAGAGAAAATTTGGCGAAAATAGTCGTCATCGTAAGCTCACTCGCACTGCTCGGAAGCTCGATTCTGCCATTTTTACGCTAAGTAAACTTAGCACCAAACAAATGGTCATTTTAAAATCTCCTATAAATCGACTAGCAAAAGTCGGACCCAAATATCAAGAATTACTTCAAAAACTCGAAATTTACACAGTCGAGGACATGCTTTATCACTTTCCATTTAGATACGACGACTTTTCGGTTATTAAAAAAATCGACGAAATCACCGAAGGTGAAACTGTTACGATCAGAGCCGAGCTACTCGACGTTAAAAACATTTTTACAAAATACGGCAAACGCATTACCAGAGCAGTAGTAAATGACGAAAGCGGAAAATTAATAATAATTTGGTTTAACCAACATTATCTAAGTAAAATTCTCATTCCCACTAACACTTATTCTTTTAGCGGAAGAGTAGGGGCCATTTCAGGAAAATTAGCAATGGTAGCTCCAAGTTTTGAAGAATACCGACCAGGATCGCTTAATACTGGGCGACTTGTACCCGTTTATCAAGAAACGGCAGGAATAACTTCAAAGTGGTTGCGCTCTAGAATTAACGACCTCTTATTTAATATTGGAAGTATTCCGGAATATCTGCCTTTAGAAATAATAAATAAATATAATTTTGACGTTTTTGATATTGCAATTCGCAAATTTCACTTTCCACAAAATCTTGCCGAAGTAGATCACGCAAAAAAGCGTTTCGCTTTTGAAGAATTTTTTTTGGAATTACTACGTGTCGAATCGCGAAGATCTCAATGGTCTCTAAAAGACAAAGGTATTGAGTTAAAAATAGATCCAAGCAAATTAGAAAATTTTATAACCCAACTTCCGTTTAAGCTTACGCCTTCTCAACAAACAGCAATTCAAAAAATTACAATAGAGTTAGCCAGCCAAACGCCTATGAATATTCTTTTAGAAGGTGATGTCGGATCTGGAAAAACTATTGTTGCTGTACTAGCAGCTTATGTTACTTATCTAAACGGCTATAAAACACTGTATTTAGCTCCAACCGAAATTTTAGCCAATCAGCACTTCGATACTTTTAAAAAATATTTATCTAGTCACAATATAAATGTTGAATTACAAACAGGCAGCACTAAACCCAAAGGCGAGTGGGACATTTTGATCGGCACACACTCGCTGCTGTTTAATGAAGCCGACCAAAAAACCGCTTTAGTCATAATTGACGAGCAACATCGCTTTGGAGTGGAACAGCGCGCTAAAATTTTAAATATCAAAAGCGAAAATAAAGTTCCACATTTACTTACAATGACAGCAACTCCAATTCCTCGAACTCTTGCTTTAACTTTATACGGAGACTTATCTATAGCGCAGCTTAAAGAACATCCAAATATAAATAAAAGAATTACTACCAAAGTAGTTACCGATAAAAACCGCCAAGAAACTTATAAGTGGATTAAACAACGAGGCGAACAGGCTTTTGTGGTCTGCCCACTTATTGATACATCCGACAAAGAAAGTCTCGAAAATGTTAAAGCGGCTCAAACCGAATTTTTGGCTCTGCAAGCTGGAATTTTAGAAGGAGTTTCTGTAGGACTTTTACACGGCAGAATGAAAGCGATCGAAAAAGAAGCAGTAATCAAACAATTTAGAAGCAAAGAAATACAAGTTTTGGTCTCAACTCCGGTTATCGAAGTGGGAATAGATATTCCAGATGCCTCTATAATTGTAATCGAAAGTGCTGAACGCTATGGATTGGCGTCACTTCATCAATTACGAGGCCGCGTCGGTCGTGGGGATAAAGAAGGTTTTTGCTTTGTATTTATGTCTAATAACTCGCGCAAAGCTTATGAACGTTTAAAATATCTCGAAAACATCGATTCTGGAATAGAGCTCGCCGAGATTGATTTAAAAATGCGCGGCTACGGAGATTTATACGGAACTCTGCAACACGGTTTTAAAAATTTTAAAGTAGCCGATTTGTCGGATTTAGAAACTCTTGAAAAAGCAAAATTAGATGCCCAAAACTTTTTTCCGAAATTAAATGGCTATCCCACATTAAAAGAAAAGCTAGAAATAGATTCAAAACTGGTAGGAAATAACTAAGAAACATACTTATGAGCGTGATATAATGCGATTAACCCAATCCCCGGAGGCTTTGATGTCAGATAAAAAGAAAGTTCTCATAGTTGAACCGAACGGCGAGCGTGGACCAGCCAAGCTCTTTGCCGAAGTGCTGAAGCAAGACGGCATCGAG
>DATIHK010000033.1:0-9950 GCA_035480775.1 Saccharimonadales bacterium (SeqCode) | reverse complement strand
GTGGTTACGTTGAAGAAGAAGAACTCCATCATTACTTTGGTCGTTGGTCAATATGGTGGAGTTGAAAATGGCATCTACATAATCACGAACACCCAACGCAAGTCTCAGATCAAGATTTATGTGGGGCAGCGGGTGCTTATGCATCGAAAAAACTATCCGCGTGAATACGAGAACAGAAAAAAAGAAGTAAGTTTAGAGATTTGCCAAGGTGAGATTGTACAGATTGCTGACAGTGTAATTCGTGTAAAACCTGTGGAGTAATTTAAAAAAACCGGAGCCGTCGGGCGCAATTGTTTTAGCGTCAAACGGTTCCGGTTAGTTGGTTCTATAATCAAATTTTGCTATCTTCTCCCCATGACTAAACGTATAGCAGTAGGCCTAAGTGGTGGCGTTGACTCTTCAGTTTCTGCATATTTACTCCAACAACAAGGTTATGAACTAACCGGAGTTTACATGCAGTGCTGGGATTCAAAAGCTGATGGATGCACTGCCGAACAAGATCGTGCAGACGCGGTCGCTGTAGCCTCTAAATTGGGCATTAAATTTGAATATCTAGACTTTATAAAAGAGTACAAAGAAAAGGTTATCGAGTACTTTTTTAAAGAATATGAAGCCGGAAGAACTCCCAACCCCGACGTGATGTGCAATCGCGAAATTAAGTTTGGGCTTTTTTTGGAATGGGCTTTAAAAAACGGCTTTGACGGAGTTGCTACTGGCCACTATGCTCGTACTGACGGAAAACACTTATACAAAGGTGTCGACACAACCAAAGACCAATCCTACTTTTTGTATGTTTTAAACGAAAATCAACTTTCTAAAACTACTTTTCCAGTTGGAAACATGAAAAAAACAGAAATCCGCAAAATTGCTAAGGAACAAAATTTAATTACAGCCGAGAAACCTGATAGTGTAGGCATTTGCTTTATCGGAGAAGTAGATATAAAAGAGTTTTTAAAGCAACGACTAAAAATTGTACCCGGAAACGTCGTTAACAAAGGCGGAGAGGTCATAGGTACTCATGAAGGTGCTTGGTTTTACACCATCGGCCAACGCCATGGATTTATAGTCACCAAATACCAAGGTTTACCTTTATATGTAATTGGCAAGAATGTTGAAAAAAACGAATTAATAGTGGGATTTGTCGGAGAAGTTAACAAAGATAAGTTTACAGTTGAAAAATTGCACTGGATCAACGAGCTAAAAGAGAATGAATTTGATTGCGAAGTACGAATACGTCATCTGGGTGAAATGTTTGCTGCACACGTGGTCTACGAACCTGCAAAGGATATTGCAGAGGTTAGTTTAACTAATCCAATCTTTGCAGTAGCTCCAGGTCAAAGCGCTGTATTTTATATTGACAATTTATGCTTGGGTGGAGGAGTAATTAGAGAATAAAAAAACCGGAAAGCTCGCGACGTGTTGTCGGCGGGTTTCCCGGTTTGTATTCAGCTAATCCCAGATGGTTGCTATTCGCTCAGCATTTTCCTGATTGAGGCCGGCGAGTAGGAGCAGCTGATAGCGCTGGATATGGACATCCTTCGGACTGCTGTTGTGCTTGCGGGTGGCGTGCTGGAGTATATGGCTTCCCGCAGCCGCGCACAGTCCAAATATGATGCCTAGGGCTGGTTGACCAAGCAGCATCAACGCGCCGCATATAACACCACCAAAGGCAAAACTCCGCTTGATCATGTTTCGAACTCCTTTTGACTAGAGGATTTATATATGATGTTACAAATTAAGTATAGTATATATGCTACGCATTATTCTGTCAACCTATAGTACGCGCACCAGATATAGCTAAGTCACGTTGAAAATCTTCCCCCAACGAGCTTGATTGTCTTTTTCCACAAACCTTTTGTATCTATTTTTATTAAATATTCTCTTGTTTCTTCGGAAGTTTGGTTAGCATCAAAGGCTTTGTACAAAAGATTAGTAAGTCCTTCTTTATTTATTAAAAATGGTACCGAGTAAGTTTCCCAATTATCTCCGTTATCAAGTGAATATAAAATAGTATTGGAACCATTTGTTAAAGCTATAGTTGGAAATTCTGTATACCAGCCTTCAACTTGATTTCCAGATACAGTAATTTGAGTTTGTGGAATTGGTTGCGCAAGTTCTCCAAAAACTGCAAAACGCGTAAAGTGAGTTGTCGATGCCATAAGAGTATGTGAAGGTTCGTCGTAGGTTGTGTCTAAAGGTTTCCACGATAGGCTAGCGTCATCAAAGAAATATATTTTTAAGGATGTAATGACGATATTTACTAAGTCATCGGTTCCGACATTTATTTTTATTATTACCGGCGAGTCAAAAGAATCTATTTTATTGTCTAGGTTATCTAATGCATCAATTATAAAAGATGTGTGCGGAATATATTTCAGATTATTTTGAGCCGCTTCCAGAACGGGTTTAGCGTAATCTTGTAAAAACACCGATAAGTTTAATTGAGAAGAATTTTTTCCGATCAAAATTACTTTGTTGCCTAATGAAATGCTTTTGTCGCTTGCAGCAAAAAAGCCAAATGCTTGTTGAGTCGGGATATTCCACAAATAAGTACTGGAAGTTCCAGTATGTTGTCCAGTTGAGTCGTGCCAAGAATATACCGACCATGGGTCAGTAGTATATGCTTGCCAGCCAAATGGATCTACTTTTCCGTCTGGATAGTCGTTATTAAAATTTCCATCATTATTTTTGTCGTCCATAACTCCAAAGTGTAAGTGCGGTCCTGTGGTATTTCCTGTCAGACCAACCAGACCTATTTGATCTCCTTTTTTTACCGTTACATTATTTGTTGTGGAATTTGTAATTAAACCGTTTTTTTGGAGGTGCATGTATATGCTCTCAAAGCCGTTTGAATGATTTATCTTAATGGTGTTTCCGCAAGCAGTACAATAATAATATACGGCTGTTCCATCGGCAGCAGCAAGAACTGGAGTTCCATATGCTAAGTCAAAATCTATTCCGTCGTGCGAGCTGTAGTACATACTGGGTTGGGATCCTCTAATTCCTAAATAATTTAATGTTGTTTGTGAAGTTTCTGCAGGTTCCGGATAAGTTGAGTATCCAAGGAGCGGGTATTCGTGATCAAAAAAAGAATTTATTCGATCTGTTAGCTCGTCGTCTGAACTGTAATTCCAAGGAAGCCGTAAAAATGGATTTTTGTCAAAGACCTTTTCTGGAATTTCATAGCTATATACTCCTTGAGATGGCACAAGAGCAAATAAATTTTCAGGTTTAGAAAATGCCCATTCAATTGCTTTAGCATTTCCGTCGGTATTTTGAATATCCAAATTAGTATTTTGCCAAGTTCCGCCCAGATCTTGAGAAGAAAAAACGCTGTAAATACCTGTTCCCGTTTCTTCTGAAACGTAAAAAATGTTGTTGTAAAAGCTTATACCTCCACACGAATGGTTTCCAAATATAGCAATTTTGGTCCAGGTAGATAAAGTATCGGATGATTTGTATAATCCTTGATTTCCTGATGTACAAGCTAAAATTATAGAAGAACCAAATTTTGCCGCAGAAACTGTTTTGGAATTAAAAAACGAAACTATAGCCGGAAAGTCGCCGTTGTTTGTTGAACTATAAGTAGTTCCTTGTGTAGTAGCGATAACTTTAGAGTCTTTTACATCTAAAGCGAGTATTTGAGGACCAAATAAAACGCCGTCACCAATTCTTTGTCCACAAGTTTGAGTTGCTTTTGAATATACCCAGAGGCCATTAGTATATGTACCAATAAAAACGTAATCTTTATTTGCTGCTACAACTGAAGCTGAGAAATTGTTACAAATGTGTGTCCAAGTAACCCCGCCATCGATAGATTTAAAGGCTCCATTGGCACCGTTAACTGTATAGTAGGTAGTTGCATAAATTTCTTTACTCCAGCCCGCAATTGAAGTTACGCCTCGACCGCTTAGGCCAAGTTGATTCCAACTTTTTCCTAAATCTTTACTTATGTACATTCCGTTGAATGGATTTAGCCAAAGTCTCGTATCTTGCTCTCCGGCCAAAATTCCCCACGGAGTTGTTTTTAAACTAGTTGCAAAGGTGCTGGTTAGTGGAGTTTTCTGCCAAGTTGTAGCTGCAAAAGAGGTATGAAAAAAGACGAGTAGCAATACTAAAGGCAAAAGGAGTTTCATAGGCACAATATGCTTCAGAAAAATTCATTCAACAATAGAGGTTTCTCTATCTGTAATAGGGTATAATCCCTCCGTGAACGCTTTTATTAATGATATAAAAACCAGAAATGCCGATCTTAAACTCGCCGAAATCGAGGGAATACTATATATAGTACGAAACACACCTAATCTTTCGAACAACGAATTAGTTCGACAAACCGGTTTAACTAAAGAAATACTTAAACAATTTAAGTCTTCAATCGCAAGTTTGTTAGATACAACTAATGAGGATTTAGTAAGGCTAAACCAACACGGAACGGATATTCTATCTAAACTAGAAATTTCCTCCTATAAATGGAGCTTATTTGAAACTTCTAATTTGGAATTTGAAGAAAAGCTAAAGCTAGTCCGCCAAAAATATAATTTAGTTGCCAAGCGCGAGTACGATCAGTTTTTTGCTACTGAGGCTACTTCTGTTGCCAAAGCTTCTATATTAAATGACAAAGGCCTAGTCGAAGGAGCAAATATCGCACTTTTGGGCGACGACGACTTAGTTTCGATTACTTTGGGCACACTATTCAAAAAATACAACAGAATAACTGTATTAGACGTCGACAATGACATTTTGGATCCTATAAAACAAATCGTGATCGATAACAACCTCCAAAATATTTCCACCAAAATTTATGACGTCAGAAAAGAATTAAAGCCAGAAGACGCGCACCGATACGATATCGTCATGACAGATCCTCCATATACCCCTGCCGGAGTTGCTTTATTTTTGCGCCGCGCCGTTGAACTTCTTTCAAAATCAAATGACGCCAGCGGAAAATATATATATTTATTTTATGCCAACAGCTTGCGATCTCCTGAAAAAACTTTAAAGATTCAAGAAATTATTGAGCAATATAATTTAGTTATCGAAGATAAAATAGATAAATTTAGTCGCTATTACGGAGCTGAAACAATTGGTAGTCAAAGTTCGCTCTACATTCTAAAAACAACTCCACAAACAAAACCAATAGATAATTATTTAGATCAAGCTTTTTATACTTTCGAAGATCGCAAAGAAGAAAAGTTCCCGTACGTCGATCACTTTACTTTTAAAATTTATGACGTCCCACATAATATTGTAACTTCAAAGAAAGCTTTGCTCAAAGCCACAAACGACCTCTGCGAGACTCACAAATTAAAAATTGTAGATACCAAAATAACGGAATTTAAAAAGCAAGGTCTTACTATAACTTTTGTGCTCGGAACTTCAAATTTATTAGTTCACACTTGGCCAGAGTTAAATGCACTTCATATAGACCTGATTTCTTGCAGTCCTATATACTCAAAAGACAATTTAATATATACTGTTTCTGCGCTTTACGGATCTAAAAATGTAGAGATGCGAAAGATCGATTGACTTATCAATTACTTATTGGTATCTTGCTTTAGTTAATTTCCGTACTTTGATAAACAAATAGTTATTAAGAGCGCCTTTATCTTTTATTTCGAGAGATGAAAGGCAAAAAGAATGTTCTTTTGAGAATTTGATCCTAGTTCAGGATGAATGCTAGCGGCGTGCCTAAGGTATGCAAGTCGAACGGTAATTTTTTTGAAAGTTTACAATCGCAAGAAAGTGAACTGGAAGATTTTTTACAGTGGCGAACGGCTGAGTAACACGTGGGAATCTACTCTTAATTCGATACTAGCTCCGGGAAACTGGAATTAATGATCGATGTGAAGGAAACTTTAAAGACGCAAGTCGATTAAGAATGAGCCTGCGGCCTATCAGTTTGTTGGTGGGGTAATTGCCTACCAAGACTATGACGGGTATCCGGTCTGAGAGGATGTACGGGCAGAGGGGCACTGAGACACGGGCCTCACTCCTACGGGAGGCAGCAATCGGGAATTTTGCACAATGGACGAAAGTCTGATGCAGCGACGCCGCGTGAAGGATGAAGGTCTTCGGATCGTAAACTTCTGTGAATAGCACCGGCTAACTACGTGCCAGCAGCAGCGGTCATACGTAGGGTGCAAGCATTATCCGGATTTACTGGGCGTAAAGAGTTCTGTAGGTGGCAACATAAGTCAGAGGTTAAATCCCCCAGCTCAACTGGGGAACCGCTTTTGATACTGTGTAGCTAGAGACAGCTAGGGGGTAGTAGAACTTACGGTGAAGCAGTGAAATGCGTTGATATCGTAGGGAATACCAAGGGGGAAGCCAACTACCTGGGGCTGTTCTGACACTGAGAGACGAAAGCGTGGGGAGCAAAACGGATTAGATACCCGTGTAGTCCACGCTGTAAACTATGCCTGCTGGATACCTGGTTTATTCTGGGTGTCGAAGCTAACGCGTTAAGCAGGCCGCCTGGGAAGTACGGCCGCAAGGCTAAAACTCAAAGGAATTGGCGGGGACCCGCACAAGCGGTGGAGCATGCTCTTCAATTGGCTGATAACCCAAGAACCTTACCCAGGTTTGACATACAGCTGCAAGCTTTACGAAAGTAGAGCCGTCTTCGAGAGTGCTGAACAGGTGTTGCATGGCTGTTGTCAGTTCGTACCGTGAGGCGTACCCTTAAGTGGGTTAACGAACGCAACCCTTACTGCTAGTTGTATCACTCTAGCGGAACTGCCGTCGCAAGACGGAGGAAGGTGGGGATGACTTCAAGTCAGTATTGCCTTTATGCCTGGGGCCAGAAGCATGCTACAATGGCGCGTACAGCGAGATGCGACATAGCGATATGAAGCAAATCTCTTAAAGCGCGTCTCAGTTCGGATTGAAGTCTGCAATTCGACTTCATGAAGTTGGAATCGCTAGTAATCGGCGGTCAGCTACACGCCGGTGAATACGTTCTCGGGTCTTGCACACACTGCCCGTCACGGCAGCAAAGCTGAGGGCACCTTAAGCATCACGCAAGTGGTTCCAAGGTGTAATCAGTGATGAGGCTGAAGTCGTAACAAGGTAGCCGTAGGGGAATCTGCGGCTGGATCACCTCCTTTCTAAAGAGAAATGAGGACGTATTTTTGATTGAAGATGATTTGACTTAGCTTCGAGCTATAGAAAACTCTCCAAAACATAAAGTACAACTTACAAAAATATGACTCTAATAGTGTAAGTTTATATACATTTGCGACGCTCACGTTGCAGATGGAGTTAGTTCTGTAGGTTAGCTTAAACCTACGAATGAGCATTCTTTTTGCCTTTTGTTTCTTGAGAAATATGGATAACACAACTATAACTAAAAAAATCGCGCTCGCCATTATAAAAAACACAAATGGTGAGGTGTTGATAATAAAAAGAAAACTCCGCGAAATTGACAAAAGTGGACCAGAAGTCACCTGGGTCTTTCCTGGTGGAACTATTGAACCTACTGAAACTGAGCTAGAAGCGGCAGTTCGACAAACTCTAATCGAAACAGGTCACAAAGTTAAAGCCCAAGATGTTATCTCACGCAGAGTATTTCCAAATTCTACAGTTTTTGTTCACTATGTTGTTTGTGAATTGACCTCAGACGAAGTCTCAGAAATCACCGCAACAGACAAAGTTGAGACATATAAATGGGTTAAACCACAAGAAATCAAAGATCATTTTACAAGCGATCTTGATAAAGTAGTGGCAGTTTACCTTGGTTTAATCTAAACTTTTAGTGTGAAATACCGCATTGTAGGAATATTAAATCTCTTTTTTGGATTTATAGGTTTTATACTGCAACTAGCAATTTTATTTTTTGTCTATCCCAAATTAAATTCCATTTATACTAGTTATAACGTTCAGGTACCATTTGTTACAAAATACTTTCCATATCTAATAACAATCTTTTTGATATTTTTTATTTTCACAATGTTAATAGGGTTAAAACTTATTAGAACATCTAGCAATAAAACAATACTAAAAATAGGAGTTTTTTCATTAGGAGTAGTCTTGTTTTTTTCTGTAAGTTACATCGTGTTGTCTTCGATGAGTATTGTATTTCCACTTGCTAGCTTTTCTAAGATGTAAATTTATAGGTGACTTATATCATCTATAACTAAAGAATTAATTTTTTCGTCTTCCAATTCAAAAATCGAAAGTGAGGCATTTCTTGGATAATACTTAAACGATTCTTCTTTAGGAATATTTAATAGATATGGCATTAAAGCTCGTATAGATCCGCCATGTGTAACTATCACAACCTTCTTACCTTGATTTTTTTCTGTAATTGCTTTAATTGCAGGAACTAATCTTTCTTCAAATTTTTGCCAAGATTCTCCATTAGTTGGTGTATAACAATATCTTTCTTCTAAAGGTAGTTGGTTAAGTATATTTTCAACTTCTACCCAAGGCTTTCCTGAAAGATCTCCCCAATTTCTTTCCTTTAACTCAATGGTTGGTTGCACTTTTAGATCTAAACTTTGACTTATAAAATCAGCGCTTTCTAAAGCTCTAGATTCTACCGAAGAATATAATGCATCAGCTTGTAAGTGCTTAATTTTTTTAGAAGTTTTTTTCATTTGATCGGTGCCTTTTTCGGTTAGTTTATCTTTATCGTTTGGCATATGAAGCACGTTTTTTACATTAGTATTAGTTTCTCCATGACGAATTAAAATTAAAGTTGTTTTAGTCATTTATTTTTTGGAAATGTTTTATGGTGGGTGATCAAGGAATCGAACCTTGGACCTCTTCCTTATCAGAGAAGCGCTCTAGCCATCTGAGCTAATCACCCACGCAGTTTGCAATATTATCACATTTGACTAAAACGTAATAATACAGTACGAATATAGCAAACACCCATGTTGTTAACAACAAGTGCCCTCTCTTATGAAAAGTAAAAAAGCTAGCACAAAACCTAAAGTAGTTGTAATAGGAGGCGGAACAGGAACCTTTGTTGTTCTTTCTGGTCTCAAAAATTATCCAGTCGATCTGACAGCGATTGTAACGATGATGGATTCTGGTGGATCAACCGGTCGTTTACGAGATCAACTCGGTGTACTTCCGCCTGGAGATTTGCGTCAAGCGCTAGTGGCACTTTCGTCATCCGACAAAATTTGGCGCGACTTATTCGCTTATCGTTTTGATGCCGGAGATTTAAACGGCCACAACTTTGGAAATATCTTTTTATCTGCACTCGAAAAAATTACTGGTTCTATAAATACCGGTCTAAATCTTGCCGAACAAATTTTAGATACTCGTGGAAGTGTTATTCCTGTGACTCTAGACAAGTCCCATTTATGCGTACGACTAAAAAACGGAAACATAATCGAAGGTGAAACTTTTATTGATGAAGTTCACGTTAAACGTGTTCCTATTGAAAATTGTTTTTTAAAACCTCAGGCACTTCCAAATCCCACAGCATTAAAAGCTATAGAACAAGCAGACTTTATAATTTTTGGACCCGGAGATTTGTACACAAGTATTATTCCAAACTTTTTAGTAACAGGCATTGCAGCTACTATCAAACTTTCTAAAGCTAAAAAAATCTTTGTGAGCAATTTAATGACTAAATTTGGGCAGACTGATCACTATAAAATTAGCACGCATTTAGCTGAAATACATAAGTATTTAGGTGCAAATGTCGTTGATTTGGTGATGGTTAATTCCGCTAAGCCGAATAAGCAGCTGGTGGACTGGTACAAAAAATCTGGGGATGTAAGCATGGTAACTGACGATCTTCCTAAAAACTCCAAAAAAGTTATTCGCGGAGACTTTTTAAGCGAAACAAAATACGAGCAATCACTCGCCGATCGACTCAAAAGAAGTCTCATTCGACATGACTCCGAAAAGCTTGCCAAAGCCCTTGTTGACATCTTTTTTAAGTAGTGTTAAGTTATCAAATACGGAATGGAAATTCACCTTCTTCAGACGAA
>DATIHK010000032.1:0-4471 GCA_035480775.1 Saccharimonadales bacterium (SeqCode) | reverse complement strand
GAACTTTCTGTTAAAAAATCATTACTTCGTGAGGACCTTCTCAATACAATCGTCACCGACCCCGACAACTACTTCCCAAATGAAATTGAACTTTCTATACTCGACGCATATTTCAGATTTGGAATTATTGAAGTCGGGTATTCCGCAAATTGGGTCGTCAATCCCAATGCTGACAAACCAATTTTGAGAAGTGACTCTAGACCTTATGTAGATGCACAAAATAATATCATTAAGCAACCAAAAGAAATCCCAGAATCAGAAAAAATCTATATCAAACGTATACCTGCTAGTACATTTAGAGTTGGCGGACTTGAATCATCTGAACTAACTAGATGTAATTGGTGTGGCTATTATGAATACGTCAGAGTTGAAGATTTCAAAGCTAATAAAAAATTAAAAAATCTAGACTTGCTCAATTGGAGCGGCGCGCGATCTGACGATTTTGTACGAGAAACTTATGGACCAGAAGTAGATACTTTGGTAGCTAGTGGTGATTTGCTAAAGATATGGAAGATATGGGATTTACGTGCTCATAAGTTTTATATATTCTCAGATTTGCAATCTCTTACACATCTTGAAGAGAAGTTTGTTAGACTACCTCTATTTGATCTCCGTCCTAATCGTCTTACTAAAGGTTGGTATCCACTTCCTCCTGTTAGAAACTGGAAACCTGCTCAAGATGAAATTAATGATTCTCACGAGCAAATGAGGAACCATCGAAAGAGGTTTACAAGAAAATATGTATATAACGGTTCTGCTTTTCCAGATGAAGAGGAGATGGACAAACTTATCAATGGCGGCGATGGAACTTTTGTTAAGACAAGTGCAGGGGATGTAAGAACTGTTTGTGCCCCGGTTGAAAATGCTGACTTGGGTGCTCAAGAAGGGCAATCTCTTGTTGTTACACAAAATGATTTAAATATCATTTCAGGAACCTCTAGTGAATCTAGATCTGGTACTCCAGATAAAACCTCAGCAACACAAGCACAAATTATCAATCAACGGGCGCAAATACGAGATTCTAGACAGAGAATACAAGTTGCTAAATGGCTCGCACGCATTGGCCGTGAGATACTCTTACTTGCTGAAGAAAAATTCACGCTACCCGTATGGGTCAAAATGCAAATACCTGTCGGAGAAATTGGTGATAATCTCAGTGATTATTCGTTCTTGTGGCATCAAATCACGATGAACGATTTAAAAGGTTCAGTAGATGAAGAAGATCACGATTTTGATTTCGACGTGTCTATTGAACTCGATTCGATGTCACCAATCTCGAATGATGACGAAAAGAATAAATTTCTACTTTTCCTTTCATCGCTCACACAATTTCCTGAACTTTCTGAGTCACCTCTATTGGTCAGAGAGTTAGCTTACAAAATTGGATATAGGAATGAAAAGGTAATTCAACAGCTTCAAAAAATAGCTCAAACAAAATTGCAGATTCAACTTGCACAATTAGGAATTCCTACTCCGGCGCAAGGGAATGGTCCAGTGCAACAACCTGGACAGATGGCACAAGGAATGGTTGCACAACAAACTCCGCCAAATAATGAACAAGTTAGACAACAGTTACAAAATCAAATTGTGACTACTCCTACTCAATGAATTTTATTTAAGAATCGAGTGAAACGAGATGGCACTGAGTTTAAGATATCCTGAATCACGGCTAAATACCCCAGTTAAACAATCAATGAAGATTGCTGGTTTGAAAGACCATATGGAGAATGTTGTTCGTGGAATGTTAAAGAATAAGAGAAAGAAACTTAACATCACGAAACAAAGTCAACCACTTGGCGGCGATCCACTTAAACTCTCGCTAAACAACTCTATTCGCGGCAAAATCGATGCTGCTGGAATGGGTTTGTTTAAGGGGCTTAAAGTTAAAGGTAGTTCAATTCAAGGTGGAAAGTAAATGGCAACAGAGAATGTTACTTTAGATAAAGCGGTGGCAGATGCTGTCACTCAAGAAAATACAACACAAACTGAACAGACAACTGAAACTGTCGATAAGGGAAAAGAAACTAGTACTGAAGTTAAAACTAGTGAAACCACGCAACAACCTTCGGCAGAAGAGGTTGCTAGAACAGAAAAATTAGATAAGGCAATTAGACTTTATGAAGCGCTTGAAGATCCGAATGTGGGACCAAGTGTTTTAAGAACTCTTGCTGAAAAAGCTGGTCTTTTAGGTCTAAATGCAGATAAAACTCCTAAACAGATTACAAAGAGTGTTGTAGACACTTTAAAAGAATCTCTCGGCGCGGAATATGAGTTTCTGGCAGATAGACTTGCTGATGGAATTGACACGATCGTCAAACAAATTGTAACTGAGCAGTTAAAACCTGTTCAGGCACAAACTCAAGAAGCCGTTGAAAGAGCAGTTAAAGCAGATGTAGATTCGGCTTTTGCGAAATTTGAATCGACACATAAAGATTTTAAAGAACATGAAGTGGCAATGACTGAACTTTCTAAGAAATTGCCTTACACTGGCGACTATCCAATGGAAGAATACTTGGATAATCTCTATAAAATCGTCACAACTGATAAAAAAGAGGCGAAAGTAATTCAAAAAACCGTTGATAAGATCAACAAAAATGCCCAGGAATTGCGAGATTCCTCAACCGAAGTACAAGAAACCAGGATTACAAAAGGTTCAAAACTTCCGTCCTTAAATGAAGCTGTAGCAGCCGCTATGCGAAATGAACGTTTCGTTTAGCAATTAAGGATAAACTTTAATGTCAACTTATGGCGCGGCAGGTGCTCCATCTCAGAATACAATTAATTATGACGCAATTCTGAGTACGAGCCTTTTTAATTATCAACGGACTTTAACGGATAACATCTCTAAAAGTAACGCATTTTTCTATAGAATTCAAGAAAACGGAATGTATGAAAGTTTGGATGGCGGCGTTGCTATCCAAATTCCTTTGATGTATGCTCTTGGAACTGCGGATTGGTATGAAGGTTATGATACACTAAATACTGATCCTACTGACGGAATTACTTCTGCTTTTTTTGATTGGAGACAGCTTGCAGTTCCTGTTTCTATTTCACGTAAAGAAGAACGGCAGAATAGTTCAACTGATCGAATTATCGATTTGTTGAAATCCAAGATCATGCAAGCTGAACTTGGAATTAAAGAACGTTTTGCTCGTGCATCTTTGCAAGGTTCTTTGGCTTCTGGTGGTGCTTCTCTAACAACTAATGATAGCTCACCTTTTAATGGTGCTCTCGGCGTTGAACCTTTACCGGCACTAGTTTCTTCTACACCATCTGCAAATGTTGCGGTAGGAAACGTAAATGGCTCAACTGCAACTTGGTGGCAAAATCAGGCTCTACAATCTGCTCTAACTTCAGGAAATAAAGCCAGTGACTTTTTGTTCGAAATGGACAAAGTTTACAATAATTGTGCAAAAGGTCCTGGTGGTCCGCCTGATTTCATTCTTACCGATCAAATTACCTATCAGATGTTGAATACTGCCTACTACCAAGTATATCGTAGAATGGCAGATACTGACGATTCATTTCCTTTTGAGAACATTCGATTCCGTCGCGCCGTAGTAACTTGGGATGAATTTGTTCCTGATGTTATGAATGGAACTCTCACACCTAATTCTGGTGTGGGCACAATGTATTTCATCAATACAAAATTCTGCGCCGTTAAGTATGACGCTCAAACGAATTTTGTTGCGACTCCTTTTATGAAACCAGTGAATCAAGATGCTCGTGTTGCTCATATTCTTTGGATGGGCAATATTTGTATCTCGAATCGGCGTAAACTTGGTGTGTGGTTCAATTTGCCGCGCACTTTGACTTGGGCTATCTAATTTTGGCCTAATTTAATAACTTATTTAATCCAACGAAGATCAAACTTACGAATAGAGGATAAAAATGAGACTACCTTCATTAGGCGCAAAATATCAAACGGCATTGGTTCAAGTTAAAAACGCGGATACAGTTGCAATTCCAAATGGTTCTCCTATCTGTTTTGTTTATAATGGAACAGATGATGGCCTCGCTGTAGTTTTACCCTCAACAGGTGGAGTTACCAAAGCATCCAACTTGTTTGCAGGCGTTTCAAATTTCAGCGGCGCTACAAGTTTACCAGTTGGAAGTATTGGAGATGCTCAGTTTTTTGGAATGGTTACAAATGCTAAGTTGCTTTTGGTTACACGTTCAGCAACTTCTGCTGTTTGGCCTTCTTACGCCGCAATTGCTGTTGGTGATGCATTAGCTGTTGAGACAGTTAATAATGTTTTCACTGATTTAGCAGCCGGCGCACAAACTGCTTTTGGTGTACAAGCTGTAGCTGGAGCAGCAATTGCTTCTGCGACAACACAAGCATCTACAACTAGTTCAGGTTCGTTGCTTGCTTTAAATGCTGCAACTGCTTTAACTGTTGCAACTAAAGTTAATTTGCGAGCTATGTAAAAGTTTGTCTGGGAGACTTCCTGACTGTTTATTTTTGGCA
>DATIHK010000031.1:0-3182 GCA_035480775.1 Saccharimonadales bacterium (SeqCode) | reverse complement strand
TTTGATATTTTACAGAGCGTTGGCACAGTCAGGAATTGGAATTGCTCTAATGCTTTTGACTCTAGTTTTGATAGCAGCAATAATAATCATTTATATAATGATGGCAATAAAACTTTTGATAATTTATTTAAAGATGTTGGCTATGATAATTTATGCACCGATTGTTTTCGCTGTTTCTGCTATCCCTGGTAGTGAGGATCATATGGTGAACTGGTTTAAAAAGTTGTTGGCGTATACGCTTTCTCTTCCTGCAGTAACTGGTGCTGCAGCACTGACTAGCTTGCTGGGTATTAGCGTTTTGCTTGGAAACAGTAACTCTCCAAATGCTCTTGTTTGGTATGGAGGAGTTTTGGTGACTATGTTTGTCTCTCCAATTATTATAATAGGTGGATTTTTTATTGCTCTTAAACTTCCTGACCAAATTGAAGCTGCAATTGTTGGCGATACCGGTGGTGGTAAGAAGCGCCGCTAAAAATATTTACTAACATCCCATTCCTTATAAAAACTGTATAATGCTTTCATGACCAGTGAAAAAGTTAATATTTTTAATAAACGCGGACTCTACGACAATGAAGTACTCGAGAAGTTTACCGCTGGAATAGTTCTCAAAGGCTACGAAGTTAAAGCCATTCGAGAAGGAAAAGTTAACTTTGAAGCAGCGTACGTAACAATTTTGGGAGACGAAATCTTTTTACTAAACTTAAATATTGGTCAATATTCTAAAAACGGCCGCGATCTGTCGGATGAGCAAAAACGCCGTACTCGCAAGCTTTTACTCAATAAAGACGAAATCGAGAAAATTCGCAGACTGCTGCAGCAAAAGGGGCGTACAGCCATTCCACTGGCTTTGATAACCCATAATAATCTGGTAAAATTAGAGCTAGCCGTGGTCAGAGGACGCAAGGAATACGGCAAAAAGCACCTTGAAAAAGAAAAACAAATAAAAAAAGATCTTGAACGCGACTCTAAAGAGTTTCGACGGTCAACCGACGTATAACCACTTAATCATTTTAAAAAGGGGATGCAAGGCTTCGACTGGAAGATCTTATGTATATTAGCAGGCCGAAGTGCTAAATCTTCGTTAAAAAATAGCAAAAAATACTTGCTGAATCATATTCACAAGACGACGAAGCTTTTGTTGGGCAACCAGCATTAGTTGGCGCCTTAGCTTAATTTAATTTGAGCTAACATCTTAAGAGCTTTATCCGGAAAACTCTGAAAGGTGATATAAAACCGGAGTGAGGGGATTTAGAGTTGATTTCTCTACTTTGCCAAGAGTCTTAAGCTCAAACTTAATCTGCGGAATAGTTTAGGTTCGCCAAATACCTTGCTACTCTTAAGTTAAATTTGGTCTAAGCTTGTACACTTTTATATGTAAGCTTTCAACACGCGGGTTCGATTCCCGCCATCTCCACCAAAAAAACACCCTAGTTTTGTTAAACCAGGGTTTTATGTTTCAAAGGCGAATTAAGCCTTTTTTCTGTTCTCTTACTAATTCTGTATACCTTTCGTTTTCGTCAACCCAACTCCATTCGTACGTAATTAATTTTCTTCCTTGTCTTAAGTCCCAATATTTGCAAAACGGTTTTCTACCAGAAATCTTTGTAAATGCCTCAATTATTTGAGATACATCAATAGTTAGTACTGAAACACTCATAAACTTTGTTTTGACCCAGCTGACCATAAAAAGCCAGTCTTTCCAACGACCCGCAATGTAATAAGGATTGCCATTTTTCAGAAAACGTTGAGATCTTTCATCTAGAATAGCCCCCTCCAATCCACCCATTGTAGCTAGTTCCGTGCGTATTTCTTCTAAGGTCCATGTTTCCATGATTCCTCCCAATGTATATTGCTTAAATTTAAGCTAATTTACTTTAAAAGCTTTATGAATGCAATAGCTTAGCGAATTGTTTGTTATACAACTAGCAATACAAATTATATAATAGACATAATGCAAAAATACGCTTCCACATTTATATCGGGATTTTCAGATTTAGTAGCAGAAGAACTTCCAAAAATGGTTCCCGATGCCCATATCAAAAAAGTTTTAGACGGATTAATTGTTTATACTTCTCATTCGCCCTGGGAAGTAATAAAACGCATTCCAATTTTTAATAATAGTTTTGTCGTTATTTCAGAAACCCAGCAGATTGACCTCAGCCCGCTAATTCATTTAAAGAGATCGTCTGCTTTAGTAAATCTTAACCACAAATTTAAAACGTTTAGAATCGTTGCATCTAAAGAAAATCAAGCTATCGAAATAAACACCAGAATTCGTTCCAAGATCGAAGAGAGTATTAAAAGCATTACTCACCTTGAAGTCGATCGTACTAAGCCCGCTACTGAATTTTGGTTTTTACTGCGAAATGAAGGTTTTGGATTTTTTGGATTGCGCATTACCAAACATCAAGACTATAAAAAAACTTTGCCTCAAGGAGAATTACGCCACGAACTAGCTTATCTGATGTGCTTATTATCCGATCCAAAAGATGGAGAAGTTTTTATGGATCCGTTTTGCGGCCACGGCGCTATTCCACAGCAACGATTAAATTTTGGCTACGAAAAGATTATTGCTAATGATTTAAATATTGAGACGGTTGAATTTTTAAAGCAGCGTTTTAGATCCACAAAAAATATTGATATAACTAATTTCGACGCTTTGCATTTAACTACATTTCAAGCCGGCTCAATTGATAAAATTGTAACCGATCCACCATGGGGATTTTTTGAAAACAACGATGCTGATTTCAACAAATTTTATTTTGATATGCTCGCCGAGACTCATCGCGTTTTAGTTTCTGGTGGAATTTTGGTAGTTTTGACAGCTCGTAAAGAAGAGTTTCAAAAAGCCCTAACTTCGTTTGGAAAATTTAAACTCGTCGAGAGCTATAATATCTTAGTAAACGGTAAAAAAGCCGGAGTTTATAAACTGCTTAAGGTTTAGCCATTTTTTGAATATCTGCAACGCTAGTTCCCATATCGATCATTTCTCCTACCATATCTAAACTTGCTATTGCCTGTTTAGCTTTTTGTGCCTGCTCTGAATCTTTTGGCAATTTTCCAAAAAAAGCCGCAAACATTACCTTATCATCGCCAATTATATTTGATACAGCTTTATACAAAGCCATATAATCATCGGCGCGCAAATCTTTTTTAAGACTAGCTCTATCAACTTCTGGTAG
>DATIHK010000030.1:0-24365 GCA_035480775.1 Saccharimonadales bacterium (SeqCode) | reverse complement strand
AAAGATGTCGAAAATTCAAATTACTTTTTGAGTCGCTATGAGGCATTCGGCAATTCATATTTCGAAATTTTATTTAACATGATTACACACCCAAGTAAAACAGTTGCTGTGTTTTTTGGAGGAGATCAATTAAATAATTTAAGACAGACTTTTGAGCCCTTGGGATATCTGCCGCTAGCATTTCCGCCACTATTAATAATAGCGTTGCCAGATTTTATGGCCAATTATCTTACTACAGCAGGAGGCATTGGCACTTCAGAAATATATAATCATCGTATTTCTATGATAATTCCAGTTTTGTTTTTGGCCTTAATTTATGGAATTGGCTTTATTTCTGCACTAGTACCAGCAAAAATTTCAAAAAAATATGTAGTTTTATTTCTAAGTGTCTTTGTATTAGGAACTAGTATCTATACGACATTTTCTTATCAAAATCCGGTTTATTTGTGGTTTACTCAAGCTGTTTCTAAAAAACTAGTTGGAAGTATTTCCTTTGCAAAAACAGATATTAAAGTTGCTTCAAACGATACTTTAAAACCCGGAGATGTTTTGAGGCTATCCAATTTAGAAAATAAAGATCGTGATTGCGCAAATCGCATTGTCAGCCAAATTCCGGCAGATGCATCGATATCTGGACCAGATTATTTAGGTGTACAGCTCGCACAACGCGAAACTTATGCTATATTTCCGGCTTTATACAACCAAGCAGATTATGTAATAGTCGACGTGTTTTCTAAAAAGATATTAAATATTTTAAATATTAATTTAAATTTGATTCGCGATGTGGTAGGCAATATAGTAAAAAACCCAAATTATCGACTCGAAACCGGGTGCGGAAATTTATTTGTCTTTAAAAAAGTATCTGAAGGCTATAGACATGAAAACATTTCAAAGCTTCCACTGCAATCTCGCTTTGAATACAAAGAAAAATATAATTTTGAGATCTATCAATCTTTATCATTAGTAGACTATACTTTACCTACAAAGTTTGTAAGAGCAGAACCGCAAAATGTAAATTTTGTTTATGTTAAGCGTAACGGTGCCAACCTAGATCAATACGTTTTGTTTATGACATTTATTAATAAAAATACAGGTGAGTTATATCAAGTCGCTAATCTTCCATCTTATGGAATTACTCAAGTCAGTGAATGGCGCCAAGATGTTTATTATGAAGAGACAAATGATTTGGCACTTCCAAAATATCTTGAAAAAGGCACTTATCAAGTCTTTGTAGGAATGTCGAATAATGTTCACACGCGCAGTATTTATTTAGGAGACACGGAGGTTCTTTGAAAGAGCACGAGTTAGTCAGATGGCAAATAATTAGTTTAATGTCGCGGGGTGTTGCAATTGCTTTGGGCATAATTCAAAGTTTTTTTATTGTACGATTACTTAGTGTTAGTGATTGGGGAGTGATTCAAATTGCTGCATCTATCGGAGGAGCTTTTGGAATTTATCAGCACTTAGGTTTAGCTTCAGGAAGTACTCGAGAAATTTCGGCGGCAAAAGATGATACCGAAATTTTTAAAATCTTTTTGATGTCAACTCTAATTAGATACGCTATGACTTTACCAATTGCGATTTGGTTATTTTTTGCAGCTCGTGGAATTGCAACCAATCAATATAACCTTCCATCTTTGACTCTACCACTCCAAATGTTTGCTCTGGTATTGATGTTGCAAGGTGTACAAAGCCTTTTAAATTCGGTAATTTCGGGAACTAAACGCTTTAAGAATTTATTTTTATTTCAAGCTGGAATAGCTGTTGTTAGTGTGATTATATATATTCCACTTATCGCAGCTTATCGCGTAAACGGATATTTTTACGCTTTAGTTTTATTTAACTTAGTAAGTTCAGTGATTTTAGGTTATTTAGCGTTTAAACCTCTCAAATTTAGATTTGAACTTCCAACTAAAGTTGAATTTAAAATGCTCATGAAAGATTTACTTTCTATAAGTCTGGCGATATACGCAATTAAAATTATTTATACTATGTGGGAAAAATCAGGGCCGATTTTGCTCGGTTTACACATAACGCCTGAACTGGTAGGTATATTTGCGTTTGCTTTGTTATATGCTAAAAAATTGATGGCGATTTCAGATGCCATCACTGATGTAAATTTGCCAGTACTTTCTGATAAATTTGTGCACGACTTCGAAGCTTTTAAAGATTTATTTCGCCGCAATTTCGACAAAATATTTGCAGTAATTGTTTATACTGCAGCTATCTTTATATACTGGTCTCCGGAATTAGTAAGATTCGCTGTAAAAGGCGATAAGTATGACCGTGCATTGCCATTTATATTTCCGATTGTCTTTGCTTATATCTTTTACTCGTTTACCAATATTATTACGGCGAGTGTTTCAATTCCTGCAAAATATAGTCGCGATATGATAATTAGTTTTATTGTTTTATTAGCGGCTACTGTAGCGTTTTATTTTGGAGCTTCGTCTTGGCTAGGTGGATTAGCTGCAATGTCTTATGGAATGTTTATAGGGGCAATTTTGAGCTTTTTATATCTGGTAGTTGCTACTCAATTAAAGTTAAAATTTATCTATTTTAATCACGACCATGTTTTACTTTTGATTCAATGTGTAGTAATCAGTTTAGCTTGGAATACCGAAAACATAGCTATTAAGCTTGGAGCTTTTATAATTTATACGGTTTTATTAGGATTTGCTATTTATTTAACTAAGTTTATTGAGGTGTCAGATTTTGATGTAATTTTACGAAAGATAAAAAGATGAAATTGGGTAAAGTTCAAAAAACAATTCTTAAGATTACAGTTAGTGTGGTTTTATTTGGTTTCTTGCTCTATAAATTGCACACTAAAGATTTACTCAAGAGCCTGCTTTTGTTAGATATACGATATATCCCGTTAATAGTTTTATTATTAGTTTTAAATTATATAGTTTCATCAATCAGATGGAAAAATCTCTTATCCATATACGAAAATACCGATCATGTAAGCGTTTGGTATCTAACAAGTTTGTATTTTATCGGTTCTTTTTTTAATAATTTTATGCCCACAAGCATTGGTGGAGATGTTTTTAAAGTTTACAAACTAGGTGCAAAAATTAAGAATAATGCGCACGGATTTTCTTCTACTTTTATGGAACGATTTACAGGTATTATTGCCCTTGTCTTAATTTCTTCGATTAGCCTTATTAAGCTTTTAGGTATTTTAGGTGTAGTACTGTTTGTTGGATTTTGGGTAGCGGCTTTAATAGGCTTTTTATCGCTTAAGCTTCTGAGTACAAAAGTAAAGATGCTAGAAAAGCTTTATTCATCTTTGATGCAATATAAAGGCAAAACAAAAGTTTTAACAATAGCGTTTTTAAGTTCGTTTATTGTTCAGTTTTTAGCAATTTTTACTCAGTATTTTATTTTTGTAGCCTTAGGGATTAAATTGCCTTTTTTTTATTCAATGTTTGTCTTTCCGGTAATTACACTGGCCAGTTTTTTTATTCCATCATTAAATGGTGTTGGAGTCCAAGACACACTGTATGTTCAAATGCTGAAAACTGTCGCCGTTGCTCCAGCTCTGGCGCTCAGTGCTTCAATCATTTATCACTTATCTAGGCTTGCTGTTAGTTTAGTAGGAGGACTATTGTATGCTGCAGGCAAAGCTGACTAAATATCTTCCTATTGCCTTACTGCTAGTCTTTTTCTTGCTTACTAGGTTACCTTATTTAGGTTATGACGAAATAAATCCAGATGCCGTTAACTGGCACAATCGTTCCGAACAATTTATCGTAGGACTAAAAACACACGATTGGTTGCGAACATACCAACATTATCACCCGGCTGTTACTTTAATGTGGATTATGGGCGTACCAATCGAAATTTTAAAGCATCTCTCACCAGCTGATCGCGTTTATAACCATGTGAATTTTGAAACTTTTCACATCGTGGCCAAAGTAAGTGTAGTTTCTGTTCAACTAATTTTAACTTTTATTGTTTTTTATCTTCTTGCTCAAATAATTGGATACAATAAAGCTTTCTTTGCAACCGCTTTGTTTACATTTGAACCATTTTTTATTGGAAACTCCAGGCTTTTACACATGGATATTTTATTCACGCTTTTTTTGCTGAGTGCATTACTTTTACTCTATCTGCAAATTGATAAATTTAGCTATACAAAAGGTATTTGGAGTGGATTATTTTTAGCTTTGGCTTTTTTGACAAAAAGTGTTGGAATTTCGGCTTTGTTGTACGCGCTAACATTTGGAGCAGTGTATGTTTATAAAAAAAATTCGGCGAAAGATGCACTTAAATTTATATTGTCTGTTTTTATTCCGTTTGTAATATTTTTATTTTTAATATTTCCGGCAATGTGGGTTAAGCCTGTATGGGTTTTTGTAAATATTTTTACCGAAGGCTATAGAGTAGGTGTTGAAAATGGACATGGTCAGTTGGTATTTGATGAATATACACGAAATGCCAGTGTGATATTTTATCCGTTGCTACTTTTAATGCGCACATCTCCACTTTTACTCGCAGGTTTAGTGTTGTTTTTATTCTTTGTTAAAAAAACCGACAATAAAAGATTTTTATTGTGGCTATCAATATATTTTATTGGGTATTTAGTGGTAATGTCTCTTCCGTCAAAAAAAGTTGATCGCTACACTTTGCCGATGTATCCATATTTGGCAATTCTGGCGACTGTAGGATTTTTTAATCTTTATGCGATTTTAAACCAATCAAAAAAGATTGCATTTAAATTGGTAATGTTTTGCGCCATCGCAGTTTTTATCGCCTATCCGTATATTCAAACTTATCCATATCCATTTTTATACACCAGCCCGCTATTTGGAAGTAGCGCTAATGCCAATAAAATTATTGGACAAAAATCATTTGGAATTGGAATTCACGACCTTAAAACTTTTATTTTTAGTAAATATGGCTATTATCCAAAGATTGCATTTTTAGATACCAAGCCTATGGCTGCAATTTATATGAATTCTCGAATATTTGATGCTCGCATAAGCAGTGTTAATAATTACAATATTTTAGTTTTGGGAATAAATGAAGAACTGCCCAGCAATGTTTCAGAAAGTAAAATTCCATTTATTAAAGATGCTTCAATATATATATATGGTCTAGAGTATTGGAGAATTTATGTTAAAAAGGCTCAATAAGCCACTTATTTTGATATTTTTACTAGCTTTAGTACTTAGAGAAGTAGGAATTAATCACGATCTTCCATTTGTTTTTCATCCAGATGAGCCATCTATAATAAGAACTGCACTAGGTATGCGTTTTGATCTTAATCCGCACCACTTTGACTGGCCGCATCTTTATTTTTATATAAATTACTTTATGTACATTGTCTTTGCTAGAGTGAGAAATCTTTTTGAAGTATTGGGATTTAAATCTGCTTTGGGAATATTGTGGAATGACGGACAAATCTTTTATTTGTTAACTCGGGCTTTGTCGGCGTTGCTTGGTGCACTCACAGTCTTTTTTATTTATCTTACCGGAAAAGAAATTTTTAATAAGAAAGTTGGATTAGTTAGTGCATTAGTTTTTGCTCTAATTCCGTTTCATGTACTCGACTCACATAACGCGTTGATTGATGTCCCAATGGTGTTTTTTTTAAGTATCAGTTTGTATTTTTGTGCAAAGATTTATAATTCTGCTGATTCTAAGAATTACTTACTAGCAGGAATTTTTGCAGGCTTTGCTTCGTCTACAAAATACAATGGCGGATTGGTCGTTATAAGTATTGTTTTAGCGCACTTTTTACGCAGAATTAATTTAAAACAAAGTTTATTTGATAAAAAGGGTATTTTTCTGTTATTTACTGCCGGAATTCTTTTTTTAGTAGCATTTTTTGCAGGTAGTCCTTATGCTCTTTTTGATTACAAAACCTTTTTGCGTACCGATGGTCCTAACGGTGCATTTTGGCAGTTTACCAATGTAGGAAAGGTTTCATTTATTATACATTTGAAGCAATTTTATATCTCTATATCTGATAAGCTTGTTGGTGACTTTGGGTATACGTTTTTTTATTTATTCTTGATTGGCTCGATTTTAACTTTTCTTCGAATCATAAAAGGAGACTTTGGTAAGTTACTGTTTTTGTTGATTCCTGCCTGGTTTTTTATTTTTTATATTTCTGGATTTGAAAAGTATCGTTCACATTACTTTATAATTGCTTTTCCGTATATTGCCATTTTGGGTTCGTATTACTTAGTGCTATTAAATGAATTTTTATCAAAAAGATATACTCGAAGCGCTACTTTAATATTTTTAATGGCTTTAGCAGTTCCTTTGATTATGTCTTTATTAGTAGATTATGCATATTTACACGATGACACCCGTTCAACTTTGTACAAGTGGCTTCAGCTGCATGCCACACCTGCTGACAAGCTGTTTTATACAAATAGCGACTTAGGTTTAGTTATGCAAAAATTTCGTAAACAAAGCGATAAGCTTATAAATTATGACTCGCTGGTTAACAATTCTGGGTATATCATTAGCGAAGACGGAAACTATGATTGGTTTGCTCAAACAAATTTAGCAAGTGTTACTAAAGTTTTGATAATTTCGTCTCGTTTGAAAAATGGTCCACAAATTAATGTGTATTCGTTAAAAAAATAAATGTTAAAAAAGTTTAAATTTGAAATATTAATAATTGCTGCTTTTATACTAATTCATTTGCCTTCGTTGGGTTACGATACTTTTAATACTGATTCTTGGAAATGGAAAGCTCGAATTTATGACTTTGGAAGTGGCGTTTTTGGCTTTCACTTTGAAAGAACAATTCAAAAATATCACCCTGGCGTTCCATTAATGTGGATAGGAGCTATTGCGGTTAAAGTTTACAACTTGTATTACGACTTAGTTTTCAAAACCAATCCAGCTGATAATAGTTTGACAACAGTTTTTGAATTAAATTTTATACAAAAATTATTTATTGTAATGACAATTGCCATCACATTGGCTTTTGTTTTTTATCCGCTTAAGAAACTATTTGGAACCAGATACGCAGTTATTTTTGTACTATTTTTGTCACTTGAGCCGTTTTATATAGCATTGACTCGAGAAATTCATCTCGAAGGATTGATGTCTACTTTTATGCTAGCTTCTTTTGTTTGGCTTTATTATTGGCTTCGTGACAAGAAAAAACACAGGTTGATTTTATCTGGAATATTTGCGGCTTTGGCTGTGCTTACGAAAAGTTCTTCGTTATCATTGCTACCGCTTTCTGGAATTCTGATGTTTTTAAACGAATATTTTGATTCAAAAAACTTTAGACAAAGTTTGATTAATTCGTTAAAAATTTATTTTGTCTGGCTACTATTATTTATTGCAGGATTTGTTCTCATTTGGCCTGCTATGTGGGTTGCACCTCTTAAAGCTCTTGATACAGTTTATAGAGGAATATTCACAATTGGAGTAGAACGTGGACACGAGCAATTTTATTTTTCAAAATATGTTCTTGACCCAGGCTACTCATTTTATTTTGTGATTTTAGCTTTAAAATCCTCTATCTACTTGATACCTGGGCTTATAGGATTTTTGTTTATCCGAAAAAGACTTGATAGTAACAAACAGCGATTCGCGCTTTATTCATTTTTATTTGGAATCATTTATTTTATTGAAATTTCATATCCTTCGGCAAAACTTGATAGGTATTTGATTCCGACCATTTTGAGTTTTGTTTTTATTTCGACGTTTTTTTACGAACGATTACATAAATATTTACTTTTAGCTCTTATAATTCCCGGAATTTTAATTTTGGTAAGCCTGCATCCAGATTACTTTTCTTATTACAGTCCTTATTTTGGTGGTTTGAGTAATGGAATTAAAATAGTTGAACCCAAGTGGCTTATTGGAGAACCGGCAGTTTCTAAATATTTTAGTGCATTAAAAGTCCAAAAGAATCTAGAAAGCTTTGCCCCAGACGATAATTTAGAGCGGATGCTCAATAATTCACAATCCAATAACAAACTGGTTATCGCCTTTCAAGAAAAGTACTACACACAAATTTGGCCATTCATCAGCCAAATAGGTGGAAGAGCCATAATAGAGTCATTAACTCCATATGCAAAGAAAGCTAATTACTTTGTCTACCCAGTTTGGGATGATGCCTCAGTAAGAGAAAAACGCTTTAAACTACAATATGTTGGATCTATAAGCGAAAGAGGGGTAAATTTATACAATGTTTATCAAAAAATTTAGCCTATTTAAAGACAACATTTTTTCAGGAACCATATTTGTCAGCGCAGCCATATTTTTATCAAGTATTTTTAGTTATTTTTTACAATATATCTTATCAAAATATTTAACTCTTTCTGATTTTGGAACTTTTAATGCCTTACTCTCTTTAAATATATTAATAGGGGTGTTTATTTTAGTTTTTTCTACATCACTTATTAAGCTTGTTTCAGAATTAATGGCTCACGAGCAATTTGATAAATTATCGCGATTATTTTGGGAATTAACTGCCATGGCATTACTTTTTGGAGTTGGTATGTCATTTTTATTTTATATATTTAGTTCTGAACTTTCTAAAATATTTAATATTTCTGATTCTGTATTGTTTATGTATTTTGGAATTCTACTTCTTTTTACACTTTTGACGGCCATTCCAGGAGCGTATTTACAAGGTTTACTTAAGTTTACAGATTTCTCGATTTTTATGATTGTTTCTTCATTTTTGCGCTTTATAATTCCAACAATTTTTATCTTTGCAGGATATAAAGTTCGAGGAATATTTTTAGGTATAAGCATTTCACTAGTACTCAGTTATTTATTTTCATTATTACTACTAAAAAAAGATTTCAAACCATTTGCGCAGTCTAGTATGAGGCCATATTTTAAAGAGCTCTTATTATTTAGTATTCCGGTATTTTTTGTAAATATTGCTTTAAATATGCTTAATAATGTCGATATTATTTTAGTGAAAAAATATTTTACTGAAACAGATTCAGGGTTATACGCTGGAATTGTAACAATAGGTAAAATTTTGCTCTTTGGTGCTGGAACTGTATCTGCAGTTATGTTCCCTCAAATTTCAGTAGCCTTCGCAAAAAAAGAAAATTTTATTCCTAAACTTAAACTCTTTTTGATTTTTCAACTTGCAGTAACATTTATCGGTTTACTATTTTATCTGTTCTTTCCAGAATTTTTTGTCTTAATGTTCACAAAGCGATTTTCACCGGCAGTTCCATACTTGTTTCAATTTTCTATATTTATGGCTTTATATGTATTACTCAATTTTATGGTTTTGTTTTTGCTGGCTGTAAATCGTACCAAAGTGTTTATATTTTTGATTCCAGGCGTCATTTTGCAGTTTATATTGATAACTTATTTTCACTCTAGTCTAAATCAAGTAATTAACATCAATATTGGAGTGACAACAACTTTACTCATAGCGGTAATTATATATACTGTATTTAATGTTCGTATCAGTAATAATTCCAGCATATAAACAAGAAGCAACTATTAAAAAAAATGTTGAAGCCATTTACGCCAGCATGGAAAAAACCCGTTGGGACTATGAAATTATCGTTGTTGTAGATGGATTTTTAGACAAAACATTCGAAGAAGCTTCGAAGTTGCAACATCCTCACCTTAGAGTAGTGGGATATCCTACAAATTATGGAAAAGGCTACGCAGTTAGATATGGAATGGCGCGCGCCAGCGGAGATTATGTAGCTTTTATTGATGGTGGAATGGAAATAAATGCCAATGGTATTTCTTTAATTTTAGAACATATGGAGTGGTATAACGCTGATATTGTAGTAGCAAGTAAAAAACATCTAGCGTCACGAGTTAATATGCCGTTTCTAAGAAAATTTTATAGTTTTGGATATCACGCCTTAGTTCGTCTGCTTTTTGGTCTGAAAATTAAAGATACTCAAACAGGTTTAAAAGTTTATAAGCGCAAAGTGCTAGAAGATGTGTTACCAAGACTTTTGATTAAAGAATATGCTTTTGATATAGAGCTTTTAGCTGTTGCTCAATATCTTCACCACAACAGAATTTTTGAAGCTCCAGTAGAAATTAACTGGGATTTTAAAGGATCTAAATTTAAAGGCTTTCTTTTTATGGATCCCTACATTAGAAAAATGTTACTAGATACTTTAGCTGTGTTTTATAGACTAAAGATTCTTAGATACTACGATGACGAAAATAGACGAAAATGGATTTATAACGAAGAATTGCAACTCAAAGTTAATACTGGTGAAACTTGAGAATACAACAATGAAATTCAGCATAATTATTCCGGTAAGATCAATAAATAATTTTATGAAAGAAAGTATAGATCATCTTAAAGAGCTTGATTATGCTGATTTCGAAGTCTTAATAGTATCAGACAGTACCGAGACGTTCGATTTTAAAAATGATACTAGATTTAGAATAATTTCTTCAGGACCAATGGGTCCAGGAGAAAAAAGAAATCTTGGAGCTAAGCAAGCTACCGGAGACATATTAGTTTTTTTGGATGATGATGCTTACCCCAAAAGTGATTGGCTAACTAAAGCTGCCGAAGCTTTTAATTCCACCGATACTTATGCATTAGGAGCTCCTGCAGTTACGCCCTTAAATGCTACTTTTAAAGAAAGGTGCTCTGGTCGCGTTTTAGAGTCGTTTTTAACAAGTGCCGGGACTCGCTATAGACACATTCCGATGAAGCGCAAATTTGTAAACGATTATCCAACAGTAAATTTGTTTGTAAAAAAAGAAGCATTTGATCGAGTCGGCGGATTTATAAAAGAATTTTGGCCTGGTGAAGATACAAAATTGTGTCTAGATTTGCTCAAATATTATAAGCGACCTTTTTTATATGATCCTGCACCAATTGTATACCACCATCGCCGAGAATTATTTTTGCCTCACCTAAAGCAAATTTCGAGATATGGGATGCATCGCGGCCAGTTTGCTAGAATATTTCCTGAAACATCTCGCAATCTGTCGTATTTTATTCCGTCACTTTTTGTTATAGGATTTGTATTTGGTTGGTTATCAATTTTTATAAATCAATATTTATTTTATATTTATTGCGCAGTGGTGCTTATTTATATTGTGGCCATTCATGCAGAGGGATTTCGCATAGCAATAACTGATAAAGATCTAAAAGAAGCTGCGCCCGTGCATATGGGAATTGCTTTGACTCATTTTGTCTATGGAATTAATTTTATAATTGGTATTATTAAACGACCTACGCTAAAATTGAGAAGTTTCGACGAAAAGACTGGTAATTATTTAGGAGGCTAAATGGAAGAATATCCTTTTATTACAAATCCAAATGCGACAGTAAAAATTAAAATAATTAATCATTTGTGTATTAGTGCGGCTACCTGCATAGTTCAAGCACCTCAAACATTTGACCTAAATGCCGATGGTATTGCCATTTGCAAAGAAGGAACTTGGGATGATGCTTTAACCATTATCAGAGCAGCCAAATCATGTCCGACGACCGCTATTATTGTAGAAGATTTAGAGGGTAAGCAATTGTATCCTGAGGTCTCTGCATAGCAGAATATTATTATGCATAAATCTGTATTTAGTTTATTACCATTAACTTCTGAAAACTTAGAGGCTGCGAAAGAATTAAATTTAAACTCTATATTTATTATTTCAGAAAATGTTTCAGACGATTCTTTACACAAACTTCGCACTACTCTAGGAACTGCTGTTGAAATTTATGGAGTTGTTACATGTTTCGAAGGCAAAGACTTATTAGAAAAGTTTCCAGATGCTAAACCTGTAGAAGCTACCGGCAAAGACACATTGGGTGGAATTTGTCCTACTCATGAAGGCATTCGTAATGCGATAGTTGAAACAGCTAGCGATTTATTACTCAAAGATATAAATGGAATATGGTTGAATCACATTAGATATCCATCGTCTTGGGAATCTGCAGAACCTAATATTATGGATACTTGTTATTGTGACCGCTGTTTAAGAAAATTTTCTGAGTATTTAGGCGAACCAATTGTAGGTCAAACTCTTGAAGAAAAAGTTTTACTAATAGATGGGAGTTACTATATTGAATGGCTCGAATTTAAAAGTCTGCAAATAACCTCACTTGTTAAAGAAATTAGAGATTTAATTACTGCGTCTGGTAAAAAGATTAAACTTGGATTGTTTGCTGTTCCTTGGGAAGACAAAGAGTATGGTGCTGGAATAAAAAGAATTATAGCTCAAGACTTTGCGGCTCTTGTTCCGTTAGTTGATATTTTGAGTCCAGGTCTTTATCATAAAATGTGTGGAAAAGATGTTGAATGGATTAAACAAAAGGTAAATTATTTTTGGGAAACTGGTATTCCACAACTACCAATTATTCAAAGTGCTGAAATTTCTGACGAAGAATTCAAAAAAGCAATAGATTATGCTGGTTCACCTCCCTCATCTGGAGTTTGTATTTATAACTTAGAAGACTTAATGAAACAACCACAGAAATTAGAATTGACTAAATAGTTTTTGATAGTTATTCTTTTAATCATTATGCGAATTATTATTACTGGCGCTGCAGGATTTATGGGAAGTCACCTTTTTGACCTATTAACTGGTCAAGGTCACGAAGTTGTTGGAATAGACAACTACTCAATTGGTAAATATAAACATCCAAGTATAAAAAAATTAGATTTAGTTAAAGATAGTGCCCAAGTTTCTGAATTAATTTTAGAATTTAAACCTCAGCTTGTTTATCATTTAGCTGCATGGGCGCACGAAGGTTTATCTCAATTTGCACCAATCAGAATTACCGAAAATAATTACAATGCGTTTTTAAATACGTTGATACCCAGTATAAAAGTGGGAATAGAAAGATTTTTGGTTACATCTTCGATGAGTGTTTACGGAGATCAAAACACTCCATTTGATGAAGAAATGAAGCGCAAACCGGTAGACATTTACGCAGTTTCGAAAACTGCTATGGAAGAAGCGTTAGAAATTCTTTCTGCAGTTCATAATTTTGAATACGTTATTATTCGCCCTCACAACGTTTATGGGCCACGCCAAGTAATCTCAGATCCGTATCGAAATGTTGTTGGAATTTTTATGAATCGCATAATGAATAAACTTCCACCTATAATTTATGGCGATGGAGATCAGACCAGAGCTTTTTCTTATATCGATGATGTAAATCCTTATATCGCCAAAGCCGGATTTTTAAAAGCAGCCAAGAATCAAATAATAAATATAGGACCGCTCGAAAACTATTCGATTAATTTTTTGGCGAAGAATGTTTTAAAGGCATTTAAAAGCAAATTAAAACCAATTTATATGCCCGATCGACCGACCGAAGTTAAACACGCTTTTTGTACTAATGACAAAGCTCAAGAACTTTTGGGATACAAAACATCTGTTAAATTTGAAGATGGAATTGAAAAAATGACTGAATGGGCTAAACAAACTGGTCCTCAGAAATTTTTATATTTAGACAGTTTAGAACTCATTAATCAGAGTACTCCAAAAACTTGGGTCGAAAAAATAATCTAACACCTACTAGTTTAAAAGTATTTGCTATAAGATTTAGCACTTGTTAAAATATCTCAACTCATCTCAACCCAATGGAGGTCGCAATGACCCTTTACTCGGACGATGTTCGTATCGAGCACACCAGACTTCTAGATCGTCAACGCTCCATTTATTCAAGGTTTCATGAATTTATGTCCCAGCCTGGTCCTTTAACAAAAAATCCCGCCTTCCCGTCGTCGGCTTATCTAGTTGCTTGGTATTACGATTTAAGCTTTCAAATAAAGATTAAAGAGATATTGTCTCAAGTACAAAGTTGCTCTCCTTTGATGGTTTACCCGTACCAGACTTTGCATACCACAATTAGCGATTTTCTGTTGACAAATAGTGTTGATAAGCCAGCGGGCGATGTCTATAGACGGTTGAGTAGTGTAATGCTGGCAATTTCTAAGTCTATGAAAACTCCGAGTATTAGATTTGGCAAAGTTTTGGTAAATGCCAATTCGGTAATATTGCCAGGAGAGCCAGATACAGCTTTTACTGAAGCAGCTTTGGTAATCAAAACTCTAGCTGCCCGAGACGGCATGACACTTCGAATGCCCACTATGAGTCATATTACTCTTGCTAGAGTCAAATCAGATGCTTCCGAAGAAGTCGCGAAACAACTGACACGGCTTGTACGTTACATTCCTGCTCTCGGTGAAGTAAAACCTGCGGGAATTACGGTAGGGCATTTTACATTGACTGATAGGGACTTTCGGTTCAACCAAAAAACTGATTTTCCGCTTTAGCTTTGTACCTTAGGTTGATTTGGAATTTAACAAGCAGCTGTTTGTCACAAACGAACAGTTGCTTTTTTTCTATTTAATTTTTATTTGACCAAATAACACATTCACGGTAATCTATCTTTATCATGAATTTGAAAATGACGAATACTTCGTCTTTTCATAAATTCATAAATGAATTATGAAAATATCAGTTGGTTATCCACCACTAGACCAAACCAAGGGGGTACCCTTGTTGTCGCAGAATCGACAATTTCAATATTTTAATGCTCCTACTTATATTTATCCTATGGTACCTGCTTATGCTGCTTCAATGGCGCAACATCGAGGTTATAAAGTAGTTTGGATGGATGGAATTGCGGCTAAACAATCGTACGAACAATGGCTAAAGCAACTTGAAGACGAACAAGTCGAGATGATTATGATTGAAACTAAGTCTCCGGTTGTTAAACAGCATTGGGGAGTTATTAAAGACCTTAAAGAAAAATTTCCAAATCTAATTACAGTTTTAGTAGGTGATCATATTACTTATATTCCTAAAGAAGCCATGGATAATTGTCCCGTTGATTATTGCATTACCGGTGGAGATTACGACTTTATGCTATCTGATCTGGCAGATTCCATAACTAAAGGTACAGTTTTACCTGGTGGAGTTTGGGGTCGCAAAGGTGATGCACGTGTTAAATTAGGCGAATTAATAAAGTTCGAAGATTCAGTTAATAATGGCCCAGAAGCTTATTGGGTTTCAGGCCCTTTAAAACAGACTCACAATCTAGATGAACTTCCTTTTGTAGATCGTGATTTAACTCATTGGGAATATTACGCTTACGCCAACGGAAATTACAAATATACTCCTGCAACTTATATGTATTCGGGAAAAGACTGCTGGTGGAATCGCTGCACTTTTTGCGTTTGGGATCACACTATTAATGCAATGGGAACTTACCGCCGATTTACTCCAGAAAGACTTTTTGCCGAAGTTAAGCACGTTGTAGATAACTACGGAGTTCGAGAAATCTTTGATGATGCGGGAACGCTTTTTGTAGGTCCAGCATTAAAAAAATTTTGTAATTTATTGATCGATTCTGGATACAACAAAAAAGTGGTTTATGGTTGTAATATGCGTTTAAACGCCTTAACTCAAGAATATTACGATCTAATGGGTAAAGCCAACTTTAGATTTATTTTGTATGGAATGGAATCAGGAAACCAAGTTACTCTAGATAAACTCGATAAAGGTTTAAAAGTACACCAAATTGAAGAAGGAGTTAGAATGGCTAAAAAAGCCGGACTTGAACCGCACCTAACAATCATGCTTGGATATCCCTGGGAAACTTATGAAATGGCTAAAAATACGATTGCACTTTCTAAGCGACTTTTTAATAAGGGGTATGTGGATACAATGCAGGCTACAATAGTCGTTCCATATCCGGGTACGCCTTTATATAAAGAATGCGTTGAAAAAGATTTACTCAAAGTAGATCCAACAGACTATGAAGCATTTGATATGCGCGGAAGTGTTATGAAAATTCCATTTTCAGAAGATAAACTTTATGAGTTAACTCAAGAACTTTATTCGTCGTTCTTTACTCCAAAATATATGATTCGCAAAGTTTTATCAGTACGCGAATATGATGATGTTAAATTTTTATTTTATTCCGCTTGGAAATTAATTGGTCACTTATTAGATTTTGATAAAGAACAAACAAAAGTTAACGTTTGGTCGCCGAGTTTTTGGATAGATAGTGCTAAGAGTTTATTTACACACTTATTCCCTAAAAAAGAAGATACAACTATGGAAGAAACTATCAAAGAAAGCGCAGAAGAAGAAGCCTTAGAACGCGCTGGAATTTCATCCAAATCAAAAGAAGCATAAAAAAGAGCATAAAAACAGGAAGGTTTGAGCCGTGTGGCACCATATCCTTCCTTAGCTAGCGCTTTGCGCTGACTCATGGTTTGTTTTGCGATTAAAGCATAAGGCCGAAATCTTCCTCGATAAGCGCCTTGATAAACAAAGGCAGGTTGGAAGTCGGCTTAACGCCCAATTGTAGTGATAATCCAGTTTCGAGAATTCTTACCATAGCGAGTTGCTCTTCAAAAAAAGTAACACCGTACAGAGCAATTCCGTCTTTGTTGTATGGATACAGTCCTGGTTTTGTTGTTCCATCAAGACTGACTATATCCTTCGCCTTTTCAATCAAGTAGGCCATGCGATCTGCGACTAGAACCAGATCCGTATGCATAACGCATCCGTCTGCGTAGGCCGCAACACGCACGTCAGGATCTTGGATATTGGCCAAAACGGTAGGGATTGCCGCGTGTCCGGACATTTCTGCCAAAAACGCTATCCTTTGCCCAAACAGTCGGGTTAGCAGTTCTCGCTGCCAGTTGTGCGACTGCTCGTAGTTTCCGGTTTGAATATCCATCGCTTTCGATGAGTCGTGTGTTGCTCCCGTTAGGATCATTGTCCTAACATTATTGCCGAGCAAACGACCCAACGTAAGGTGAAATGCCGCTGTAACCAGGCTATGCGGAACAGGCCCTTTGGTTTCTCCAGTCTTTTCGTCTTTATTGCCCCAGAAGACCCAAGAACCGTGATCTTGCAAGATCAATCCGCCAGGAATCCAGCATTCGTTCCAGACTACTTTAAGCGTATCTGCACCTATGCTTGGTAAAAGGCGTTCAAGCAGCAGTCGGTGTCTTGGTGCAAGTCCTTCAATGCCGGGAAAATTCGAGTAGTTCATCCTGTGCTCCTTTTTAGTTTAGGATGTCTTCAACGAGTTTCGCTGCGTATTGCGCCAGGCTGTCGATTGGTTTCACGTTGAGTTTGGTGGCTAGTTGTCCTTGAATTACTGTGGCGAGCCAGCGCTGAAATGTGAAATAAGGTACACCATAAATGGCGATTCCTTCATCGTTGTATTGGTACTTGCCGTTGGCAGCCATACGATCAAGATAATCGCACTTTTGCTTTACTGATTGAATCTCATCTCCGACGACGACATTGTCGACCCAAAAAGTCAGGCCGATATCCAAACGCCCAGGGTAGGCGAGCACGGTAGGCATCGCTGTGTGGCCGGATAATTCGGCGTAGTTCGCTACAGTTTCGCCAAACAAAGCAGTGATGCTATCTCGGGCGAAGCTATGTGCCTTTTCGGGGTCTCGCCATTCGATTTCAAGTCGCTTAAATGCATCATGCACCAACGCTCCGATAATGATCGCACGCAGTTGCGGGCCTTTGAACAATGCTTGTCCCAAAACAGCGTTAGCTGCAGCGACGACCGCCATATGGGGAATGGGTCCCGTTGAAATTCCATCAGGACGTTTGTTGCCCCACATAGTCCAAATACTGTTTTCTTGGTAAAGCAGATTGGTAGTCTGATACAAAGTCCATACGCGACTAGCGATGTTCTTGCCGACTTGCGTTGACATATTGCCGAAAAGCCTTTGCGCACGACGATCCATCAAATCCATTCCGGGTAAGTCTGTCATCAGAGCCTCCTATGTGGCCTAAGTTGTTTGCATTATAGCAAATACCATTGTGATGATGTAATCTGCTAGAATAGCTTTGTGGTCAATGTATATCCAAAGATTTCCATTATTACTGCAACATTAAATGCGGTATTAGTTTTAGAAAAATGTTATAAATCGCTTTCAGAACAAGACTATCCAAAAGAAAAGATAGAACTATTAATAGGAGATGGTGGATCTACTGATGGAACACTAGAAGTTGCCAAAAAATATGGTGCTAAAGTATTTTCGAATCCCTTAAAAACTGCCGAAGCTGGAAAAGTTGTTGCTCTGCGAGAAGCGACTGGAGATTTTATAATTTTAATTGATTCAGATAATATTCTTCCAGATAAAAATTGGCTCAAACAAATGATCGAACCGCTAATAGAACATCCGGAAGCGGTCGGCAGCGAACCTAGGACATATACTTGGCGCAAAGAAGATGGATTTATTACCCGTTATTGCGCTTTAATCGGAATGAATGATCCAATTGTTAGTTTCTTAGGAAATTACGATAGACTAAATTTACTTACCGGTATGTGGACTGAAATTCAGCACGATGAAAAAGATTTCCCAAATTATATTTTAGCTACGTTTGACCAACGGGGAATGCCTACAATTGGCGCCAATGGTACTGTCTTTAGATCAGACTTTTTAAAAAGCCGTGTTGTAGGCGATTATCTTTTTGATATTGATATATTAGCGAAAGAAATAAAAACTAATAAAACTGTAAGATTCATAAAAACTAAAAATGGAATTATTCATTCTTACTGCGAGAATGATATTGCAAAATTTGCACGAAAACAAAGAAGACGCGTAAAAGATTATTTATATCATCAATCACAAAAAGCCAGATCGGTAGACTCGCCTTTTTTAAAAAAAACAGGAATGTTAACATTTATTATTTACTGTGTTACGATACTTCCATTAGTCTATCAGTCCATTAAAGGTTATATTATAAAAAAGGATACTGCCTGGTTTTTTCATCCTTTAGCTTGTGAAATTACGTTAGTCGAATATAGTTTCGGCATACTAGAAAGCAAAATAAATAATGCTGAAGTAAGTCGAGAAAATTGGAAACAGTAAAATGCAAAAAACAGTTCTTGTTACAGGATCGGCAGGTTTAATAGGTTCCGAGTCAGTAAAATTTTTTTGTTCACTAGGATTTAAAGTAGTGGGCATTGATAACAATATGCGCCAATACTTTTTTGGCACAGAAGCCAGCACTGATTGGAATCGCCAACTTCTTCAAGATCAATTTAAAGATTATATTCATTATCAAGCAGATATCAGAGATCCAAAAGCTATCGATGAAATTTTTTCACAACACAAATTTGATTTAATAATTCATACCGCGGCACAACCTTCTCACGATTGGGCTGCTAAAGAACCACTAACTGATTTTTCAGTAAATGGAACAGGAACTTTAATTGTATTAGAAGCATTTAAAAAATATTGTCCTGAAGCTCCATTTATTTTTACGAGCACAAACAAAGTTTATGGGGATACTCCAAATTATTTACCTCTTATAGAGTTAGAGACTCGTTGGGAAATAGATCCAAGTCATAAATTTGTAAATGGAATTGATGAAACGATGTCAATCGATAGTTCTAAACACAGTATTTTTGGAGTTTCTAAAGTTGCCGCCGATGTAATGGTTCAAGAATATGGGCGCTATTTTGGATTGCAAACGGTTATTTTTAGAGGAGGTTGCTTAACCGGTCCTTCGCATTCTGCTACTAGATTGCATGGATTTTTAGCATACTTGATTAAATGTATAGCTGAAGGAGTTCCTTATACAATAATGGGTTACAAGGGAAAGCAAGTTCGAGATAATATTCATTCGTCAGATTTGATATCAGCTTTTTATGAGTTTTATCAAAATCCTCGAAGTGCCGAAGTATATAACATGGGAGGTTCGAGATTTTCTAATATTTCGATGATGGAAGCTATTGAAAAGATTGAAGGTGTTCTCGGAAGAAAAGGAGATATAACTTATGTAGATAAAAATCGCGAAGGTGATCATATTTGGTATGTCTCTGATGTTGCTAAATTTCAAAAGCATTACCCAAAGTGGGAATACAAATATGATATTGATACTATTATTCAAGAAATTTGCGAAATGGGACATTTTTCAAAACCTACACTAATCGGAAGCTCAGTCGTTTCAGAAATTAATAGTAGTGCTGGAAAAAAAGTATTTGTATCGTCTCATGTAACAGAAGTTGGCGGACATGTTCAAGCTCTAAAAGGATATTTAATCAAAAGATTTCCTAGATTTGTATTTATTGAGCATCCTTTTACATATTCGAATGTGGCAGATTCTCAGGTTGGTGAATATAGAGCCAGCTTGCCTTCATTTACAACGCAAAAAGAAAAATCCGAAAATGAACTTGTTTCATATGGTAAAAGTTTTTTCTTAACAATTTATTGGTTTTTGAAGATGGCACGAGGATCGGATTTATTTATTGGTGTAAATAATTTGAACGCTTTGGCTGGTGTTTTATTAAAGAAACTGGGTTATAAATTTAAGCTTATTTATTATTGTATAGATTTAAGTACCAACCGATTTAAGAATCCAATATTGAACTCTATATATCATTATATAGACAATGTATGCGTGGCAAATGCAGATTATATTTGGAGTACTTCTGAACGAGCTCAAATTGTACGTAAAACCGAAGTTAGTAGCGATTCTAAAAATATGTTAGTTCCAGCCGGAGTAAATCTAGAAAAAATATTAACTCCGCTGCAAAATAAAGATATAAATACTTTAGTAGTAGCTGATCATCTTACTGAGCAAAAGGGTATTCAATTGGTGATTAATTGTTTTGATAAAATTTTGCAACTAAACCCCAAGGCCAGACTAGTTATATACGGAACAGGTCCCTATGAGATGGATTTAAAAAAACTAGTAGAAGAAAAGAAACTTGCCAAAGTAGTTGAATTTAAGGGGAGTATTAATAGTGAACTTTATTCTAAATTACTCAGTTCTTATGGAGTTGGCATAGCCACATACTTAGATACAGATAATACTGTGTTTTTTTCGGACCCAATTTCGGTAAAAGAATATCTTGCAGCAGGTTTACCAGTTATAGCTACTGATTATTTATGGTTGGCCAAAGAAATAGATGTTCGAAAAATGGGCAAAAGCATTCAATATAGTGAAGATCAATTGCTTACAGCTTTAAGTGAGCTTTGGTCTGATACAACTTTTTATAACAATGCTTCTGCAGCTGCACAAAAATATGTTTCTAATTTAGCTTGGCTAGATTTATTTGATAAGGCGTTTAAACATATTGGGTATTTAAAGACGGGTATTGAAGATATGTCGATTGCCATAGTTACGCATGAATTTTTTAAAGGCAGTGGGCAAGAATTAAAAGATTTTTTAATAAAAAATAAAGTAAATATGATTAGATATGTAGCTCATATTTTCTTTTATGCTAAAGATAGTTATTCATATGTTGAAGATTATGAATCTGGAAAATTAATTAAGAAAACAAAATCTATTAAACTTCCAAAGAACGAGTTCTTATATTATTTCAGAGATGCCTTTTATACATTGAAGTTTTTTTTGTTATCTGACAAAAAGTTTGATCTTTATGTTGGAGTAAATTCTTTTAACGCAATGTTTGGAATTTTGCTAAAAAAACTAGGCAAAGTCGACAAAGTAGTATTTTTTACTATTGATTATGTTATGGAAAAAAGATTTAAAAATGAATTTTTAAATAAACTCTATGTAAAAATGGATCGCCTCGCATTTTTTGGAAGCGACTACACTTGGAATGTTTCTGATCGTATGTCTAAGCAACGCATACTAGAATTGGGAGAATCGGCTAAAGAAAAGAGTCAAATTGTTGTGCCAATTGGTGTCCCAATTGAAGACGCAGAGAAAGTAGAAGTTGCGCGAAAAGATAATGTGTTGGTGTACAGCGGAGGTTTAAATCCAGAATTTGGATTAGAAATGATTCTGGAATCGATGCCAACACTAATTAAAAAATTTCCAGATATAGAGTTACGTATCATTGGATCAGGTCAAATCGACGCTAAACTTAGGCAAATGGCCATTGACTTAAATATTCAAAAAAATGTTAATTTTGTTGGGCATATAGATACCACTAAAGATCGGGTTAGATGGCTTAAGCTCTTAAAAGAAAGTACGATTGGATTGGCGACATACGAAGATAGTGCAACTACATACAAAAGATTTTCAGATGTAACTAAGCCCAAAGATTATATGTCTTGCGGACTTCCAATCATTGTTACTTCGGTAATTCCAATTTCTGAAGATGTCAAAAAATTTAATTTAGGACGTGTAGTTGAATATAATAGCGCCTCATTTATTACTGCTATTTCAGATTTGCTTGGGGATTCATCTGAAAGAAAAATAATTCAAGATAATGTTACGAACTATTCAAAAAATAAATCATGGGAATCAATATTTATTGAAACTTTTCATACGATGCAGCTAAACTAGTGTATGAAAGTATTAGGAGTTTACTACGGACATAATTCTACGGCGCTTCTTTTTGAAGATGGAAATATTATAGATTGTATTAGCGAAGAACGATTGACTGGTATTAAAAACCAAACTGGAATTCCAAAAAAAAGTATTAAATATATTTTAGAAAAAAATAAAATAACTGCTTCTGATTTAGATGTGGTTGCGATTCCGGTAAAAATCTCTGCACCAATTTATGCTTCTGAAGATAATAAAAAGACGCCTTTTATTTCTTTTTTAAATACTATTTATAATTCGGTTCCAGTGATTAAAAATACATTTGGATTTGTAAGTTTTTACAATCCCAACTTGCGCGGGGTTGGAAGATTCTTTTATAAATTTTTCTCACAAACAATTGGAGCCTATTCAGCCGAAAACGAACGTAAAATATTGGCTGATTTTTTGCAGATTCCGTTTTCTAAAATACAAGCTTATGACCACCATACTTCTCACGCCTATTCTGCTTACTATTCATCACCATATAATAATGAAAAATGCCTTGTCTTGACGTTAGATGCTGAAGGAGACGGCATTTGCGCATCTGTGAATATTTTTGATGGAACAAAGTTTGAATGTCTTTCGAGAACTCATGCAGACAATTCTTTAGGACTTATGTACGCAGCTGTAACCCAACATCTTTGTATGAAAGTAGGAGAGCACGAATATAAAGTGATGGGACTTGCTCCATATGCAAAAGAATATGCAATTTCTGGAGTTTACGAAAAAGTTAAAGATTTATTTTCGTTAGGTGGAAAAGATGGTCTTGAGATTGCCTCTAAATTTGATATGAGACAAATGCCTAGATATTTGAGAGAAGAACTAGGTTGTGTACGGTTTGATGTAATGGCAGGAGTATTCCAAAAACTTTTAGAAGAAGTCGCTCTTAAATGGGTAGAAAATGCTGTAGATGTAACAGGCATTCACACACTTTGTGTAGCCGGTGGTGTCTTTATGAATGTAAAACTAAATCAGAGAATTCACGAATCCAAAAAAATCGATCGAGTATTTTATCTACCGAGCTGTGGAGACGAATCTTCTCCGATAGGAGCATGTTACATTGCATATTTAGCAAATCTTAGTCAAAAGACTCCGACGATAAAACCTCTTCAGACATTGTATTGGGGAAACTCGTACACCAATGACGAGATAAAAACTTTTTTAGATTCTAAAAATGCTACTCAAAAATATAAAGTAAGTTTTATACAAAATATCGAAGAAGAGATTGCTAAATTAATTAGTGAAAATAAAATAGTTGGAAGAATGTCGGGTCGGATGGAATTCGGTGCGCGTGCTCTAGGTAATCGTTCAATATTAGCCAATCCAGCCAATGTAGATATCGTAAATGTAATCAATGAACAAGTAAAAAACCGCGATTTCTGGATGCCGTTTACACCTTCTATACTAGAAGAACGAATAAATGATTACATAGTTAATCCCAAACATGTCTTTGCTCCGTATATGATCGTTACATTTAATACCTCCAACTTAGCTAGAAAAGAATTAAAAGCAGCACTTCATCCATATGATCTTACTGCGCGTCCACAACTTGTTAAAGAAAGCTGGAATCCTGGTTATTACAAAATTATTAAGAGTTTTGAAAAGCTTACAGGAATTGGCGCAGTTTTAAATACTTCATTTAATTTACACGGATTTCCTATTGTAATGGGTCCCGAAGAAGCATATTATGCATTTGAGAATAGTGGATTACAGTACATTGCCCTTGAGAATTATTTAGTCTCAAAATAAAAAATGAAAATAATAAGAGTCGCGAAACCTGTAATAGGCAAAAAAGAAATAGATGAAGTCGTTGATAGTTTAAAATCCGGCTGGCTTACTTCAGGACCAAAAACCGCAAAATTTGAAGAAAATCTCGCAAAGTATTTTAAAGTAAAAAGTGTAGTTACAGTTGCCTCGTGTACTGCTGCATTTCATTTAATTTTAAAAGCTTTAGATTTAAAACCAGGTGACGAAGTTATTACTCCATCACTAACTTACACATCACTTGGAAATATACTTTTAAATTTAGGACTCAAACCAGTATTTGTTGATGTTAATCCAGAAACTCTAACTATTGATACTGAAAAAATTGCGCAATTAATAACCTCCAAAACAAAAGCAATAGTACCTGTAGA
>DATIHK010000029.1:0-3174 GCA_035480775.1 Saccharimonadales bacterium (SeqCode) | reverse complement strand
AGGTGAACTAGACCCAAAGGTTAAAGCGAAACTGAATCAATGCAAGTTTACGCTCGTCCGCAGGCACGACAAACGAAAAGGTCTGAGAGAAAGTGTCGACATTGCGTATCCCAACCCTCGACGTCATCAACTCAGAGAAGCACACTTGTTGTATCCTGTAGAAATGTTACCAAAAAAGCACCAAAGCGCTTTGGATACCATGTAAAGGTAACAATTGATGCAAAAGCCGAAAGTAATCAATCGCACACGCGAACGAAGACTTTCGGCTTTTTATTATATTGTTATAATATCCCCAAACTTACAAAGAGTCGGATCATGTGAAAGGAACCTACATGATAATCGAATTACTTATCGACCTCATGTTTGCTACGACTGTTTTTGTTGGAATGCAAATAGCCAGTGCTTATGCTGTTTTATACGTACCGTATGTAGCTACTTATGTTCCTATCTGGCGTACGATTACTAAGTTTATCGTTATCGACCTAATGGTAATAGTAATTTACAAGTTTCCGCAATCAAAGATAGGCAATCTTGGTGTGATATTGTTTATCACAGCCGGTATTAGTTTGATCGTCGAAACCTACATATATGGTTATGTGGTTGACTATATAAGAATTCCTATACCTTACTTGAATCTGGTTAGATTTAATCCGGCTGATTTCGTGGCAATGTTTTCTGCATCGATTGGATGGACATTTATATCATTAAAGCTGTATAAGAAATACCGTAAAACATCAAGGGAAGATTCTTAACCTTAAGGTTAAGAGTTTTTCCTTTTTTTATTTAAATTTTTCTAACAAAACCTTAACATAAAATTGATTGACATACTTTGGCGGGTTTGATAAGGTTTATCAATGTCCAAGAAAGCTATAAAATTTCTCGTAATGGCGCTAGTATTAATTTCCTTGGGCTTGGCTACAGCAAAAACAGCCTTTGCTGATAAGCCGTCTGGTGATACCAGACCAGGATGGGGCTTTGGCGATAAAAACCATGTCCACACTGGCCCTCCGGGACAATCAAATCACCCGTAGTCACTAGCGTTAAAAATTGAATAAGAAAATCAGAAGGCACCGCGAAGAGCGGTGTTTTCATTTTATTCTGAGTCGTCGATAAGTACTAAGTAAGAAAGTAAAATAGAGATAATAAAAGTTGCTCCGGTAATAAAATAAGAAATATTTCCTAAATACATAGTCTTGATAAAAATTACCACTGCACCGATACAGCTAATTCCAATAATAAAATACCAATTAGAATCTGTTATTGTGGGTTTGCCGATTTGAGTTACTTCTTCGTAACCTAATAAAGCTGATAAAACTCCGCTGACTAAAACTACAGCCAAAAGAATATTTAAATCAAAAACATTGCTGACAAATCCAGTTTTTATTAAATCTAATACGATACAAATAATATATAAAAACAGAGAAGTTTCAAAAAGATATTTAACAAATATGCCTAGTTTAACTCTCATTTGTTGGTTTTCAGTTTTTTTATCCAAATAATTATTAAGCTTTCGACGATTATTAAAGAGATTTCAATTAAGATATTAAATTTGGTAATTTTTACTCCTAGTAAATTAAGGTAAAAAACTAGTAAAGGAACTACAGCTATAGATAAAGCGCACGATAAAGCAAATCTTTCAACAATATCGATTTTGTTCTTATCAAAAAAGATATACGAAATAACAAATCCTGGTAAAAATAAAACTACCACTACGGCAAAAATTATATTTAAAATATTTAATATTTCAGTCATTTTAATTTTATAAGCGGCTTTTTATACAAATCTACTTGAATGTCTTTTATAATTATATTCCCACCGCTAGTTTTTAAACCGGGAGCTTTAATAATCCAGCTTAGCAAGCCGTTTTTAGCAACTGCTTTAGAAATATCAAAATCTTGCTCAGCGACTTTGTAGTCACCTTGAACAGTTGGAGCCTGATAATTAGTAAGAATATAGTCGGTCCATTTAAAATCATCAGCGTTAGAAATATTAAAAGTATGATACGGCGATGGAGTAAAAAACTGATCTGAGCTAAAGGCAAAATAACCTATTCCATTTAAAATTACATCGCTTTTTGGAATTGTTAGTTTGTAAAAATTTCCGGCATAAGGAGTGTAGGTTTGTTCGACGCCGGTTTGATCTAAGTAAAAAGCATTTTCACCAAAGTACAAAGCTTGCAGCGTATTACTGTGGTAAGTTTTGGCTTTAACTAACAAAGAATTTGTAAACAGTTCAGTTGGCTTAGTATTTTTGGCTATCGTTGGGTAGTTGCTGGAATTTTCGACCACAAATAACGGTCCTTCAAAAACAATTTTATGTAAATTAGTTTTAATGCTTTTTACCACGGTGTCGGTAGTAGTTTCGACGACTATTTTGTAAACTCCGGGCTCGGGTAAATCGGCACCTGGGTTTTCGATATGCACAAGTTGCGGTGGAAGTGCTTTTTTTGAAGCATCTTCGACGCCATCATCAACAACTCCTTGCTGATATACCAAATCTTTATCTTTATAAACCTGTACGCTCATTTCGTCAGCACCTCCATACCAATTAAGATCTTGCTTCTGAATATCCAAAACAAATGGCTCTTTGTTTAAATAGGCGTAAAAAGTAAAAGATCCTCGGATTGGTGTGGTAATAATTGTTGGAATTTTTGAAGGCTGGTAATTCGGAATAGTTATTGCGGGGTATGGCAAAGATTCTTTATCAAAATTGTGTAATCCAATTATGGCATCAGATGGAGGATTAGAAAAAAAATCGGCTGCAGAAGCATATTTAGGTGTTTTTTGATACAAAGTGGGAAATTGACCTACTTGACTCCAACCTGAGGCATTAAAGTTTTCATCATCAATAAGCATATTTGTGTAGTGCCAAGTATCTTGATCTTTATATCCAATATATATTTTTTGAGTCGGATTAGCGTTTTTAAAAGTTACTTTGACCTTAGCAGTTTCGTAAGCAAATTTCATTTTGGAAGAAAAGTATATTAAGTCATCAACTTGTCTATAAACTGGTACACTTTCTGTACTTTCTAGTTGAACTCGATCGGCTGGGCCGAGAGTAGAAATTCCATTATTAAAAGTTTGCTCTGCATAGGCACCAAATGGCTTGATATTTTCGGCAACAATATACAGTAATAAAATTTCTGCTAGTGTGATACAAAATACACTACTAAAT